>NZ_JQMO01000003.1:1201743-1502179 GCF_000744785.1 Kitasatospora azatica KCTC 9699 | reverse complement strand
GTCGGCTGCATCGAGATGCCGCGGACCATGCCATCGCCGAGGTGCTGGGCGACCTCGAGGGTCAGGACCTTCTTGCCCGTGCCGTCGGGGTTGTCGACCTCGACGTGCAGGGCGTTGAACATGTTGGGAATCGCGTCGACGGGGAACTCCACGTCGACGACCGGGCCGATGACCCGGGCAACGCGGCCCGTGGCCAGTCCGGCGCCCGTCGGCTCAACAGTGGTGGTCATTCTCATTCGCTCCCGCGGCTAGCGTCGGCGAGGGCGTTGGCGCCGCCGACGATCTCGCTGATTTCCTGGGTGATCTCGGCCTGGCGGGCCGAGTTGGCAAGCCGCGTCAGCGACTTGATGAGCTCTCCCGCATTGTCGGTGGCGCTCTTCATCGCGCGCCGACGAGCGGCGTGCTCCGAAGCGGCCGACTGCAGCAGCGCGTTGTAGATCCGGCTCTCGACGTACCGCGGCAGCAGCGCGTCCAGCACGCCCTCCGCCGACGGCTCGAAGTCGTACAGCGGGAAGATCTCGGCCTTGGCCGGCTTGTCGTCGCTCAGCTGGACCTCGTCCAGCTTCAGCGGCAGCAGCCGGGCGTCGACCGCGGTCTGGGTGAGCATCGACTCGAACTTGGTCGAGATCAGGTGCAGTTCGTCCACCCCGCCGGTCTCCGACACGAACGCCTCGATGAGATCGCTCGCCACGGCCTTGGCGTCACCGTAGGTCGGCTTGTCCGAGAAGCCCGTCCACGAGCCCGTGACCTCGAGGCCACGGAAGCCGTAGTACGAGACACCCTTACGACCGACGATGTACGTCACCACGTCCTTGCCCTCGGCACGCAGCCGCGCGGTGAGCGAGGTCGCCTGCTTGATGGCGTTGGTCGAGTAGCCGCCGGCCAGACCGCGGTCTGCCGTGATCAGCAGCACCGCGGCGGTCTTGGCCTGCGGGTTCTCGGTGGTGAGCGGGTGCTTGGCGTTGGACCGGGTGGCCACCGCCGTCACCGCGCGGGTGAGCTCGTCGGCGTACGGAGTGGAGGCGGCCACCGCGCGCTGCGCCTTGACGATGCGCGACGCGGAGATCATCTCCATCGCCTTGGTGATCTTCTTCGTCGCGGTGACAGAGCGGATCCGGCGCTTGTAGACCCGAAGCTGTGCTCCCATGGGTCGTTACGTCCTTTCCCTCGTTACCGGACTCAGGCCTGCTCGGAGAGCAGCTTGCCGTCGGCCGTGGTGAAGCCCAGCTTGAAGGACTTGATCGCCTCGGTCAGCGCGTCGATCGTGCCGTCGGCGAGCAGACCGGTCTCCACGATGCCGGCGAGCAGGTTCTTGTGCTCGACCCGGACGTAGTCCAGGAACTCGCGCTCGAAGCGGCGGATGTCGGCGACCGGGACGTCGTCCATCTTGCCGGTGGTGCCGGCCCAGATGGAGACGACCTGCTCCTCGACCGGGAACGGCTGGTACTGGCCCTGCTTGAGCAGCTCGACCATGCGGGCACCGCGCTCCAGCTGGGCCTTGGAGGCCGAGTCCAGGTCGGAACCGAAGGCGGCGAACGCCTCCAGCTCGCGGTACTGGGCCAGGTCCAGACGCAGGCGGCCGGCGACCGAGCGCATGGCCTTGATCTGGGCGGAGCCACCGACGCGGGAGACCGAGATGCCGACGTTCACGGCCGGGCGGATGCCGGCGTTGAACAGGTCGGACTCCAGGAAGCACTGGCCGTCGGTGATCGAGATGACGTTGGTCGGGATGTACGCCGAGACGTCGTTGGCCTTGGTCTCGATGATCGGCAGACCGGTCATCGAGCCGCCGCCCAGCTCGTCGGAGAGCTTGGCGCAGCGCTCCAGCAGGCGGGAGTGCAGGTAGAAGACGTCACCCGGGTAGGCCTCGCGGCCCGGCGGACGACGCAGCAGCAGGGAGACGGAGCGGTAGGCCTCGGCCTGCTTCGACAGGTCGTCGAAGATGATCAGGACGTGCTTGCCGTCGTACATCCACTGCTGGCCGATGGCCGAACCGGTGTACGGGGCGAGGTACTTGAAGCCCGCGGGGTCGGAGGCGGGAGCAGCCACGATGGTGGTGTACTCCAGCGCGCCGGCCTCCTCCAGGGCGCCACGCACCGAGGCGATGGTGGAGCCCTTCTGGCCGACGGCGACGTAGATGCAGCGGACCTGCTTCTTCGGGTCGCCGGAGCGCCAGTTGTCACGCTGGTTGATGATCGTGTCGACGGCCACCGCGGTCTTGCCGGTCTGGCGGTCGCCGATGATCAGCTGACGCTGGCCGCGGCCGATCGGGGTCATCGCGTCGATGGCCTTGATGCCGGTCTGCAGCGGCTCCTTGACCGACTTGCGGACCATGACGCCGGGGGCCTGCAGCTCGAGGGCGCGACGACCGGTCGAGGCGATGTCGCCCAGGCCGTCGATCGGGTTGCCCAGCGGGTCCACGACGCGGCCGAGGTAGCCGTCACCGACCGGGACGGACAGGACCTCGCCGGTGCGGTGCACCGTCTGGCCCTCCTCGATGCCCGCGAACTCACCGAGGATGACGACACCGATCTCGCGGGTGTCGAGGTTCAGCGCGAGGCCGAGGGTGCCGTCCTCGAACTTCAGCAGCTCGTTGGCCATGACCGAGGGCAGGCCCTCGACCTTGGCGATACCGTCCATGGCCTCGGTGACCGTGCCGACCTCTTCACGCGAGGCGGCGTCCGGCTGGTACGACTGGACGAAGTCGGCCAGCGCGTCCCGGATCTCCTCCGGCCGGATCGTAAGCTCCGCCATCAGGCTTCCCTGCTCTCCTAGGTTGCGATCCTCGGCCCGCCCAAGGAGGGCCGCAAGTATTCGATCCTCGGCCGGTGCTGTTGGACCGGCCGTACGTATGTGCCGGCTGCCCCGTGGGATGGGACCGGCGCCCGACCGAGGGTCGGATGTGCTGTGCGGGTGGCTCAGCCTTCGAGGGCCTGTCGAGCGCCTTCCAGGCGGCTCGACACGGTGCCGTCGATGATCTCGTCACCGATCTGCACCCGGACACCGCCGACGACCTCGGGGTCGACGTCGATGTTCAGGAGCACGGCGCGGCCGTACAGCTTGGCCAGCGCGCCCGAGAGGCGCTCCTTCTGGCCGTCGCTGAGCGGAACCGCGGTGGTGACCAGGGCCACCACACGGCCGCGGCGGTCGGCGGCGAGCTTGGAGTAGGACTCCAGGCCCTGCTCCAGGCTACGGCCACGCGGGTGGGTGACCAGCGAGGTGACCAGGCGGACGGTGCCCGCCAGGGCACGACCGCCGAGCAGCTTCTTGATCAGCTCCGCCTTGGCGGCGGTGCCGGCCTTCGGCTCGGTCAGACCGGCGCGCAGCTCGTGCGAGCCGCTGACGATCCGTCCGAACCGGAAGAGCTCGTCCTCCAGGTCGTCGAGGCGGCCGGCCTTCTCGGCGGCGATCACCTCGGCGTAGGCGGACAGCTCCTCGACGGCGTCGACCAGGTCGCGGCCACCGGACCAGCGGGACCGAACCAGGCCGGACACCAGGTCGACGGTCTCGCCGGAGACCTGACCGGTCAGCAGCGAGCCGACCAGCTGCGCCTTGTCCTGACCGCTCCGCGAGGGGTCGGTCAGCAGCCGGCGCAGCGAGACCTCGCGGTCCAGCAGCGCCGTCACGGCGCTGAGCTCCTCCGCCAGCTTGGCCGCGTCCACCGAGGTGTTGTCGGTCAGGCTGTCGAGGTTCTCGCGACCGGCGGCCAGCGCCTCACGGCTGGCGCCGATCACTTGGCGACCGCCGCGCTCGCGGCGGCCTTGGCCTCCAGGTCGTCCAGGAAGCGGTCGACCACGCCAGTCTGCCGGGCCGCGTCCTCGAGGGACTCGCCCACGATGCGGGAGGCCAGCTGGGTGGCGAGCGAACCGACGTCCTGGCGCAGGGCGGCAGTCGCCTGCTTCTTGTCGGCCTCGATCTGGGCGTGACCGGCCGCGACGATGGCCTCGCGCTGACGCTGGCCTTCCTCGCGCATCTCGCTGATCAGGGCAGCGCCCTGCTCACGAGCGTGCTCGGTGATCCGAGCGGCCTCGTGACGCGCCTCAGCGAGCTCGGCGCGGTACTGCTCAAGGAGGGCCTGGGCCTCGGCCTGTGCGGCGTCGGCACGCTCCATGCCGCCCTCGATCATGTCCCGGCGCTCCGCCAGCACCTTTTCGATGCTGGGGAGGAGCTTCTTGCCGAGCAGACCGAAGACCACGAAGAAGCAGATCAGGCCGATGATGAGCTCAGGAGCCTTGGGGATCAGAGGATTGAAGTCCTCTGCCGCCAGATTGGCCGCTGCGAGCAACATATCTGGACCTTCCGTCCGGTGGGACTACGGCCGATTACTTGCCGAAGACGAACGGCATGACGATGCCGACGAGCGCGAGCGCCTCGGTCACCGCCAGACCGATGAACATGTTGGTGCGGATCAGGCCGGCCGCCTCGGGCTGGCGGGCCATGGCCTGCACGCTGTTGCCGAAGATGAGGCCGAGGCCAATGCCGGGGCCGATCGCCGCAAGGCCGTAACCGATGGAGGCGACGGAGCCGCTGACCGCAGCGAGGTTCTCGATCGACATCTCAGATTTTCCTTTGCAGGGTGGTGAACCGGTGGTGGTTGGCCACCGGACGAGCGAGGGGAGATGAGGCAGGGGGCTACAGCGGGGTCAGTGCGCTTCTTCGAGCGCGCCGCCGATGTAGGTGCTGGCGAGCAGCGTGAAGATGTAGGCCTGCAGGAACTGGATCAGCAGCTCGAAGGCGGTGAGCGCCAGGGTCAGCGAGAAGGACGCGCCGGCGTACAGCACACCGATGCTCGGACTGAGCAGATACCAGGAGGCCACCGAGAACATCACGATCAGCAGGTGACCGGCGAACATGTTCGCGAAGAGTCGCACCGCGAGGGTGAACGGCCGCAGGAAGATGTTCGAGATGAACTCGATCGGGACCAGGATGAACATGACCCCGACGGGGACGTCCGACGGCCAGCAGAGGTGCTTCAGGCCGCCGATGAACCCGTGCTTCTTGAAGGTCAGCCCCATGTAGGTGACCCAGACCACCAGGGCCAGAGCGACCGGGAAGCCGATCACCGCGGCGGCGGGGAACTGGGCGAACGGGATGATCGACATCACGTTCAGCATCCAGACGAAGAAGAACAGCGAGACCATCATCGGGACGTACTTCTCGCCCCGCTTGCCGATGTTCTCCAGCACGACGCTGCGCTTCACGAACTCGTAGCCGATCTCGGCCACCAGCTGCAGCTTGCCCGGGACCACCTTCGGCCGGGCGAACACGGCCCAGAAGAAGCCGATCACCAGCAGCATGACGATCAGCGACAGCAGCATCGGCTTGTTGAAATCGAAGCCGGCGACCGTGAAGATCGGCTTGAACTGGAACTCGTTCAGGCCGGGGGCCGGGAAGCCGCAGCCGGAGAACAGGTGGCAGCCTTCTGAGGCAAGCTGCTGCGTGAGCCTGTCAGCACTCACCACGGACTCCTTCGTCGTGACACATAGTTACGGCAACCTCGGTGTGTCGGCGCGGCTTTCGGCCACGGTGCGGCACTTTGACTGATTTCTTGTTTCGCGCGCTTGGGGGTGACGGCGAGCCGCGTCAAGACGCAGCCCCGCACGCGTCCAGATTCTGGCGGAGGCTGTGCGACGTCATCGGTGATCAATCCGGCTGGTGGAGCGATCCGGACGCTTCCCGTACTCCGTGGCTGCTGCCCCGGACGATAGCAGCCTGTTGGTTTCGCATAAGCGTCGACCCCCTCCCCTTGGAGGAGGAGGTGACCTTCACGGTTGACGCTCCGGGGCCGTCACGCTCTCATCAGCCGACTGCGCCACCACATAGAAGATCTTGGCCTTCATTGCCGCCCGCACCACACCCACGGTCCAGACGGCGGTGAGGCCGAGCACGGCGAAGCCAAAGACCTTGGTGTCAAAGAGTGTTGTGCCCTTGAAGAAGGCGAGGACGATGCCCACCGCGAGGATCTGGGTCATGTAGACGCACATCGCCACGGCAAGCATCATCTGCGGGTTGTTCCTGGTCAGGCGATCGATGGCGATCTGCCCGAAGCTGAAGAAGGCCATCACCAGGAGAAGCGCGAACAGCGCACCGTACAGACCCTTGGCGCCCGCGAGGACGGTCGCGGCCGCGACTGCGGCAACTCCGGCGACCGCAGTGGGAATTGCGGCGCCTCGAACGAGCGGGGCGTCAGCGGACGGCATGTCGGCAACTCCGGCGGCATGTCGGGGAACGTGGACGTGTAGCTGGGATGAGCACCAGGGGTGCGTGTGCTCAGCGACCGAAGGGCTGACCTTGTCAGCCAAGAAGTCCTCCATGTGAGGCACTTCGACTCATCCCTGGTGCTCGTGAACGGTATCACAAACTATTTGATGAGGTCTTTACTGACGGAGTGTGGCGCTAGACACACCAAAGATCGAATGTGTCACTCGAACGGTTGAAACTGCCAGGGGCTGGACAGGCGGTTCGCCGGCCCAGCCCCTAGGGTGCCCACTTAGCCGTGCTCAGCGGGCTCTCAGTCGCGCTCAGCCGCCCCAGGAGGGCTTGGCGAGGATGGTGATCACGGCGGCGGTGCAGGTCCAGCCCGGACCGGACGAGGTCAGCAGAACGTGGTCGCCCGGGGCGAGTTCGCCGGACTCCAGCAGGTGGTTGAGCGAGACGATCACGTCCGAGCCACCCATGTGACCGACCGACTTGCCGAAGTCCCAGGTGGAGCGGTCCATCCCGAGGCCGAGCGGCGCCATCAGGCCCTGCTCGATCATCCGACCATCAGTGTTGATGGCGATCACCTTGGCGAGGTCCGAGCCGTTGAGGCCGGCGTCCACCAGGCAGCCGAAGACGATGTTCAGGTTGAAGACCGTCAGCTTCTCCAGCACGTCCGTGAGCGACATCGTCTTCTCGTTGAAGACAGTGGCGCGGTTGCTCAGGTCGTACGGGTTGGTCTCCAGGTCCTGCGGCGGCAGCAGCGAGTCCTCACCGCGGTGCCACTGCTCGAGTTCCGGCAGCACACCGGACTTGACCGCACGTACCTCGGCGAAGCCGCCCTCGCTGCTGAGCAGCACGGAGGAGGCGCCGTCGGCCAGGATGAACGCCGGGCCCAGGCCGAGCCACCGGTTCAGCAGCGGGGTGCCCCAGTTCTCCGCCGTGGTCAGCAGCACGTTCTTCGCCTTGGCGGCCCCGGTGATCTGGCCGACCGCGACCTCCAGCGAACCGAGCAAGCCGTTGCAGCCGAGGCGCAGGTCCAGGCTGGAGGCACCGCTGACACCGAGCTCGCGCAGGATGTAGCCGGGCGGGTACGAGCCTTCCGGCCCCTGGAAGAAGACGCCGCTGTGGATGTGCGACTCGACCTCGTCCAGCTCCAGCTCCGAACGCTCGACAGCGTTGCGGGCGGCCGTGATCGCCATCTCCACCGCTGGTACGTCACCGGCGATGTGAGTACCCGTCAGCCCGTTTGCAGCCTGGATGTCCGCGTCGTAGATCCCGTCGACCACCGCCTTCTCGGCACTCACCCACTCCGGCAAGTGCACTCCGATGGAGTCGATGTAGACGCCTGAAACCTGCATATTTTCCTTCTTCCTGATTGCTCTGCTCTGGGTGCACGCCGACTTCCGGTGACGGTTGCGCCGCCAACGCGGACCGGTTCAGCGCCCCAGAATCTCGGTCTTGATGAACTGTGCGAGCGCCAGCGGGGACGCGTGATCGAACACCACCGTCGCCCGCAGGCGCAGGTCGGTCGCCGTGTTCAGCCGGTTGCGGACCTCGACGGCGGAGAGTGAGTCGAAGCCGAGCTCCTTCAGACCCCGGTCTGCCAGCACCGTGTCGGGCGACGCGTGGCCGAGCACGGTCGCCACGGTCGTCCGCACCAGGTCCACCAGCAGGGCGTCCCGCTCGGCGTCGGGCAGGGCCGCCAGTCGCTGGCGCAGCGTGGCGACCGCGCCGGTCGCAACGCCCGCGACCCGGCGGGTGGTCACCCGGACCAGTCCTCGGAACAGCGGCGGTGTCGTCCCTGACCTGGCTCCGGCGCGCAGGACGTCGAAGTCCAGCCGCACCGCGGCGACGGTGGCCCGCTCGGTCCGCAGCACGGCGTCGAACAGCTCGATCCCCTCGGCGGGGGAGAGCGCTGCCACGCCCGCCTGAGCCAACCGGGTCAGGTCGGCCTCGCCCAGGTGGCTGGTCATTGAACTCCCCTCGGCCCACAGGCCCCATGCCACCGCCACCGCTGCCCGGCCCTGAGCATGCCGCTGCTGCGCCAGCGCTTCGAGGAAACCGTTAGCGGCCGCGTAGCCACCGTGGCCGGCCACGCCCAACGTGCCCGAGAACGAGGAGAAGAGGACGAACGCCGAGAGATCCAGGTGCGCGGTGAGCTCGTGGAGGTGCCAGGCCGCGTCGACGTTCGGGCGCAGCACGGCGTCGAGGCGGTCGGCCGTCAGCGAGGAGATAACGCCGTCGTCCATCACGCCGGCGGCATGGACCACCGCGGTCAGCGGCTTGTCGGCGGGGACGGTGGCGAGCAGGGCCTTCAGGGCCTGGCGATCCGTGGTGTCACACACAGCCAGTGTGACGCTCGCGCCCAGCGCGGCCAACTCGGCTTCGAGCTCCGCGGCGCCCGGCGCCTCGGCTCCATGACGGCTGGTCAGCAGCAGGTGCTTCGCTCCGTGCTCGGTCACCAGACGACGCGCCGCCAGTATGCCGATCATCCCGGTGGCCCCGGTGATCAGGACGGTGCCCTGCGGATCCAACGGGGAACCGCCGCCGCTGGCACCCGCGGCAGTGCGGGCCAGACGGGGGACGAGCACGGTGCCTCGGTCCAGGGCCAGCTGCGACTCCCGGCCGGCCACCAGCGACGGCAGGGCCTTCCAGGAGGCCCGGTGATCGTCGATGTCGACGATCATGAACTGGTCGGGGTTCTCCGCCTGTGCGGAGCGGATGAGACCCCAGACCGACGCCGCCGACAGGTCCCGGGGCTCACCGGCCCCTCGCGCGTCCACGGCGCCACGGGTCAGGAACACCATCCGGGAGGAGGCGAAGCGCTGGTCGCCGATCCAGGACTGTGCCGACTCCAGCGCCCGGTGGGTCAGCATGTGGGCGGCCGCGGCGCCATCCGCCGAGTCCCCGCCACCGGCCTCGGACACGCTGGTGACGAACACTGCGGCCGGCACCGGACCGCCCTCGTCCACTGCCTTGCTCAGGGCCGCGAAGTCCGGGTAGGCCTCGGCGTAGGTGCCCGCCGCCATGAGCGAGGCCCTCACCCGCAGGATGTCCTCCCCGAGGACGGCCAACCGCGGCCTGTCCTTGGGCGCGGCCGACTCGGCCGCCGCAACCCAGTCCACCTGGAAGAGCCACTGGTGCCCCCCACTGCGGCCGCTGAGCAGCCGTTCGGGTGAGAGCGGTCGTACCGCCAGGGCTTCGATGGTCGCGGCGGGCGTGCCGGTGTGGTCGGTGATGGCGAGGGTGTAGGTGTCGGGGGCGGCCGAGCTGAGGCGGACACGCAGCGAGGTCGCGCCGATGGCGTGCAGGGTGACGGCGCGCCAGGCGAACGGCAGCGGGCTCGCCGTGGGGTTGTGCAGGAACGTGGCGTGGAGGGCTGCGTCGAGGAGGGCGGGGTGGATGTTGTAGTGGGCGGCCTGGGCGTGCTGGTCCTGGGGGAGGGTGACCTCAGCGAAGATCTCGTTGTCGCGGGTCCAGGCGGCTTGGAGGCCTTGGAAGGCAGGGCCGTAGCTGTAGCCGGCCTGGTCGAGGCTGCGGTAGAGGTCGGTGACGTCGACAGGGGTGGCGCCGGCGGGCGGCCACGCGGTCAGGTCGTCGGTGGAGGGTTGGGCCCCGGGGACCAGGGTGCCGTCAGCGTGCAGCGTCCAGGGCAGGGTGCCGGTATCGGTGTCGGTGTCGGGCTGGGAGTGGAGGGTGAGGGTGCGGCGTCCGCTGTCGTCCGGCGCTGCCACGCTGAGGTGCAGGCGGACGGCGCCTGTCCTGGGGATGACGAGGGGTGCGCGGAGGGTGAGTTCCTCGAGGAGGTCGCAGCCGGCGAGGTCGCCGGCGTGGAGGGCGAGTTCGACGTAGGCGGTGCTGGGGAGGATGACGGTGCCGTTGACGGCGTGGTCGGCGAGCCAGGGGTGCGTGGTGAGGGAGAGCCGGCCGGTGAGGAGCAGGGTGTCGGTGCCGGGGAGTTCGATGACGGCGCCGAGCAGCGGGTGGGTGGCGCTACTCAGACCGGCGGAGGTGACGTCGGCGGCGGCGGCCTGCGGGATGTCGAGCCAGTAGCGCTGGTGCTGGAAGGCGTAGGTGGGGAGTTGGGTGGTGGTGCCGCCGGCGAGGAGGGGGGTGAGGTCGGTGGGGTGGCCGTGGGTGTGGAGAGTGGTGAGGGAGGTGAGGAAGCGGTGCTGGCCGCCTTCGTTGCGGCGCAGGGTGCCGGTGATGAGGATGGTGTCGGGGTTGTCGGCGGTTTCGGCGGTCTCCTCGATGCCGTAGGTGAGGACGGGGTGGGGGCTGATCTCGACGAAGGTGGTGTGGCCGAGGTCGATCAGCGAGCGGACAGTCTCCTCGAAGCGGACGGTCTCCCGCAGGTTGCGGTACCAGTACGCGCCGTCGAGTGTCGTGGTATCCATCGGCATGGTGGTGACGGTGGAGTGGAATGCCACCTGCGCCTCGCGTGGCGCCAGGTCGGCCAGCAGGTCCGCGAGCTCCGTCTCGAGGTCTTCGACCTGGGGTGAGTGGGAGGCGTAGTCGACGGGGATGCGGCGGGCGCGCACTCCTGCGTTCTCGTAGTGGGCCTGGAGCTCGTCCAGCGCCTGGGTCTGGCCGGAGACGACGATGGAGGCGGGGCCGTTGACGGCGGCGATCGCCAGTCCACCCTCGGGGCGGGTGTCCAACTCGGCCTGGACCTCGTCCAGGGTGAGCGGGACGGAGAGCATGCCGCCGCGCCCGGCGAGCGCGGTGATGGCCTTGCTGCGCAGAGCGGCGATCTTGGCGCCGTCGTCCAGCGACAGCGCGCCGGCGACGACGGCGGCGGCGATCTCGCCCTGCGAGTGCCCGATCACGGCGGCCGGCTGGACGCCGTAGGACTGCCACAGGGCGGCGAGGGAAACCATGACGGCGAACAGCACGGGCTGCACGACGTCGACGCGCTCCAGCGACGGAGCCCCCTCGGCTTCGCGCAGCACGCCGGTCAACGACCAGTCCACGAACGGCGCGAGGGCCTGCTCGCACTCGGCGATGCGCTGCGCGAACACCGGCGAGGTGTCGAGCAGTTCGACGGCCATCCCGGCCCACTGCGCACCCTGACCGGGGAACACGAACACCGCGCGCCCGGCCTCACCCTGCGCCGTGCCGCGCACCACCCCAGGAGCAGCGCTGCCTTCGGCGAGTGCCGCGAGCCCGTTGAGGAAGCCCTCGTGGTTGTCGGCGACCACGGCGGCGCGGTGTTCGAAGGCGGTGCGGGTGGTGGCCAGGGAGTAGGCCACATCGAGGGGCTTCAGCTCGGGGTGCGCCTGGACGTGCTCCAGCAGGCGCTGGGCCTGGGCCTGGACAGCGTCAGCAGTTCGCCCGGAGAGCAGCCACGGGACCGTGGCGGGCTCGGTATCGGGCTCCACCGGCTCGCCGTCGCGGGCGGGCGCCTGCTCGATGATCACGTGGGCGTTGGTCCCGCTGATCCCGAACGAGGACACCGCCGCCCGGCGCGGCTCGCCGGTCTCCGGCCAGGCCGTCGCCTCGGTCAACAGCTCGACCGCACCCTCGGACCAGTCCACCTGCGGGGACGGATCGTCCACGTGCAGCGTCTTCGGCAGCATGCCGTGCCGCATCGCCATGACCATCTTGATGATCCCGGCGACGCCGGCGGCGGCCTGCGTGTGCCCGATGTTGGACTTCAGCGAACCCAGCAGCAGCGGCCGGTCCGCGGGTCGCGCCTGACCGTAGGTGGCGATCAGGGCCTGCGCCTCGATCGGGTCGCCGAGCTTGGTGCCGGTGCCGTGCGCCTCCACCGCGTCGACCTGACTCGGCGTCAGACGAGCGCTGGCCAGCGCCTGGCGGATCACCCGCTGCTGCGCCGGACCATTGGGTGCGGTGAGCCCGTTGCTCGCGCCGTCCTGGTTGACCGCGCTGCCACGCACCAGCGCGAGCACCTGGTGCCCGTGGCGCTCGGCGTCCGAGAGTCGCTCGACGAGCAGCATGCCCACGCCCTCGGACCAGATCGTGCCGTCCGCCGAGGCCGCGAATGACCGGGCGCGCGCGGTCGGGGAGAGAGCGCGCTGCCGGCTGAACTCCACGAACGGCAGCGCCGAGGACATCACGGCCGCACCGCCCGCGAGGGCCAGGTCGCACTCGCCGTTGCGCAGCGACTGCACCGCCAGGTGCAGCGCCACCAGCGAGGACGAGCAGGCCGTGTCCACCGTCACCGCCGGGCCCTCCAGGCCGAAGGTGTAGGACAGGCGCCCGGAGGCGATGCTGGCGGCGCTGCCGTTGCCCAGGTAGCCCTCGAAGCCGTCCGGGATCGTGGTCATCCGCGAGGCGTAGTCGTGGTACATCAGCCCGGCGAAGACGCCGGTGCGGCTGCCGCGCAGCGAGGCCGGATCGAGGCCGGCGTACTCGAAGGCCTCCCAGGAGGTCTCCAGCAGCAGCCGTTGCTGCGGGTCCATCGCCAGCGCCTCGCGCGGTGAGATCCCGAAGAAGTCGGCGTCGAAGTCGGCGACGTTCTGGACGAAACCGCCTTCCCGCACATAGGACTTGCCCTGCCGGTCCGGGTCCGGGTCGTACAGTCCGTCCAAGTCCCAGCCCCGGTCGGTCGGGAACGGCGTGATCTCGTCGCGGCCCTCGGCTGCAAGCCGCCACAGCTCGTCGGGCGTGCGGACCTGGCCCGGGAAACGGCAGCTCATCGCGACGATCGCGATCGGCTCGTCGTCCGCGATGCCCGCCGGCGCGGCGGCGAGAGCCGCCCGTTCGGGTGCCACGGCGGCCGCGGACGCCGCGTCACTCGGTGCGGCCTGGTCGATCGCCAGTTCGTCCCACAGGTGCTGGACCAGCGTGTTGGGTGACGGGTAGTCGAAGAGCAGGGTCGACGGCAGACGCAGCCCGGTGGCCGTGTTCAGCTGGTTGCGCAGCTCGATCGCGGTGAGTGAGTCGAACCCGAGCTCCTTGAAGGCCAGGCCGGGGTCGACCTCGTCGATGGAGGCGTGGCCCAGGACGGCGGCGATCTGCATGCGTACCAGGTCCAGCAGCGCCCGGTCCCGCTCGGCGGCCGGCAGCGCGGCCAGCTGACCGCGCAGCGAGGAGTCGGCGCCGGCGCCGGTCGCGGCGGTCTCGGCGACACGCCGCTCCGGTCTCCGGACCAGGCCGCGCAGCATCGCGGGCACGGCGTCGGAACCGGCCTGCGCCGCCAGGGCGCCCAGGTCCAGCCGGGCCAGCACCAGCGCGGCCTCGGCCGAGGTCAGCGCGTGGTCGAAGAGCTCCAGGCCCTCCTCGGAGGGCAGCGCCAGCAGGCCCGAGCGCGCCATCCGCTGGAGGTCGGTGTCCCCCAGGTGGCCGCTCAGCTCGCTGCGTTCGGCCCACAGGCCCCAGGCCAGCGAGGAGGCGGGACGGCCGAGCGAACGGCGGTGCCGGGCCAGCGCGTCCAGGAAGGCGTTGGCGGCGGCGTAGCTGCCCTGCCCGGCGAAGCCCAGGGTGGCGGAGATCGAGGAGAAGAGCACGAACGCGGACAGGTCCAGCTCGGCGGTCAGCTCGTGCAGGTGCAGCGCGGCGTCGACCTTCGGGCGCAGCACCGCGTCGACCCGCCCTGCCGAGAGCGAGGAGATCACGCCGTCGTCCGTGATGCCCGCGGCGTGGATCACCGCGGTCAGCGGGCGGTCAGCAGGTACGGCGGCGAGCAGCGCCGCGAGCGCCGCGCGGTCCGCCGTGTCGCACGCCGCCAGCGTCACCGTCGCACCCAACTCGGCCAGCTCGGCTTCGAGTTCGGCAGCCCCCGGGGCGGCCGCGCCGCGCCGGCTGGTCAGCAGCAGGTGTCGCACGCCGTGCTCGGTCACCAGGTGCCGGGCCAGCAGGCGGCCCAGGGTGCCGGTCGCACCGGTGAGAAGCACGGTGCCCTGCGGGTCCAGCGGCCGGGCCGACGGCCCGTCAGCCACCTGAGCAGCCAGCCGCGGCAGGTGGGCCACACCGTCGCGCACGGCCAATTGCGGCTCGCCGGAGGCCAGCAGCTGGGGCAGCGCCTGGGCAGACGTGGCGGCGGCGTCCAGGTCGACCAGCACCAGCCGGCCGGGGCTCTCCGACTGCGCAGACCGGACCAGGCCCCAGACCGCCGCGTTCGCGAGATCGCCGACCGGCGCGCCCGCGGCCGTGGCAACGGCGCCCTGGGTGAGCAGGACGAGGCGCGAGGCGGCGAAGCGGTCGTCCGCGAGCCACTCCTGCACCAGCTCCAGGGCGTGATGGGTCGCGGCGTGGACGGCGTCGGCCGAGGCCGGGTCGGCCGTGTCAGCGGGCGGCAGGCATGGCGCGATCACCGTCGCCGGGGCCGGGGTGCCCCAGGCCAGGGCGTCGGTGAGCGCCATCAGGTCCGGGTAGCAGACGACTTGGTGCCCATCGGCCGACAGGGTGCCGGTCAGTCCCAGCTCATCGGCCCCCAGGACGGCCAGGGCGCCGTTGGTGACGGCGGCGACGGCGGACGAGGTGGTGGCCGGGACCCAGTTCACCCGGTACACCGACTCCGACCGGCGCGCGGAGAGCGATGCCCGGAGCTGCTCCGCCGAGATCGGGCGCAGCACGAGCGTGTCGGCGGCGGCCACCGGGCGGCCGGTGACATCGGCAGCCGCCAGCGTCACCCGGTCCTCGGCCTTCTTGGACAGCCGCACGCGCAGGGTCGAAGCACCGGTGGCATACAGGGTGACGCCGCTCCACATGAACGGGAGAAGCGCGGACTCCTCCGGTTCTCCCCCGTCCAGCAGCAGCCCGAGGGCCAACGCGTGCAGCGCGGCATCGAGCAGCGCCGGGTGCAGGCTGAAGCGAGCCGCTTGGCCCTCCTGCTCCTGCGGGAGGCGCACCTCGGCGAAGACCTCGTCCGTCCGCTGCCAGAGCGCCTGGACGCCCTGGAACGCCGGGCCGTACCCGTAGTGCTTCGCCGCGAGACGTCCGTACAGGTCCGTCAGGTCCACGGCCACCGCGTCGGCGGGCGGCCAGCTGGAGAGGTCGAACGACTCGGACGGACGCACTGGGGAGAGCACACCCGTGGCGTGCCTGGTCCACGGCGTGTCGGACGGACCGCCACCGGCCGCGCCGTCATCCGGCCGGGAGTAGAGCATCACCGAGCGGCTGCCGTGCTCGTCCGCCATGCTCAGCGCGAGCTGGAGCTGGACGCCGCCGCTCTCAGGGAGGAGGAGCGGGGCCTCCAGGGTGAGTTCGTCCAGCCGGCCGCAGCCGGTCTGGTCCCCCGCGTGCAGGGCGAGTTCGACGAAGGCGGTGCCGGGCAGGATCACGGTGCCCAGGACGGCGTGGTCGGCGAGCCACGGGTGGGTGCTGAGGGCGAGGCGACCGGTGAAGACCAGGCCCTCGGTGTCGGCGACGCCGAGGACGGCACCCAGCAGCGGGTGGTCGACATCACCCAGGCCGAGCCCGGATGCGTTGGAGCTACCGGCCTTGGGGGTTCCTTCGAGCCAGTAGTGCTGGTGTTGGAAGGCGTAGGTGGGCAGGGGGGTGGTGGTGGCGCCGGTGCCCGCGTAGTACGTGGACCAGTTGATGGTGGTGCCGGTGGTGTGGAGTTCGGCGAGGGCGCGGGTGATGTTGCGCTCTTCGGGGCGGTTGGCGCGCTGGAGGGGGATGGTGGTGGCGTTGTCGAGGGTGTCCTGGGTCATGGCGGTCAGGACGGTGTCGGGGCCGAGTTCCAGGAAGGTGGTTGCGCCTTCGGTGGCGAGGGTGGTGATGGCGTGGGTGTAGCGGACGGTTTCGCGGACGTGTCGGACCCAGTAGTCGGGGGTCTGGAGGTCCTGGGGGTCGGCGAGGGTGCCGGTGAGGTTGGAGACCAGGGGGATGGTCGGCTGGTTGTAGGTGAGGGAGGAGGCGATGGCTCGGAACTGGTCGAGCATCGGGTCCATGTGGGGGGAGTGGAAGGCGTGGCTGACCCGCAGGCGGCGGGTTTTGCGTCCTTGGTCCGCGAAGATCTGGGCGACGCTGGTGACGGTGTCGTCGTCCCCGGACAGGACGATCGAGTTGGGGCCGTTGATGGCGGCGATGGAGATGCGGTCGGTGAGGTGGGGGGTGATCTCGTCTTCGGTGGCCTGGACGGCGATCATCGCGCCGCCGGTGGGGAGGGCCTGCATGAGGCGTCCGCGTGCGGCGACCAGGGTCGCGGCGTCCTGGAGGGTCCACAGGCCGGCGAGGTGGGCGGCGGTGACCTCGCCGATGGAGTGCCCGGCGAGGAAGTCCGGCCGGATTCCCCAGGACTCGACGAGCCGGAACAGCGCGGTCTCCAGCGCGAACAGGGAGGCCTGCGTGTAGGCGGTCTGGTCGATCAACCCGCTGTCGCCGAAGACGACCTCGCGCAGCGGGGTGTCGAGGTGCCTGTCCAGCTCGGCGCACACCCGGTCGAAGGCTGCGGCGAACACCGGGAACGCCCCGTACAGCTCACGTCCCATCCCCGCGCGCTGGCTGCCCTGACCGGAGAACAGGAACGCCAGCTTCCCGCCCTCGGTAGCCGCGGTACCCGATACGACCCCAGGAGCAGCGCTGCCTTCGGCGAGTGCCGCGAGCCCGTTGAGGAAGCCCTCGTGGTTGTCGGCGACCACGGCGGCGCGGTGTTCGAAGGCGGTGCGGGTGGTGGCCAGGGAGTAGGCCACATCGAGGGGCTTCAGCTCGGGGTGCGCCTGGACGTGCTCCAGCAGGCGCTGGGCCTGGGCCTGGAGGGCGTCAGCGGTGCGGGCGGAGATCAGCCACGACAGCACAGGCTGCGCCGACGGAGCGTCAACGCCCTTGTCCGTCTGCTCGGTCGGCTCGGCTTGCTCGATGATGACGTGGGCGTTGGTCCCGCTGATCCCGAACGAGGACACAGCCGCTCGGCGGGGTTCGCCGGTCTCCGGCCAGGCCATGGCCTCGGTCAGCAGCTCAACAGCGCCCGCCGACCAGTCCACCTCGGGCGTCGGCTCGTCCACGTGCAGCGTCTTCGGCAGCACTCCGTGCCGCATCGCCATGACCATCTTGATCACGCCACCGACACCGGCCGCCGCCTGGGCGTGTCCGATGTTCGACTTCAACGACCCCAGCAGCAACGGTCGGCCCTCCGGCCGCTCCTGCCCGTAGGTGGCGAGCAGCGCCTGCGCCTCGATCGGGTCACCCAGTCGCGTCCCGGTGCCGTGCGCCTCCACTGCGTCGACCTGGCCCGGTGTCAGGCCTGCGCTGGCGAGTGCCTGGCGGATCACCCGCTGCTGCGACGGACCGTTCGGCGCGGTGAGGCCGTTGCTCGCCCCGTCCTGGTTGACCGCGCTGCCGCGCACCACCGCGAGCACCTGGTGCCCGTCGCGTACCGCGTCCGAGAGTCGCGCCACCACCAGCATGCCGACACCCTCGGCCCAGCTGGTGCCGTCCGCCGCTGCCGCGAAGGACTTGCAGCGGCCGTCCGCCGCCAGGCCGCGCTGCTTGTCGAACTCGGCGAAGATGCCGGGGGTGGGCATCACCGTCACGCCACCGGCGAGGGCCAGGTCGCACTCGCCGTTGCGCAGCGACTGCACCGCCAGGTGCAGCGCCACCAGCGAGGACGAGCACGCCGTGTCCACCGTCACCGCCGGACCCTCCAGGCCCAGCGAGTAGGCGATCCGACCCGACGCCAGGCTTGCCGTGCTACCCGTCAGAACGTAACCGCGCGCGTCACTCTGAGCGTCGTTCAGCCTAGGGCCGTAGTCCTGAGCCATCGCGCCGACGAAGACACCCGCCTGTTCGCCGTGGACCGAAGCCGGGTCGATGCCGGCGCGCTCGATCGCCTCCCAGGACGTCTCCAGCAGCAGGCGCTGCTGCGGGTCCATCGCCAGCGCCTCACGCGGGCTGATGCCGAAGAAGCCAGCGTCGAACCCGGCCGCGTCGTCTATGAAGCCGCCCTCGCGCAGGTAGCTCTCGCCCGGCTCCGCCGAGTCGGCCACCGCCAGGTCCCAGCCACGGTCGGTGGGGAAGCCCGCGATCCCGTCGCCGCCGGTCGCGACGAGCTGCCAGAGGTCCTCTGGGCTTCGCACGCCCGCCGGATAGCGGCAGCTCATCCCCAGGATGGCGATCGGCTCGTCAACGGCGATCGGCCGCCGCACGGAGACGGCGTCCGCGCCGGTCCCGGTCCCCGAGATCTCGGCCAGCAGGTGCTCGGCCAGCAGGAGGGGGGTCGGGTAGTCGAAGAGCAGCGAGGACGGCAAGCGCAGGCCCAGGGCAGCGTTCACCAGGTTGCGCAGCTCGACGGCGGTCGGCGAGTCGAAGCCGAGGCCCTTGAAGGTCTGGCCGACCTCGACCTCCTCCGGCCGGGCGAAGCCCAGCACACCCGCGATGTCCTTCCGCAGCAGTTCGAGCAGCGCGGCACGACGCTGTTCCGGCGTCCCCGAGGTCACCTGCGGGGGCAGTGCCGACTGCGACGCCTCGACCGCCTCACCCGCGAACGCGGTGCTCACCGAGGTGAATTGGCGCGCCCGCGCCTCGCCCTTGGTATCGAGCCAGTAGGCGCGGCGCTGGAAGGCGTAGGTGGGGAGCGGGACGGCGGTGCCGCCGGCGAGGAGCGCGCTAGCGTCGGTGGGGTGGCCGTGGGTGTGCAGGGTCGCCAGGGAGGTGAGGAAGCGCTGCTGGCCGCCTTCGTTGCGGCGCAGGGTGCCGGTGGCGAGGACCTCCGTGGTGGTTTCGGCGGTCTCC
This sequence comes from Kitasatospora azatica KCTC 9699, assembly GCF_000744785.1. Lineage (NCBI taxonomy): Bacteria > Bacillati > Actinomycetota > Actinomycetes > Kitasatosporales > Streptomycetaceae > Kitasatospora > Kitasatospora azatica. Next base: position 1,483,336 of record NZ_JQMO01000003.1, on the reverse strand, counting down.
TCGATGGCGTAGGTGAGGACGGGGTGGGGGCTGATCTCGACGAAGGTGGTGTGGCCCTGGTTGATCAGCGAGCGGACGGTCTCCTCGAAGCGGACGGTCCGGCGCAGGTTGCGGTACCAGTACGCGGCGTCGAGCGTGGCCGTGTCGGTGAGTTCGGTGGTGACGGTGGAGTGGAAGGGGATCTCGCCGGTGCGGGGGGCGACGGGGGCGAGGGCCTCGGCGAGTTCGACTTCGAGGTCTTCGACCTGGGGTGAGTGGGAGGCGTAGTCGACGGGGATGCGGCGGGCGCGCACTCCTGCGTTCTCGTAGTGGGCCTGGAGCTCGTCCAGCGCCTGGGTCTGGCCGGAGACGACGATCGAGGTCGGGCCGTTCACTGCGGCGATCGCCAGTCCACCCTCGGGGCGGGTGTCCAACTCGGCCTGGACCTCGTCCAGGGTGAGCGGGACGGAGAGCATGCCGCCGCGCCCGGCGAGCGCGGTGATGGCCTTGCTGCGCAGAGCGGCGATCTTGGCGCCGTCGTCCAGCGACAGCGCGCCGGCGACCACGGCGGCGGCGATCTCGCCCTGCGAGTGCCCGATCACGGCGGCCGGCTGCACGCCGTAGGACTGCCAGAGCGCGGCGAGGGAGACCATGACAGCGAACAGCACGGGCTGCACGACGTCGACGCGCTCCAGCGACGGAGCACCCTCCGCCTCGCGCAGCACGCCGGTCAACGACCAGTCCACGAACGGCGCCAGCGCCTGCTCGCACTCCGCGATCCGCTGCGCGAACACCTCGGACGAGTCCAGCAGTTCGACCGCCATCCCGGCCCACTGCGCACCCTGACCGGGGAACACGAACACCGCGCGCCCGGCCTCACCCTGCGCCGTGCCGCGCACCACCCCAGGAGCAGCGCTGCCTTCGGCGAGTGCCGCGAGTCCGTTGAGGAAGCCCTCGTGGTTGTCGGCGACCACGGCGGCGCGGTGTTCGAAGGCGGTGCGGGTGGTGGCCAGGGAGTAGGCGACGTCGAGGGGCTTCAGCTCGGGGTGCGCCTGGACGTGCTCCAGCAGGCGCTGGGCCTGGGCTTGGAGGGCGTTGGGGGTGCGGGCGGAGATGAGCCAGGGCAGGACGGCGGGTGCGGTGGCCTCGGTGGTGGGCTCGTCGTCACGTGCGGGTGCTTGTTCGAGGATGACGTGGGCGTTGGTGCCGCCCATGCCGAAGGCGTTGATGCCGGCGGTGTGGGGCTGGTGGGGGTGGGGCCAGGGGGTGGGGGTGGTGGGGATGTGGAGGTTGAGGGTGCTGAGGGGGATGTTGGGGTTGGGGGTGTGGTGGTTGAGGGTGGGGGGGATGGTGCGGTTCTTGATGGCGAGGACGGTTTTGAGGAGTCCGGTGATGCCGGCGGCGCCTTCGAGGTGGCCGATGTTGGTTTTGGCGGAGCCGACGAGGAGGGGGTCGGTGGTGGGGCGGTGGGTGGTGGTGAGGGCGTTGGCCAGGGCGTGGGCTTCGATGGGGTCGCCCAGGGGGGTGCCGGTGCCGTGGAGTTCGACGTACTGGACGGTGGCGGGGTCGATTCCGGCGTGGTGGTAGGTGTCGCGCAGGAGTTGTTCCTGGGCGGCTTGGTGGGGGGTGGTGAGGGTGTCGCCGCCGCCGTCGTTGTTGACGGCGCTGGCGCGGATGACGGCGTGGATGCGGTCGCCGTCGGCCAAGGCGCGGGTGAGGGTCTTGAGGACGATGAGGGCGCCGCCTTCGCCGCGGACGTAGCCGTTGGCGCGCTCGTCGAAGGTGTAGCAGTGGCCATCGGGGGAGAGGCCGCCGAATTTGGCGGAGGTGATGGTGCTGTCGGGGATGAGGGTGAGGTTGACTCCGCCGGCCAGGGCGAGGTCGCTCTCGCCGCGGCGCAGGCTTTCGCAGGCGGTGTGGACGGCCACGAGGGAGGAGGACTGGCCGGAGTCGATGGTGTAGCTGGGGCCGCGTAGTCCCAGGGTGTAGGAGACGCGGTTGGCGATGATGCTGCGGTGCAGGCCGGTGAGGGTGTGATGGGTGGTGTTGTCCGTGGCGTGCTGGTTGGTCAGGGTGGCGTAGTCGTCCCAGATCGCGCCGATGTAGACGCCGGTGCGGCTGTCGTGGAGGTCGGCGGGGACGATGCCGCCTTCTTCGAGGGCTTCCCAGGCGAGTTCGAGAATGAGGCGCTGCTGGGGGTCCATCGCGGCGGCTTCACGCGGTGATATCCCGAAGAAGGTGGGGTCGAAGTGGTCGACCTGGTCGAGGTATCCGCCTCGGCGCGTGTGGGTCTTGCCAGGTGCGGCGGGGTCGGGGTCGAAGACCGCGTCGGCGTCCCAGCGCTCGAGGGGGGTCTCGGTGATGGCCTCGATGCCCTCGCTCAGCACCCGCCAGAACGCCTCCGGGTCCGGAGCCTGCGGAAAGCGGCACGCCATGCCGACGATCGCGACGGCGTCCGAAAGGTCGCGCGCAGCATTGTTGTTCGTCATGTTCGCAGATCCCCGTTCGCGACTGTCACACTCGAAACACCACACCTGACCCGAGCCACAACTAACGGGCAAGGGCACACCTACTGACGGGAGTTCACTCGGTCGAAGCCGAATGCGCACTCCCGGGAAACCCCGCATCGCGGGGCAAGCAAACGCTAGGAGCGCTTTGCCACCGGTACGACGTAACGGTTGAACATGAGCTCCCGCAGAACGTCGTCCCCACCCTCGACGATCGAGACGTACCGCATGTCGCGGACCAGCTTTCCGATGAGCATCTCGTTCGTGTAGCCGAGGCCGCCGAACATCTCCGACCCCTTGCTGGCAATGTCCCAGCCAAGCTGACCACATATCATCTTGGCAGTCAGAGCGGACTTCAGAGTGCCCTGGCGGACGAATGTAGTCGCAGCGTCGGGGCTGTGCATGATGGCGTCGTAGTCTCGCGCGGCCGCCTTGCACTGACTCTTCATCGCGTCGATCTGCATCTCCATCTGACCGAGCTTGCTTGCGAAGACGGCATTGTCGACGAGCTTTCCACCACCGAGCGGCTTCGTCTTGGCGTACTCCATCGAGAGATCACGAATTCGTCGTGCCACGCCGACGGCAGTGGTCGCGATCAGGATCCGGCTCGCATTCAGGCCGATCTCCAACAACCGGAGCCCTGGGCCGTTAAGTGCATTTGACGCCGGAACTCGGCATCCCTCGAGCGTTACCTGATAGGTCCCGGACGCGCGCAGTCCGATCATGTCCCAGCGCTTGACGATGCGAACGCCCGGCGTGTTCTTCGGAACCAGGATCGCCGAGTAGCCGGAGGGCTCTGTGGCCGACTTCGCGACGACCACCAGGAAGTCCGCGAACTTCGAGTTGGTGGAGAAGAACTTCTGGCCGTTCAGCACGAGGTTGCCACCCTGGAGCGTGGCAGTCGTGGTGATGTTCCCCAGCTCGCTGCCGGCCACCTGCTCGCTGCCCAGCGTCGCGCAGAAACCCCCGGACTTGGCCATCGGCGCCAGGTAGCGTTCCTTGAGCTCGTCGCTCCCGTACAGCGACACCATGCTGGTCCCGAGAATCGAGATGAAGAGCGTGAACGCGGCCCCGGCATCTCCATAGGCGAGCTCGGAGACGATGTCGATGCTGTCCTCGAGGCCCAGCCCGGCTCCGCCGGCATTCTCCGGCAACCACCAGTTCATCAGCCCGGTGTCTTGAAAGCTCTGATACAGGGGAAGCGGCGCCTCAGCCAGGGAGTCCAAATGCTCCTGATTGTCGAAGAGCTCCCGCCTGGAGAACTCACTGACCCGGTTGAGGATATCTGACCTCACCACTTACTCCCCGTTCGTACCCAGTCCAGGAGCCCCGCCCTTGCCGCGGTAGCGCCTTCACGAATTCAGCCAGTGGAAACAGAGTCCCGGAAGTCCAGCAGCCACCATGACGAGCCGTTGGGGCGCATCGGAACAGTGCACGCCGAGTGGGGTCACAGGGTTCCCGAACAGATCGACGTCACGGAAGCCCGCTGGCACCGACAACCACGGATGCCACAGTCCGGGTCATCATTGCCCACCGTTCGACACCACGTCAATGTTGTTCCCCGGCACGGGAGATGCCTATCCCTTTCGTCAGATCCTGATGGGCTATCAGCCAGTATGTCCGATCCATCTGGAGAGGGGCTGCGCTTGCTGACGGCGCATCATCTCCCCGTCATATTCTGCCGCTCGATGTGGATAAGGGCTCCTTGCCGGCCCCCTGGACCACCCTCAAATCCAGCTCAAGGCTTGCGCCATGTCCGCGCCATGAGCATCAACAATCTGTTTCAAAGCGGATCCTGAGGACCGGTCAGTACCTGGCAGACTCACAGGAAGTTCCCATCATCGCCGGTCGGAGGGCGTTCGCGCTTTCCTGTCAGGACCATGAGTCGACTGTCATGCGGCCTCTCGCCGAGGACCCGTCAGAGCCCAGCTTGACAGGCCTGGCGGTCACAGATTTAGCTACACGCCGACGGCTCTTGTCCGTCACAACGGGGTGTCTACTGACTGTTTCACAACGATCTGACCTATCGGCCTGGGCACGGCACGGCCCGCAGGACTTCTGCGTCGCCGACCGGAAGCCTGCGCGCCGACCATGATGCGGCATCAACAGTTCCTGGCGTAGGGCTTGTTAAGAGTCCCTGGCAGTGGGATGCCGTCTGGGGTCAGGTGTGGTGTTTCGAGTGTGACAGTCGCGAACGGGGATCTGCGAACATGACGAACAACAATGCTGCGCGCGACCTTTCGGACGCCGTCGCGATCGTCGGCATGGCGTGCCGCTTTCCGCAGGCTCCGGACCCGGAGGCGTTCTGGCGGGTGCTGAGCGAGGGCATCGAGGCCATCACCGAGACCCCCCTCGAGCGCTGGGACGCCGACGCGGTCTTCGACCCCGACCCCGCCGCACCTGGCAAGACCCACACGCGCCGAGGCGGATACCTCGACCAGGTCGACCACTTCGACCCCACCTTCTTCGGGATATCACCGCGTGAAGCCGCCGCGATGGACCCCCAGCAGCGCCTCATTCTCGAACTCGCCTGGGAAGCCCTCGAAGAAGGCGGCATCGTCCCCGCCGACCTCCACGACAGCCGCACCGGCGTCTACATCGGCGCGATCTGGGACGACTACGCCACCCTGACCAACCAGCACGCCACGGACAACACCACCCATCACACCCTCACCGGCCTGCACCGCAGCATCATCGCCAACCGCGTCTCCTACACCCTGGGACTACGCGGCCCCAGCTACACCATCGACTCCGGCCAGTCCTCCTCCCTCGTGGCCGTCCACACCGCCTGCGAAAGCCTGCGCCGCGGCGAGAGCGACCTCGCCCTGGCCGGCGGAGTCAACCTCACCCTCATCCCCGACAGCACCATCACCTCCGCCAAATTCGGCGGCCTCTCCCCCGATGGCCACTGCTACACCTTCGACGAGCGCGCCAACGGCTACGTCCGCGGCGAAGGCGGCGCCCTCATCGTCCTCAAGACCCTCACCCGCGCCTTGGCCGACGGCGACCGCATCCACGCCGTCATCCGCGCCAGCGCCGTCAACAACGACGGCGGCGGCGACACCCTCACCACCCCCCACCAAGCCGCCCAGGAACAACTCCTGCGCGACACCTACCACCACGCCGGAATCGACCCCGCCACCGTCCAGTACGTCGAACTCCACGGCACCGGCACCCCCCTGGGCGACCCCATCGAAGCCCACGCCCTGGCCAACGCCCTCACCACCACCCACCGCCCCACCACCGACCCCCTCCTCGTCGGCTCCGCCAAAACCAACATCGGCCACCTCGAAGGCGCCGCCGGCATCACCGGACTCCTCAAAACCGTCCTCGCCATCAAGAACCGCACCATCCCCCCCACCCTCAACCACCACACCCCCAACCCCAACATCCCCCTCAGCACCCTCAACCTCCACATCCCCACCACCCCCACCCCGTGGCCCCACCCCCACCAGCCCCACACCGCCGGCATCAACGCCTTCGGCATGGGCGGCACCAACGCCCACGTCATCCTCGAACAAGCACCCGCACGTGACGACGAGCCCACCACCGAGGCCACCGCACCCGCCGTCCTGCCCTGGCTCATCTCCGCCCGCACCCCCAACGCCCTCCAAGCCCAGGCCCAGCGCCTGCTGGAGCACGTCCAGGCGCACCCCGAGCTGAAGCCCCTCGATGTGGCCTACTCCCTGGCCACCACCCGCACCGCCTTCGAACACCGCGCCGCCGTGGTCGCCGACAACCACGAGGGCTTCCTCAACGGACTCGCAGCACTCGCCGAAGGCAGCGCTGCTCCTGGGGTCGTATCGGGTACCGCGGCTACCGAGGGCGGGAAGCTGGCGTTCCTGTTCTCCGGGCAGGGCAGCCAGCGCGCCGGGATGGGGCGCGAACTCTACGGGGCGTTCCCGGTGTTCGCCGCAGCCTTCGACCAGGTGTGCGCCGAGCTGGACAAGCACCTGGACACGCCGCTGCGCGAGGTCGTCTTCGGCGACAGCGGGTTGATCGACCAGACCGCCTACACGCAGGCCTCCCTGTTCGCGCTGGAGACCGCGCTGTTCCGGCTCGTCGAGTCCTGGGGAATCCGGCCGGACCTCCTCGCCGGGCACTCCATCGGCGAGGTCACCGCCGCCCACCTCGCCGGCCTGTGGACCCTCCAGGACGCCGCGACCCTGGTCGCCGCACGCGGACGCCTCATGCAGGCCCTCCCCACCGGCGGCGCGATGATCGCCGTCCAGGCCACCGAAGACGAGATCACCCCCCACCTCACCGACCGCATCTCCATCGCCGCCATCAACGGCCCCAACTCGATCGTCCTGTCCGGGGACGACGACACCGTCACCAGCGTCGCCCAGATCTTCGCGGACCAAGGACGCAAGACCCGCCGCCTGCGGGTCAGCCACGCCTTCCACTCCCCCCACATGGACCCGATGCTCGACCAGTTCCGAGCCATCGCCTCCTCCCTCACCTACAACCAGCCGACCACCCCCCTGGTCTCCAACCTCACCGGCACCCTCGCCGACCCCCAGGACCTCCAAACCCCCGACTACTGGGTCCGACACGTCCGCGAAACCGTCCGCTACACCCACGCCATCACCACCCTCGCCACCGAAGGCGCAACCACCTTCCTGGAACTCGGCCCCGACACCGTCCTGACCGCCATGACCCAGGACACCCTCGACAACGCCACCACCATCCCCCTCCTGCGCGCCAACCGCCCCGAACCCCACACCGCCACCCGCGCCCTCGCCGAACTCCACACCACCGGCACCACCATCAACTGGTCCACGTACTACGCGGGCACCGGCGCCACCACCACCCCCCTGCCCACCTACGCCTTCCAGCGCCGCCGCTACTGGCTCGACAGCACCCAGGCCGCTCCGACGCGCACGAACAGCGCGACGCCTCAGAGCGCCGCCGCCGAGGAGTCACTCAGCGTCGTCTCGTCGCCACTGCGGGACCGCCTGACTGGTGCGGCCGAGACCGAGCGCGCGCGTGTCCTTCTGGACCTGATGTGTACCCAGATCGCCGTCGTGCTGGAGTACACCGCTTCGGAGGTGGTGGACCCCCACCGCTCCTTCAAGGACCTCGGCTTCGACTCCCTAACCGCCGTCGAGCTACGCAACAGCCTTGCCTCCGCGACCGGCCTGCGGCTTCCGTCCTCGCTCCTCTTCGACTACCCCACGCCCGTCGCCCTGGCACGGCAGTTGGTGCTGGAGATCCTGGAGCCGGCCGGCAACTCTGCTCCTTCGGCATCCGCCACGGTGCCGGCGAGTCAGGAGCCCATCGCGATCGTCGCGATGAGCTGTCGTCTCCCGCAGGGCGTCAAGTCCCCCGAGGACCTGTGGCACTTGGTCGTCGAAGGTACCGACGCGATCTCCGGGTTCCCGACCAACCGGGGCTGGGACCTCGACGGCCTCTACGACCCCGACCCCGAGCACCCGGGTAAGACCTACGCTCGCGGCGGCGGTTTCCTCCACGAGGCGGGCCTGTTCGACTCGAGCTTCTTCGGGATCTCGCCGCGCGAGGCACTGGCGATGGACCCGCAGCAGCGGCTGCTGCTGGAGACCTCCTGGGAGGCGTTCGAGCGGGCGGGCATCGACCCCGCCGGCCTGTACGGCACCCAGGCAGGCGTGTTCGTCGGCGCGATGGCACAGGACTACGGCTCCCCGCTGCACGAGGCCTCGGACGGAGTCGACGGCTACGTGCTGACCGGCAAGTCCGTCAGCATCGCCTCGGGTCGAATCGCGTACACGCTGGGCCTGGAGGGCCCGGCAATGACCGTGGACACGGCCTGCTCGTCCTCCCTGGTGGCCCTGCACCTCGCGGTGCAGTCCCTGCGCAACGGCGAGTGCGACCTGGCCCTGGCCGGCGGCGCGGCCGTCATGCCCACCCCGGGCATGTTCGTGGAGTTCAGCCGCCAGCGCGGGCTGTCCGCCGACGGCCGGTGCAAGGCGTTCGCGGCGGCGGCGGACGGGACCGGCTGGGGCGAGGGCGTCGGCATGCTCCTCGTGGAGCGGCTCTCCGACGCTGAGCGCAACGGCCACCCCGTCCTCGCGGTGGTGCGCGGCAGCGCGATCAACCAGGACGGGGCGAGCAACGGCCTCACCGCGCCCAATGGTCCGTCGCAGCAGCGGGTGATCCGCCAGGCACTCGCCAGCGCAGGCCTGACACCGGGCCAGGTCGACGCAGTGGAGGCGCACGGCACCGGGACGCGACTGGGTGACCCGATCGAGGCGCAGGCGCTGCTCGCCACCTACGGGCAGGGCCGGCCGGCGGACCGGCCGCTGCGGCTGGGCTCACTGAAGTCCAACATCGGGCACACACAGGCCGCCGCCGGCATCGCCGGGATCATCAAGATGGTCATGGCGATGCGGCACGGCATGCTGCCGAAGACCCTGCACGTCGACGAGCCGACGCCCGAGGTGGACTGGTCGGCGGGCGCTGTTGAGCTGCTGACCGAGGCCATGGCCTGGCCGGAGACCGGCGAACCCCGCCGAGCGGCTGTGTCCTCGTTCGGGATCAGCGGGACCAACGCCCACGTCATCATCGAGCAAGCCGAGCCGACCGAGCAGACAGACAAGGGCGTTGACGCTCCGTCGGCGCAGCGCGCCACCCCGGCGGTGCTGCCCTGGCTGATCTCCGCGCGCACCCCCGACGCCCTCCAGGCCCAGACCAAGCGGCTGCTGAGCCACGTCCAGACGCACCCCGACCTCACGCCCCTCGACATCGCCTACTCGCTCGCCACGACGCGGGGTGCCTTCGAGCACCGTGCTGCGGTGGTCGCCGACAACCGGGAGGACTTCCTGGAGGGGCTGGCCGCGCTCGCCGAGGGCCGCGAGACCGCCGGTGTGGTGCGTGGGACCGCTGCCGGCTCAGGTGGGCGCACGGTGTTCGTGTTCCCCGGTCAGGGTGCGCAGTGGGCCGGGATGGCGGTCGAACTGCTCGACACCTCGCCGGTGTTCGCGCAGCGGATCGCGGAGTGCGAGCAGGCGCTGGCGCCGTTCGTGGACTGGTCGTTGACCGGCGTGCTGCGCGAGGCGGAGGGTGCTCCGTCGCTGGAGCGCGTCGACGTCGTGCAGCCCGTGCTGTTCGCCGTCATGGTCTCCCTCGCCGCGCTCTGGCAGTCCTACGGCGTCCAGCCGGCCGCCGTGATCGGGCACTCGCAGGGCGAGATCGCCGCCGCCGTGGTCGCCGGCGCGCTGTCGCTGGACGACGGCGCCAAGATCGCCGCTCTGCGCAGCAAGGCCATCACCGCGCTCGCCGGACGCGGCGGCATGCTCTCCGTCCCGCTCACCCTGGACGAGGTCCAGGCCGAGCTGGACACCCGCCCCGAGGGTGGACTGGCGATCGCCGCCGTCAACGGCCCCGCCTCCATCGTCGTCTCCGGCCAGACCCAGGCGCTGGACGAGCTCCAGGCCCACTACGAGAACGCAGGAGTGCGCGCCCGCCGCATCCCCGTCGACTACGCCTCCCACTCACCCCAGGTCGAAGACCTCGAGACGGAGCTCGCGGACCTGCTGGCCGACCTGGCGCCACGCGAGGCCCAGGTGGCATTCCACTCCACCGTCACCACCGAACTCACCGACACCACCACCCTCGACGGCGCGTACTGGTACCGCAACCTGCGCCAGACCGTCCGCTTCGAAGAGACCGTCCGCGCCCTCATCGACCAGGGCCACACCACCTTCGTCGAGATCAGCCCCCACCCCGTCCTCACCTACGGCATCGAAGAGACCTCGGCCGACGTCCTTATCACCGGCACCCTGCGCCGCAACGAAGGCGGCCACCACCGCTTCCTCACCTCCCTGGCCACCCTCCACACCCACGGCCACCCCACCGACCTAGCCTCCCTCCTCACCGGCGGCACCCCGGTCCTGCTGCCCACCTACGCCTTCCAGCACCAGCACTACTGGCTGGAGACCCCGGCCGTGACCGCAGCACTCGCCCCGGCGGACGCCGTGGACGCCCAGTTCTGGCAGGCCGTGGACGATCAGGACTTCGAAGCCCTCGCTGCCACCCTCCAGCTCGACCCCGACGCCCCGCTGAGCACCGTCCTGCCCGCGCTCTCCACCTGGCGCAAGGACCAGCGCAGCCACGCGACTGTCGACACCTGGCGCTACCGCGAGACCTGGCACTCGCTCACCGAACAGTCGACCCGTCAGCTCACCGGTACCTGGCTGGTCATCACCCCCACCGACGGCCACCCGCTGCTCGACTGGACCACCCAAGCCCTGGCCGAAGGCGGCGCCACCGTCCAGGCCCGCACCATCGACGCCCTCCAGAACACCGACGCCCTCCAGAACACCGACCCCTCCGGCATCGTCTCCCTGCTGGACCTCGAAGACACCCTGACACTCATCCAAACCGGCATCGACGCACCCATCTGGGCCCTCACCCAAAGCGCCGTCTCCACCACCCCCACCGAACGCATCAACAACCCCGAACAAGCACAAATCTGGGGCCTGGGCCGCGTCGCCGCCCTCGAACACCCCGACCAATGGGGCGGCCTCATCGACCTCCCCACCACAATCACCAACCACACCACCACCCAACTCACCACCGCCCTCACCAACACCACCGGCGAAGACCAACTCGCCCTACGCGACACCGCCATCCACACCCGCCGCCTCACCCACGCCCCCACCAACACCAACACCAACACCAACACCGTCACCGGCGCCTGGACCCCCACCGGCACCACCCTCATCACCGGCGGCACCGGAGCCCTCGGCACCCACCTCGCCCGCCACCTCGCCCACCACGGCGCCCCCCACCTCCTCCTCACCAGCCGACGCGGCCCCAACGCCCCCGGCGCCACCCAACTCACCCAAGAACTCCAAACCCTCGGCACCCGCGTCACCATCACCGCCTGCGACACCACCAACCGCCAAGCCCTCGCCAACCTCATCGCCCAACACCCCGACCTCACCGCCGTCATCCACACCGCCGGCATCCTCGACGACGCCACCATCACCACCCTCACCCCCAACCGCCTCACCACCGTCCTCACCGCCAAAGCCCACACCGCCCACCACCTCCACGACCTCACCCGCGACCACGACCTCACCGCCTTCGTCCTCTACTCCTCCATCGTGGGCGTCCTGGGCAACGCCGGGCAGGCCAACTACGCCGCCGCCAACGCCTACCTCGACGCCCTCGCCCAGCAGCGCCACACCGACGGCCTGCCCGCCACCTCCATCGCCTGGGGCACATGGAGTGGTGGCGGCATGGTCGGGGCCGAGGTCGACAGCCGGATGCAGCGCCGCGGCCTGACCGCGATGGCGCCCGAGGCTGCGGTCATGGCGCTTCAGCAGGCCCTGGATCAGGGGGACTCCCGGATCACCGTCGCCGATGTGAACTGGCCGCGCTTCATCGCGGACTTCACGGCACCGCGTGCCAGTCGCCTCTTCGACGCGCTCCCCGAGGCTCGTGCCGCCGCCGCTGCTTCCGGCGAGGTCGAGTCGACCGCGACGCGTCCCCGGTCGAAGCTGGTCCAGCAGTTGAGCGCTCTCTCCGAGGTCGAACAGGAGCGGCTGTTGACGGAGCTGGTCCGCACCGAGGCGGCCTCGGTTCTGGGCCATTCCGGGGTGGACGCGATCCACACCGAACGGGCGTTCAAGGACTTCGGGTTCGACTCGTTGACGGTGATGGACCTGCGCAACCGGCTGGTGGCGGTGACCGGATCCCGGATGACGACCAGTGCGATCTTCGGCAACCCGACGCCCACCGCGCTGGCCAAGCACCTGCGCGCCGAGCTGATGGGCGCTCGGACCTCGGTCCCGGCTCCGGTCGCGGCCCCTGCGTCCGCCCACGACGAGCCGATCGCCATCGTGGCCATGGGATGCCGCTTGCCCGGCAACGTCCACACGCCCGAGGAGCTGTGGCAGTTGCTGGCCGAGGAGCGCGACGCGATCGGCGCGCTCCCGACCGACCGGGGCTGGGACATCGACGGGCTGTACCACCCGGACCCGGACCGGCCCGGCACGTCCTACGTCCGGGACGGCGGATTCCTGTACGACGCAGCGGAGTTCGACGCCGGGTTCTTCGGCATCAGCCCACGTGAGGCGATGGCGATGGACCCGCAGCAGCGCCTGCTGCTGGAGACCTCGTGGGAGGCCTTCGAGCGTGCGGGCATCGACCCGACCAGCCTGCGCGGCAGCCAGACCGGCGTCTTCGCCGGCATGACGTACCAGGACTACGCGTCCCGCCTACACGAAACGCCGAGCACCTTCGAAGGCTTCATGCTGACGGGCAAGTCGTCCAGCGTGGTCTCGGGTCGGATCGCCTACGCGCTTGGCCTGGAAGGTCCAGCAGTGACGGTCGACACGGCGTGCTCGTCCTCGCTGGTCGCCCTGCACCTGGCCGCGCAGGCGCTGCGCAACGGCGAGTGCGACCTCGCGCTGGCCGGCGGCGTGACGGTGATGCCCACGCCGGGCATGTTCGTGGAGTTCAGCCGCCAGCGCGGCCTGGCCGCCGACGGCCGCTCGAAGTCCTTCGCGGCGGCGGCGGACGGCACCAGCTGGGCCGAGGGCGCCGGCATGCTCCTCGTCGAGCGCCTGTCGGACGCCGAGCGCAACGGCCACCCGATCCTCGCAGTCGTGCGCGGCAGCGCGATCAATCAGGACGGCGCGAGCAACGGACTCACCGCGCCCAACGGCTCGGCGCAGGAACGCGTGATCCGTCAGGCCCTGGTCAACGCCAGCCTGACGGCTGACCAGGTCGACGCCGTGGAGGCACACGGGACGGGTACCCGGCTGGGCGACCCGATCGAGGCGCAGGCGCTGCTCGCCACCTACGGGCAGGAGCGGCCGGAGGACCGGCCGTTGCTGCTGGGGTCGTTGAAGTCGAACATCGGCCACGCCCAGGCGGCGGCCGGTGTCGGTGGCGTGATCAAGATGGTCATGGCGATGCGGCACGGTGTGCTGCCGAAGACGCTGCACGTGGACGAGCCGACGCCGCACGTGGACTGGTCCGAGGGTGCGGTCGAGCTGCTGACCGAGGCGACGGCCTGGCCGGAGACGGGCGAGCCACGCCGGGCCGGCATCTCCGCCTTCGGGATCAGCGGGACCAACGCGCACGTCATCATCGAGCAGGCCGAGCAGGCTGCTGACGTTGCATCAGAAGATGGTGTTGCCGCCCCGGCGGTGCTGCCGTGGCTGATCTCCGGGCGCACGGCGGAGGCGGTCCGGGCGCAGGCGCAGCGGCTGCTGGAGCATGTGCGGGACAACGAGGCCTCGGCGCTGGATGTGGCGTACTCGCTGGCGACGACGCGTTCGGCGTTCGAGCACCGGGCGGCCGTGGTCGCCGACAACCACGAGGGCTTCCTCGACGGACTGGCCGCGCTGGCCGAGGGCCGGGAGGCCGTCGGTGTGGTGCGCGGGCAGGCCGGACGCGGAAAACTCGCCTTCCTGTTCTCCGGGCAGGGCAGCCAGCGGGCCGGGATGGGACGTGAGCTCTACGGGGCGTTCCCCGTGTTCGCCGCAGCCTTCGACCGGGTGTGCGCCGAGCTGGACAGGCACCTGGACACGCCGCTGCGCGAGGTCGTCTTCGGCGACAGCGGGTTGATCGACCAGACCGCCTACACGCAGGCCTCCCTGTTCGCGCTGGAGACCGCGCTGTTCCGGCTCGTCGAGTCCTGGGGAATCCGGCCGGACTTCCTCGCCGGGCACTCCATCGGCGAGGTCACCGCCGCCCACCTCGCCGGCCTGTGGACCCTCCAGGACGCCGCGACCCTGGTCGCCGCACGCGGACGCCTCATGCAGGCCCTCCCCACCGGCGGCGCCATGATCGCCGTCCAGGCCACCGAAGACGAGATCACCCCCCACCTCACCGACCGCATCTCCATCGCCGCCATCAACGGCCCCAACTCGATCGTCCTGTCCGGGGACGACGACACCGTCACCAGCGTCGCCCACATCTTCGCGGACCAAGGACGCAAAACCCGCCGCCTGCGGGTCAGCCACGCCTTCCACTCCCCCCACATGGACCCGATGCTCGACCAGTTCCGAGCCATCGCCTCCTCCCTCACCTACAACCAGCCGACCACCCCCCTGGTCTCCAACCTCACCGGCACCCTCGCCGACCCCCAGGACCTCCAGACCCCCGACTACTGGGTCCGACACGTCCGCGAAACCGTCCGCTACACCCACGCCATCACCACCCTCGCCACCGAAGGCGCAACCACCTTCCTGGAACTCGGCCCCGACACCGTCCTGACCGCCATGACCCAGGACACCCTCGACAACGCCACCACCATCCCCCTCCAGCGCGCCAACCGCCCCGAACCCCACACCGCCACCCGCGCCCTCGCCGAACTCCACACCACCGGCACCACCATCGACTGGAACGCCTACTACACCGGCACCGGCGCCACCACCACCCCCCTGCCCACCTACGCCTTCCAACACCAGCGCTACTGGCTCGACACCTCGCCCTCCGCCACCTCGGCCGACATCGCCTCCGTCGGCCTGGCAGCGACCGCCCACCCGCTGCTGGGCGCGGTCGTCGAACTCCCGGGCACCGACGGCTTCCTGCTCACCGGCCGCCTCTCGCTCAGCACCCACCCGTGGCTCGCCGACCACGCCGTCCTGGGCACCGTGATCCTGCCCGGCACCGCCTTCGTCGAGCTCGCCCTCCACGCGGGCGAGCAGGCCGGCTGCGCCCGGGTGGAGGATCTCGCGCTGCACGCCGCGCTCACCCTGCCCGAGCGCGGCGCGGTCCGCCTCAACGTCAGCGTGGGCGCACCGGATGACGCCGGGCGACGCACCCTCAGCATCCACTCCCAGCCCGACCTTGACGACGCCACCCAGCCCTGGACCCTGCACGCCGAGGCAACCGTTGCCCCGGGTGCCCCGGAGTTCGCCGAGGACCTGACCAACTGGCCGCCGCAGGGTGCCGAGCCGCTGGACGTGGCCGACCTGCACCAGGCGCTGGACCAAGCCGGCTTCGGCTACGGGCCCGCCTTCCAGGGACTACGCGCCGCCTGGCAGCGCGGTCCGGAGGTCTTCGCCGAAGTGCTCCTCCCCGAGGCACAGCAGGACCAGGCCGCCCAGTTCGCCATCCACCCGGCGCTGCTGGACGCCGCCCTGCACCCGACCATCCTGCGCGGCGGCGGCCGCACGCGGCTGCCGTTCGCGTGGCGCGGGATCAACCTCTCCGCCGCCGGCGGTTCCGGGCTCCGGGTGCGGATCGCGCCGGCCGGTCACGACGCCGTGGCCGTCCTGGCGGCGGACCTCTCGGGCCGTCCGGTGCTGTCGATCGACGGCCTGGTGCTGCTGGAGGCCACCGCCGAGCAGATCCGGCCGGCCCGGACGGCGGGGCAGGACTCGCTCTTCCGCCTGGAGTGGTCGGCCGTCCCGACCCCGGCCGCGCGCCCGGCCGACGAGGGCGGGTACGCGCTGCTGGCCGAGGACGAGTTCAAGGTCGGTGCCGCGCTGGCCGACGACGCCGAGGTGGCGAACCACTGGGATCTCGCGGAACTCGGCGACGCCGTGCTCGCCGGTGCGCCGGTCCCGACGGCCGTCCTGGTCTCCTGCGTCTCCGCGCTCGGCACCGAGGTCGACGCCGCCGACGCCGCCGACGCCGCCACCACGGCCCGGGCTGCGCGGGCGGCCACCCACCGGGCGCTGGCGCTGGCCCAGGCCTGGCTGGCCGAGGAGCGGTTCGCCGGCTCCCGGCTGGTCTTCCTGACCCGTGGGGCGGTCGCCACCGCGCGGCAGGAGAGCCTCGCCGACCTGGTGCACGCGCCGGTGTGGGGCCTGATCCGCTCGGCCCAGGCCGAGCACCCCGGCCGGTTCGTCCTGCTGGACCTGGACGAGGAGCGAGCCTCCGCCGAGGCCGTCGGCGCCGCCCTCGCCACCGGAGAGCCGGAACTGACGCTGCGTCAGGGTGAGCTGCTGGCACCGCAGCTCGCGCGGGTCGTGCCGTCCACCGGCGCGAGCGCGCCCGGCCTGGACCCCGACGGGACCGTCCTGGTCACCGGTGCCACCGGCACCCTCGGCCGCCTGGTCGCCCGGCACCTGGTGACCACGCACGGAGCCCGGCACCTGCTGCTGACCAGCCGCAGCGGGCTCGACGCGCCCGACGCGCCGGAGCTGCTGGCCGAGCTCACCGGCCTGGGCGCCGAGGTGACGCTGGCGGCCTGCGACGCGGCCGACCGGCAGGACCTCGTCCGGGTCCTCGGCGAGATCGACGCCGCGCACCCGCTGACCGCCGTCATCCACGCGGCGGGCGTGGTGGCCGACGGGGTGCTCACGGGTCTGACGACCGAGCAGGTGGACCAGGTGCTGGCGCCCAAGGTCGACGCCGCGCTCAACCTGCACGAGCTCACCCGTGACCTGGACCTCGCGGCGTTCGTCCTCTTCTCCAGCGCCGCCGGCACCTTCGGCAGCGGCGGTCAGAGCCACTACGCGGCGGCCAACGTCTTCCTGGACGCCCTGGCCCGCCACCGGCGGGACACCGACCTGCCCGGCCTCGCGCTGGCCTGGGGATTCTGGGCCGAGCGCAGCGGCATGACGGCCAACCTGGCCGCGCAGGACGTGCAGCGCCTGGCCCGGCAGGGTTTCGCGCCGATGTCCTCGCAGACCGGGCTCGCTCTCTTCGACGCGGCGCTCGGCACGGACGAGGCGGCCCTGCTGCCCGTCCAGCTGGACACCGTCGGCCTGCGGGCGCAGGCGGCGGCCGGCACGCTGCCGGGCCTGCTGCGCACGGTGGTGCGGGGCCCCGTCCGGCGCCAGGCGCAGCACCTCCCGGCGGCGGGCGCCGCGACGCCCGACGAGTGCGAGCTGCTGCGCCGCCGGCTGGCCGAGCTCGACGGGCCGGGGCAGCGGGAGCTGCTGCTGGAGCTGGTCTGCACGCAGGTGGCTGCCGTCCTCGGCCACAGCACGGCGGCGGCCGTCGACGGCGGGCGCTCGTTCAAGGAGAGCGGCTTCGACTCGCTGACGGCGGTCGAGCTGCGCAACCGGCTGAACGCGGCCACCGGCCTGCGCCTGTCCGCCACGCTGGTCTTCGACTACCCCATGCCGTCCTCCGTGGCCGACCACCTGCACGAGGAGTTCGCCAAGGCCGGGATCGGGGCCAAGGCCGTCGGCCTGGACCTGATGAACCTGGACGAGCTGGAGGCCGCGCTGTCGGCCGCTCCCCCGTCCGACGAACTGCGCGGGCAGCTCAGGAAGCGTCTTCAGGACCTGCTGGCCAAGGTCAACGACCCGGTCGGCGAGGAGACGGCGGACTCGGCGGGCCGCTCGGTGGCCGAGACCCTCGAATCCGTCTCCGACGACGAGCTCTTCGACTTCATCGATGCGCAGCTCTAGCAGCGACTCCACGCGCACCCGGACCCACGCCATGACCGACGCGATGACCGACGCGATGACCGACGCGATGACCGACGCCATGACATCGAACAACCCGGCATCGAACGCACAAGCACCGGTTTTCCAGGAACCCTTGAGGGAGCGGCAGTAATGCAGAACGAGGACAAGCTGCGCACGTACCTCAAGCGGGTGACCGCCGAGCTGACCGACACCCGCCAGCGCCTGCGGGCACTGGAGGAGGCCGCACCCGAGCCGATCGCCATCGTGAGCGTGAGCTGCCGCTACCCCGGTGGCGTGCAGTCGCCGGAGGACCTGTGGCGCCTGGTCGCCGAGGGGCGGGACGCGGTCTCGGGGTTCCCCGACAACCGTGGCTGGGACCTGGACGGGCTGTACGACCCCGACCCGGACCGCCTGCACAAGAGCTACGTGCGCGAAGGCGGGTTCCTGCACGAGAGCGACCACTTCGACGCGGACTTCTTCGGCATCAACCCCCGGGAAGCGGTCACCATCGACCCGCAGCAGCGCCTGCTGCTGGAGACCTCTTGGGAGACGGTGGAGCGGGCGGGCATCGACCCGACCTCGCTGGCCGGCAGCCGGACCGGCGTCTTCGCCGGCGTGATGTACGGCGACTACGGCTCCCGCGTCCAGGACGCGCCGGACGGGCTCGAGGGCTACCTCATCAACGGCAGCGCGGGCAGCATCGCCTCGGGCCGGATCGCCTACACGCTGGGCCTGGAGGGTCCCGCGGTGACGGTCGACACCGCGTGCTCGTCCTCGCTGGTCGCCCTGCACCTGGCGGTCCAGGCACTGCGCAACGGCGAGTGCGACCTCGCGCTCGCGGGCGGCGTGACCGTGCTCTCCACCCCCGGCGTCTTCGTGGAGTTCAGCCGCCAGCGCGGGCTGTCCGCCGACGGTCGCTGCAAGTCCTTCGCGGCGGCGGCGGACGGGACCGGCTGGGGCGAGGGCGTCGGCATGCTCCTGGTGGAGCGGCTCTCGGACGCTCGGCGCAACGGGCACCCGATCCTCGCGGTAGTGCGCGGCACGGCCGTGAACCAGGACGGCGCGAGCAACGGGCTCACCGCGCCGAACGGCCCGGCGCAGCAACGCGTCATCCGCCAGGCGCTGACCAACGCCGGTCTGACGGCTGCTCAGGTCGACGCGGTGGAGGCGCACGGCACGGGCACCACGCTGGGCGACCCGATCGAGGCACAGGCATTGATCGCGACCTACGGGCAGGAGCGGGCAGCGGACCGGCCGCTGTTCCTGGGCTCGTTGAAGTCGAACATCGGCCACACCCAGGCGGCCGCCGGTGTCGGCGGGATCATCAAGATGGTCGAGGCGATCCGGCACGGGATGCTGCCGAAGACGCTGCACGTGGACGAGCCGACGCCGCAGGTGGACTGGTCGGCCGGCGCGGTCGAGCTGCTGACCGAGGCGATGACCTGGCCGGAGACCGGCGAGCCGCGCCGGGCGGCGGTGTCCTCGTTCGGCGTGAGCGGGACCAACGCGCACGTCATCCTGGAGCAGGCACCCGCCCGCGAGAGCGAGCCGACCGCCGAGGTCACGATGTCCGGCGCCCTGCCCTGGCTCATCTCCGGCCGCACTGCTGACGCTGTCCAGGCCCAGGCCCAGCGCCTGCTGGAGCACGTCCAGGCGCACCCCGAGCTGAAGCCGCTCGACGTCGCGTACTCCCTCGCCACCACCCGCACCACCTTCGAGCACCGCGCCGCCATCATCGGGGACAGCCACGAGACCCTCCTCGACGGCCTGGCGGCGCTCGCGACCGGCCAGGAGAACCCGAACCTCGTGCGCGGCACCGGCACGGGTGGGCGCACGGTGTTCGTGTTCCCCGGTCAGGGTGCGCAGTGGGCCGGGATGGCCGTCGAACTGCTCGACACCTCGCCGGTGTTCGCGCAGCGGATCGCCGAGTGCGAGCAGGCCCTGGCGCCGTTCGTGGACTGGTCGTTGACCGGCGTGCTGCGCGAAGCCGAGGGCGCGCCCTCGCTGGAGCGCGTCGACGTCGTGCAGCCCGTGCTGTTCGCCGTCATGGTCTCCCTCGCCGCCCTCTGGCAGTCCTACGGCGTCCAGCCCGCTGCCGTGATCGGGCACTCGCAGGGCGAGATCGCCGCCGCCGTCATCGCCGGCGCCCTCACGCTCGAAGACGGCGCCCGCGTCGCGGCCCTGCGCAGCAAGGCCATCACCGCGCTCGCCGGACGCGGCGGCATGCTCTCCATCCCCCTCCCCCTGAACGAGATCCAGGCCGAACTGGCCACCCGCCCCGACGGCGGCCTCGCCATCGCCGCCGTCAACGGCCCGACCTCGATCGTCGTATCGGGCGAGACCCAGGCGCTGGACCAGCTCCAGGCCCACTATCAGGCGGAGGGTGTGCGCGCCCGCCGGATCCCCGTCGACTACGCCTCCCACTCACCCCAGGTCGAAGACCTCGAAGCCGAACTCGCGGACCTGCTGGCCGACCTGGCGCCACGCGAGGCCCAGGTGGCATTCCACTCCACCGTCACCACCATGCCGATGGACACCACCACCCTCGACGGCGCGTACTGGTACCGCAACCTGCGCCAGACCGTCCGCTTCGAAGAGACCGTCCGCGCCCTCATCGACCAGGGCCACACCACCTTCATCGAGATCAGCCCCCACCCCGTCCTCACCTACGGCATCGAGGAAACCTCCAGCGACGTCCTCATCACCGGCACCCTGCGCCGAAACGAAGGCGGCCAGCAGCGCTTCCTCACCTCCCTGGCCACCCTCCACACCCACGGCCACCCCACCGACCTCAGCGGGCTCCTCGCCGGCGGCACCGCCGTCGCGCTGCCCACCTACGCCTTCCAGCACCAGCGCTACTGGCTGGACGCCTCCAGCGCCGCCGACGTCACCTCCGCCGGCCTGAGCAGCGCCACCCACCCCCTGCTCGGCGCCGTCGTCGAACTGCCCGACAGCGAGAGCTTCCTGTTCACCGGCCGGCTCTCCCTCGGCACCCACCCGTGGCTGGCCGACCACGCCGTCAACGGCACCGTCATCCTCCCCGGCACCGCCTACGTCGAACTCGCCCTCCACGCCGGCGACCACACCGGCTGCGACCTGCTGGAAGAGCTCACCCTCCACGCTCCGCTCGTTCTCCCCACCACCGGCGCCACCCGCCTCCAGGTCGCCGTCAGCACCCCCGACGACACCGGCCGACGCACCATCACCATCCACTCCCAGCCGTACGCCGATACCGACCCCAGCCCGTGGACCCAGCACGCCACCGGCGTCCTGTCGACCGGCCGACCGGCCGAGCCGGTCGAGCTCTCCGTCTGGCCGCCCGCCGATGCCGTCGCGGTGGACCTCACCGGTCGCTACGACGCCCTCGACCAGGCCGGTTACGAGTACGGCCCCGCCTTCCAGGGCCTGCGGGCGGCCTGGCGACGCGGCCAGGAGGTATTCGCCGACGTGGCGCTGCCGGAGGGCCCGCAGGGGGAGGCTGATCAGTTCGGCCTGCACCCCGCGCTGCTCGACGCCGCGCTGCACGCCCTCGGGCTGGGCGGCTTCTTCCGCGAGAGCGACCGGCCGAGGCTGCCGTTCGCCTGGCGCGGCGTCACGCTGCACGCCGTCGGCGCCGCCGCCCTGCGGGTGCAGGTGTCCGCCGCCGGCCCGGAGACCGTCACCCTCACCATCGCCGACAACACCGGCGCCCCGGTCGCCACGATCGAGGCGCTCACACTGCGCGAGGTGACGTCCGATCAGCTCAGCGACTCCGCAGCCGCGCTGCACGATGCGCTGTTCCGGCTGGACTGGACGACCGTTGCGGCTCTCGGCAACCCGGCCGGTGCGCCCGAGGCCCTGAGCCTCGTCGGCCCCGACGCCTTCGACCTGGCGGCGGCCTTCGGGGACGTGCCGGCCTTCGCCGACCTGGCCGCGCTGGGCGAGGCGGTCCAGGCCGGTGCGGCGGCTCCCGAGGTGGTCTTCGCCGCCTGCGTGGCGCCGCTCACGGGCGCCGAGGAGCTGACGGCCCGGGCGCACCAGAGCACCGAGCATGTGCTGACGCTGCTTCAGGAGTGGCTCGGCGACGAGCGCTTCGCCGCGTCCCGGCTGGTCCTGCTGACCCGGGGCGCGGTCGCCTTGGACGGCGGCGAGGCGATCGAGCAGCTCGCGGCCGCCCCGGCCTGGGGCCTGGTCCGCTCCGCGCAGTCGGAGAACCCCGACCGGTTCGTCCTGCTGGACGTGCCGACCGGAGAGCCGCTGACGGCCGATACCCTGCGGGCCGCCCTGGCCGCCGGGGAGCCGCAGTTGGCGCTGCGCTCCGGCGTGTTGCGCGCGCCGCGCCTGGCCCGCACCGGGCGCTCCGACCGAACCGCCGCCCCCGCCCTGAACCCCGCCGGCACGGTGCTGATCACCGGCGCCAGTGGCACGCTGGGCGCCCTGGTGGCCCGTCACCTGGTGACCGAACACGGCGCGCGGCACCTGCTGCTGGTCAGCCGCAGTGGCGCCACGGCCCCCGGCGCGGACGAGCTGTCGGCCGAACTCACCGCGCTCGGCGCCTCGGTGACCATCGCCGCCTGCGACATCGCGGACCGCGCGGCCCTCGCCGAGCTGCTCGCGACCATCCCCGCCGAGCACCCGCTCAACGCGGTCGTGCACGCGGCAGGCGTACTGGACGACGGCGTGATCGCCTCCCTGACGCCCGAGCGGATCCACCGCACGCTGCGGCCCAAGGTGGACGCGGCGGTCAACCTGCACGAGCTGACCGAGCACCTGGACCTCTCCGCCTTTGTGATGTTCTCCTCCGCCGCCGGCATCTTCGGGACGGCGGGCCAGGGCAGCTACGCCGCCGGCAACGCGTTCCTGGACGCGCTCGCCCAGCAGCGCCGCGCCCGTGGACTCGCCGGCGTCTCGCTGGCCTGGAGCTTCTGGGCCCAGCGCAGCGGCATGACCGGGCACCTGGACGACGCCGACCTCGCCCGGATGGCCCGGGCCGGCATGATCGCGCTCTCCTCCGAGGAGGGCCTGGCCCTCTTCGACGCCGCGCGCGAGCTGGACGAGGCCCTGCTCCTCCCGGTCCGACTGGACACCGCGGCCTTGCAGCGCCGCGCCCGCACCGAGGGCCTGCCCGCGCTGCTGCGCGGCCTGGTCAAGGCCCCGGCCCGGCGGGCCCGCGCCGCCGCAGCCGGTCAGGAGGCCGGCGGGCTCGGCCAGCGCCTGGCCGCCCTGACCGCCGCCGACGGCCAGCGACTCTTGGTGGACCTGGTCCGCACCCACGCGGCCACCGCCCTCGGGCACCAGTCCGCCGACAGCGTCGAGGAGACCCGCGCGTTCAAGGAGCTGGGCTTCGACTCGCTCACCGCCGTCGAACTGCGCAACCGCCTCAACGCGGCCACCGGTCTGCGCCTACCGGCCACCCTTGTCTTCGACCACCCCACCCCCGAGGCCCTCGCCCGCCACCTGCTCAGCCAGTTCGCGGACACTCCCGCGAGTGCGAACAGCGGTGTCGTGGTGCGGGCGAACGCGGATTCCGACGAGCCGATCGTCATCGTCGGCATGAGCTGCCGCTTCCCCGGTCAGGTCCGCACCCCCGAGGACCTCTGGCAGCTCGTCGCCGAGGGTCGCGACGCGATCGGCGCGCTCCCGGCCGACCGGGGCTGGGACCTGGACGGGCTCTACGACCCGGACCCGGACCGGCCCGGCACGTCCTACGTGCGCGAGGGCGGATTCCTGTACGACGCGGCGGAGTTCGACGCCTCGTTCTTCGGCATCAGCCCGCGTGAGGCGCTGGCGATGGACCCGCAGCAGCGGCTGCTGCTGGAGTCGTCCTGGGAGGCCCTGGAGCAGGCGGGCATCGACCCGGCCTCGCTGCGCGGCAGCCGGACCGGCGTCTTCACCGGGCTGATGTACCACGAGTACGCCTCACGCCTGACGGCTGTCCCCGACGGCCTCGAGGGCTACCTGGGCAGCGGCAGCGCCGGCAGCATCGCGTCCGGCCGGGTGGCGTACGCGCTGGGCCTGGAGGGCGCCGCGCTGACGGTGGACACGGCGTGCTCGTCCTCGCTGGTCGCCCTGCACCTCGCTGTGCAGGCGCTGCGCAACGGCGAGTGCGACCTGGCGCTGGCCGGCGGCGTGACGGTGATGTCCACCCCCGACACCTTTGTGGAGTTCAGCCGCCAGCGCGGCCTGGCTACCGACGGCCGCTGCAAGTCCTTCGCGGCGGCGGCGGACGGGACCGGGTGGTCCGAGGGCGTCGGCATGCTCCTGGTGGAGCGGCTCTCGGACGCCCAGCGCAACGGGCACCAGGTGCTGGCCGTGGTGCGGGGCAGTGCCGTGAACCAGGACGGGGCGAGCAACGGGCTCACCGCGCCCAACGGGCCCTCGCAGCAGCGGGTGATCCGCCAGGCACTCGCCAGTGCTCGGTTGACGCCGGGTCAGGTCGACGCGGTGGAGGCACACGGGACCGGCACCACGCTGGGTGACCCGATCGAGGCGGACGCGCTGCTCGCGACGTATGGCCAGGAGCGGCCGGAGGGCCGGCCGTTGCTGCTGGGGTCGTTGAAGTCGAACATCGGCCACGCCCAGGCGGCGGCCGGTGTCGGTGGCGTGATCAAGATGGTCATGGCGATGCGGCACGGTGTGCTGCCCATGACGCTGCACGTGGACGAGCCGACGCCCGAGGTCGACTGGTCGGCGGGTGCTGTTGAGCTGCTGACCGAGGCCACGGCGTGGCCGGAGACCGGCGAACCCCGCCGGGCCGCCGTGTCCTCGTTCGGTCTGAGTGGGACGAACGCGCACGTGATCCTGGAGCAGGCACCCGCCCGGGAGGCCGAGCCGACTGTTGAGGTGCCGGCGCCCGCCGTCCTGCCCTGGCTCCTCTCCGGGCGCACGGCGGAGGCGGTCCGGGCGCAGGCGCAGCGGCTGCTGGAGCATGTGCGGGACAACGAGGCCTCGGCGCTGGATGTGGCGTACTCGCTGGCGACGACGCGTTCGGCGTTCGAGCACCGGGCGGCCGTGGTCGCCGACAGCCGGGAGGCCTTCCTCGACGGACTGGCCGCGCTGGCCGAGGGCCGGGATGCGGCTGGTGTGGTGCGCGGGCAGGCCGGACGCGGAAAACTCGCCTTCCTCTTCTCCGGGCAGGGCAGCCAGCGCGCCGGGATGGGACGCGAACTCTACGACGCCTTCCCCGTGTTCGCCGCAGCCTTCGACCAGGTGTGCGCCGAGCTGGACAGGCACCTCGACACGCCGCTGCGCGAGGTCGTCTTCGGCGACAGCGGATTGATCGACCAGACCGCCTACACGCAGGCCTCCCTGTTCGCGCTGGAGACCGCGCTGTTCCGGCTCGTCGAGTCCTGGGGAATCCGGCCGGACTTCCTCGCCGGGCACTCCATCGGCGAGGTCACCGCCGCCCACCTCGCCGGCCTGTGGACCCTCCAGGACGCCGCGACCCTGGTCGCCGCACGCGGACGCCTCATGCAGGCCCTCCCCACCGGCGGCGCCATGATCGCCGTCCAGGCCACCGAAGACGAGATCACCCCCCACCTCACCGACCGCATCTCCATCGCCGCCATCAACGGCCCCAACTCGATCGTCCTGTCCGGGGACGATGACACCGTCACCAGCGTCGCCCAGATCTTCGCGGACCAAGGACGCAAAACCCGCCGCCTGCGGGTCAGCCACGCCTTCCACTCCCCCCACATGGACCCGATGCTCGACCAGTTCCGAGCCATCGCCTCCTCCCTCACCTACAACCAGCCGACCATCCCCCTGGTCTCCAACCTCACCGGCACCCTCGCCGACCCCCAGGACCTCCAGACCCCCGACTACTGGGTCCGACACGTCCGCGAAACCGTCCGCTACACCCACGCCATCACCACCCTCGCCACCGAAGGCGCAACCACCTTCCTGGAACTCGGCCCCGACACCGTCCTGACCGCCATGACCCAGGACACCCTCGACAACGCCACCACCATCCCCCTCCTGCGCGCCAACCGCCCCGAACCCCACACCGCCACCCGCGCCCTCGCCGAACTCCACACCACCGGCACCACCATCAACTGGAACGCCTACTACGCGGGCACCGGCGCCACCACCACCCCCCTGCCCACCTACGCCTTCCAACACCAGCACTACTGGCTCGAAGGAACCCCGGTCGCCAGCGACCCCACGGACCAGTCCTTCTGGGAGACCGTCGAACGCGAGGACCTCCAGGCGTTCGCTGCCACCCTCCAGCTCGACCCCGACGCCCCACTGAGCACCGTGCTCCCGGCACTGTCGACCTGGCGCAAGGACCAACGCGACCGTTCGGCCGTCGACACCTGGCGCTACCAGATCACCTGGAAGCCCCTGTCAACCACCAACAGTTCTTCTCTGTCCGGTACCTGGCTGGTCGTCACCCCCACCGACGGCCACCCGCTGCTCGACTGGACCACCCAAGCCCTGGCCGAAGGCGGCGCCACCGTCCAGACCCGCACCATCGACGCCCTCCAGAACACCAACGCCCTCCAGAACACCGACCCCTCCGGCATCGTCTCCCTGCTGGACCTCGAAGACACCCTGACACTCATCCAAACCGGCATCGACGCACCCATCTGGGCCCTCACCCAAAGCGCCGTCTCCACCACCCCCACCGAACGCATCAACAACCCCGAACAAGCACAAATCTGGGGCCTGGGCCGCGTCGCCGCCCTCGAACACCCCGACCAATGGGGCGGCCTCATCGACCTCCCCACCACAATCACCAACCACACCACCACCCAACTCACCACCGCCCTCACCAACACCACCGGCGAAGACCAACTCGCCCTACGCGACACCGCCATCCACACCCGCCGCCTCACCCACGCCCCCACCAACACCAACACCAACACCAACACCAACACCAGCACCTGGACCCCCACCGGCACCACCCTCATCACCGGCGGCACCGGAGCCCTCGGCACCCACCTCGCCCGCCACCTCGCCCACCACGGCGCCCCCCACCTCCTCCTCACCAGCCGACGCGGCCCCAACGCCCCCGGCGCCACCCAACTCACCCAAGAACTCCAAACCCTCGGCACCCGCGTCACCATCACCGCCTGCGACACCACCAACCGCCAAGCCCTCGCCAACCTCATCGCCCAACACCCCGACCTCACCGCCGTCATCCACACCGCCGGCATCCTCGACGACGCCACCATCACCACCCTCACCCCCAACCGCCTCACCACCGTCCTCACCGCCAAAGCCCACACCGCCCACCACCTCCACGACCTCACCCGCGACCACGACCTCACCGCCTTCGTCCTCTACTCCTCCATCGCCGGCACCATCGGCAGCCCCGGCCAAGCCAACTACGCCGCCGCCAACGCCTACCTCGACGCCCTCGCCCACCAACGCCACACCGACGGCCTCCCCGCCACCTCCATCGCCTGGGGCCCCTGGGCCGACACCGGCATGGCAGCGGGAAGCGGGACCGTCCAGGACACCGTGCGGCGGCTCGGGCTCTCACCGCTCGAACCCGAGTTGGCGCTGCGGGCGATGCAGCGGGCGCTCGACAGCGCCGAGCCGGTGACCGCGATCGTCGACGTCGACTGGCAGCGGTTCGCCTCCGTCCAGATGTCCGGACCCGTCCGCGGGCTGCTGTCCGACCTGCCGGAGGTCCGTCACGAGCTGCCGTCGGGCGAGGCCGAGGGCACGGACGCCGACGCCGGCTCGGCGCTGCGCCAGCGCCTGGCCGGCCTGTCCGAGTCGGAGCAGGGCCGGGTGCTCCTCGAACTGGTCCGCACGCAGGCCGCGGCCGTTCTGGGCCACGCCTCGCCGGACGGGGTGCTGCCCGGCAAGGCGTTCCGCGACGTCGGGTTCGACTCGCTGGCCGCGGTGCAACTGCGCAAGCGCCTCACCGGCGCGACCGGCCTTCGGCTGCCGGCGACGCTGGTCTTCGACTACCCCACACCGGCCGAACTCTCGAAGTACCTGCGACTGGAGATGTCGCAGGACGATCCGAGCGAGGTCGAGTCGGTCCTCCAGTACCTGGACCGGGTCGAGGCCGTGTTCGCGGCCCTGGACCCCGGCGACTCCGCACTCGGCGCCATCGAGCTGCGCCTGCAGAACATCCTCAAGGCGCACTCGCCGGGTTCGACCACCGCGGATTCCGCGACAACCTCCGAAAAGCTGATCTCGGCATCGGACGACGAAGTCTTCGATTTCATCAGCAAAGAACTCGGAATTTCGTAAGCCGGCGTCCGATCGCCATTTTGAACCACGCAAACTTCCACTCTTCCGAGGCGGCATTTCAGTGACGGGCAACAGCGACGACAAGCTCCGGTACTTCCTCAAGCGGGTGACCGGCGAGCTTCACGACGCTCGGCAGCGCTTGCAGGAACTCGAGGCCGGCGGCCAGGAGCCGCTCGCCATCGTCGGCATGAGCTGCCGCTTCCCTGGCGACGTGAACTCCCCCGAGGCGCTGTGGGAGTTGCTCGTCAACGGCGAGGACGCCGTCGCGGAGATCCCCGAGGAGCGGGGCTGGGACCTGGAGAAGCTCTACGACCCGGACCCCGACCGGATCGGCACGCTCTACACCCGGGTGGGTGCGTTCCTCCGTCAGGCCGGCGAGTTCGACGCGGAGTTCTTCGGGATCTCGCCGCGCGAGGCGCTGGCGATGGACCCTCAGCAGCGCCTGCTGCTGGAGACCTCCTGGGAGGCGATGGAGCGCGCGGGCATCGACCCGACCAGCCTGCGCGGCAGCCGGACCGGCGTCTTCGCCGGCACCAACGGCCAGGACTACGCGACGGTGCTGCGCCGCGACCCCGAGCGCTCGGAGGGGTACCTCGCCACGGGCGTGGCCGCAGCGGTCATCTCGGGCCGCCTCTCCTACACCTTCGGCCTGGAGGGCCCGGCGGTGACGGTCGACACCGCCTGCTCGTCCTCCCTGGTCGCGCTGCACCTCGCAGCTCAGGCGCTGCGGGACGGCGAGTGCGACCTGGCGCTGGCCGGCGGTGTGACCGTCATGGCGACTCCCGAGGCGTTCGTGGAGTTCAGCCGGCAGCGTGCGCTCTCGGAGGACGGCCGCTGCAAGGCGTTCTCCTCGGACGCGGACGGCACCGGCTGGGGCGAGGGCGTCGGCATGCTCCTCGTCGAGCGGCTCTCCGACGCCCAGCGCAACGGGCACCCGATCCTCGCCGTCCTGCGCGGCAGCGCGGTGAACCAGGACGGCGCCAGCAACGGGCTCACCGCACCCAACGGGCCC
Organism: Kitasatospora azatica KCTC 9699; assembly: GCF_000744785.1. Taxonomy (NCBI): domain Bacteria; kingdom Bacillati; phylum Actinomycetota; class Actinomycetes; order Kitasatosporales; family Streptomycetaceae; genus Kitasatospora; species Kitasatospora azatica. The sequence goes on along the minus strand of NZ_JQMO01000003.1, from coordinate 1,454,339 downwards.
TCGCAGCAGCGCGTGATCCGCCAGGCGCTGGCCAACGCCCGCTTGACGCCGGGTCAGGTCGACGCGGTCGAGGCGCACGGCACGGGGACGAAGCTCGGCGACCCCATCGAGGCCCAGGCCCTGCTCGCCACCTACGGGCAGAACCGCCCCGACGGCCGACCGCTGCACCTCGGCTCGGTGAAGTCCAACATCGGCCATACCCAGGCCGCCGCCGGCGTCGCCGGCGTCATCAAGATGGTCGAGGCGCTCCGGCACGGCATCCTGCCCAAGACCCTCCACGTCAACGAGCCCTCCCCGCACATCGACTGGTCCGCCGGCGCGGTCGAACTCCTCACCGAGGCGACGACCTGGCCCGAGACCGGCGAACCCCGCCGGGCCGCCGTCTCAGCCTTCGGCGTGAGCGGCACCAACGCGCACGTCATCCTGGAGCAGGCACCCGCCCGCGAGAGCGAGCCGACCGCCGAGGTCACGGCGCCCGGCGCGCTGCCCTGGCTCATCTCCGGCCGCACCACCGACGCCGTCCAGGCCCAGGCCCAGCAGCTACTGACCCACCTTCAGGCGAACCCCGAGCTCAGCCCGCTCGACGTCGCCCACTCCCTCGCCACCACCCGCACCGCCTTCGAGCACCGCGCCGCCATCATCGGCGACAGCCACGAGACCCTCCTCGACGGCCTGGCCGCGCTCGCGACCGGCCAGGAGAACCCGAACCTGGTGCGCGGCACGGCGCCGGGTGAGGCCGGCCGGGTGGTGTTCGTGTTCCCCGGTCAGGGTGCGCAGTGGGCCGGGATGGCGGTCGAACTGCTGGACTCGTCCGAGGTGTTCGCGCAGCGGATCGCGGAGTGCGAGCAGGCGCTGGCGCCGTTCGTGGACTGGTCGTTGACCGGCGTGCTGCGCGAAGCCGAGGGGGCTCCGTCGCTGGAGCGCGTCGACGTCGTGCAGCCCGTGCTGTTCGCCGTCATGGTCTCCCTCGCCGCCCTGTGGCAGTCCTACGGCGTCCAGCCCGCTGCCGTGATCGGGCACTCGCAGGGCGAGATCGCCGCCGCCGTCGTCGCCGGGGCCCTCACGCTCGAAGACGGCGCCCGCGTCGCGGCCCTGCGCAGCAAGGCCATCACCGCGCTCGCCGGACGCGGCGGCATGCTCTCCATCCCCCTCCCCCTGGCGGCCGTCGAGCAGGAGCTGGCCACCCGCCCCGACGGCGGCCTCGCCATCGCCGCCGTCAACGGCCCGACCTCCATCGTCGTGTCGGGCGAGACCCAGGCGCTGGACGAGCTCCAGGCCCACTACGAGAACGCAGGCGTACGCGCCCGCCGCATCCCCGTCGACTACGCCTCCCACTCACCCCAAGTCGAAGACCTCGAAGCCGAACTCGCCGTCCTGCTGGCTAATTTGGCGCCGGGCGAGGCTCAGGTGGCGTTCCACTCCACCGTCACCACCGAACTCACCGACACCACCACCCTCGACGGCGCGTACTGGTACCGCAACCTGCGCCAGACCGTCCGCTTCGAAGAGACCGTCCGCGCCCTCATCGACCAGGGCCACACCACCTTCATCGAGATCAGCCCCCACCCCGTCCTCACCTACGGCATCGAGGAAACCTCCAGCGACGTCCTCATCACCGGCACCCTGCGCCGCAACGAAGGCGGCCACCACCGCTTCCTCACCTCCCTGGCCACCCTCCACACCCACGGCCACCCCACCGACCTAGCCTCCCTCCTCACCGGCGGCACCCCGGTCCTGCTGCCCACCTACGCCTTCCAGCACCAGCACTACTGGCTCGACGCCCTCCAGGCCGGCACCGCCGACGTCACCTCCGCCGGCCTGAGCAGCGCCACCCACCCCCTGCTCGGCGCCGTCATCAAGCCCGCCGACACCGACACCCTGCTCCTCACCGGCCGGCTCTCCCTCACCACCCACCCCTGGCTCGCCGACCACGCCGTCAACGGCACCGTCATCCTCCCCGGCACCGCCTACGTCGAACTCGCCCTCCACGCCGGCGACCACACCAACACCACCCACCTCGAAGAACTCACCCTCCACACCCCGCTCACCCTCCACACCACCGGCGCCACCCGCCTCCAGGTCGCCGTCAGCACCCCCGACGACACCGGCCGACGCACCATCACCATCCACTCCCAGCCGGACAGCGACACCGATGTCCCCAGCTGGACCACCCACGCCATCGGCACCCTCAGCGGTCAGCCCGCGCACGCGGCCGCCGATCTGACGGCCTGGCCCCCGACCGGCGCCACCCCGATCGACGTCAGCGAGCTCTACTCCAGCCTCGACCAGGCCGGCTACGGCTACGGCCTCGCCTTCCAGGGCCTGCACACCGCCTGGCAGCACGACGGCAGCATCTACGCCGAGGTCACGCTCCCGGAGGGCCCGCAGGCGGAGGCCGACCGGTACGGCCTGCACCCCGCGCTGCTCGACGCCGCGCTGCACGCCGTCGGGCTGGGCGGCTTCTTCCCGGCGAGCGAGCGGACCCGCCTGCCGTTTGCCTGGCGCGGCGTCACGCTGCACGCCGTCGGCGCCACCGCCCTGCGGGTGCAGGTGTCCGCCACCGGTCCGGAGACCGTCACCCTCACCATCGCCGACAACACCGGCGCCCCGGTCGCCACGATCGGGGGACTCACCCTGCGTGAGGTGACGGCCGGTCAGCTCGGCAGTGCCGGCTCGCACCGTGACTCCTCGCTCTTCCGCCTCGACTGGGCACCGCTCGCCGCGCCGACGGAGCGTCAGGACGCGCCGTCCGGGTGGATCGTGCTGGGCGCCGACGCGCTGGGCCTGGCCGACGGCCTGGCCGGTGCGGGGGTTCCGGTGTCCCGGCACGCCGGGGTGGGCAGGCTGCGCTCGGCCCTGGACGCCGGGCTCGGCCTCCCGGCCACCGTCCTGCTGCCCTGCGCGCCCGAGAACAGCGCCGGCTCGGCCGGTGACCTCGCGGACGCGGTCCGCGCGGCGCTGCACGAGGTGCTGGAGACCGTCCAGGCCTGGCTGGCCGACGACCGGTTCGCCTCGTCCCGGCTGGTCCTGGTGACCCGTGGCACGGCGGCCACCCGAGCCGGCGAGGACCTGTCGGACCTGGTGGGCGCCGCCGTGTGGGGCCTGATCCGCTCCGCCCAGTCGGAGAACCCGGACCGGTTCGCCCTGGTGGACCTGGACGCCGATCCAGCCTCGCTGCTCGCCCTGCCCGGCGCCGCAGCCGCCGTGGTCGACAGCGGCGAGACCCAGCTGGCCGTACGGGACGGCCGGCTGTTCGCCCCGCGCGTGGCCCGCGCGGCCTCGGGCGAGCTGCTCGCACCCCCGGTCGGGGCGGACGGCTGGCGGCTGGACGTCCGTCAGCAGGGAACGCTCGACGCGCTGGCGCTGATCGAGCACCCGGCGGCGGTGGCGCCGCTCGCCTCCGGTGAGGTGCGGGTCACCGTGCGCGCCGCCGGATTGAACTTCCGTGACGTCGTGCTGGCCCTGGGCATGGTGCCCGACCAGGACGTGATGGGCAGCGAGGCGGCGGGCCTGGTGGCCGAGGTGGGCCCGGGCGTGACCGACCTCGCCCCGGGCGACCGGGTGATGGGCCTGTTCGCGGGCTCCTTCGGCCCGGTCGCGGTCACCGACCGCCGGATGCTGGTCCGGATGCCGCGGGACTGGTCGTTCGAGCAGGCGGCGTCCATCCCGATCGTCTTCTTGACCGCCTACTACGGCCTGCACGACCTGGCTCGCCTGCAGCCCGGCGAGCGGGTGCTGGTGCACGCGGCCGCCGGCGGGGTCGGCATGGCCGCGACCCAGCTGGCCCGCCACTGGGGTGCCGAGGTCTACGGCACCGCCAGCTTCGGCAAGTGGGACACCCTGCGCGCCCTGGGCCTGGACGACGCCCACATCGCCAACTCCCGCACCCTGGACTTCGAGCAGACCTTCCTGGACGCCACCGGCGGCCGGGGCATGGACGTCGTGCTGGACTCGCTGGCCCGCGAGTTCGTGGACGCCTCGCTGCGGCTGCTGCCGCGCGGCGGCCGCTTCCTGGAGATGGGCAAGGCCGACAAGCGCGACCCCGAGGCGGTCGCGGCCGCGCACCAGGGCGTCGCCTACCAGGCGTTCGACCTGGCCGAGGCCGGTCCGGACCGGATCCAGGAGATGCTCACCGAGCTGCTCGCGCTCTTCGAGCAAGGCGTGCTGACGCCGCTGCCCGTCACCACCTGGCACATCAGCCGGGCTCCCGAGGCGTTCCGCCACCTGAGCCAGGCCCGGCACGTGGGCAAGGTTGTGCTGACCATGCCCCGCACCCTGGCGGCGGACGGCACGGTGCTGATCACCGGCGGCACCGGGACGCTGGGCGCCCTGGTGGCTCGTCACCTGGTGACCGAACACGGCGCGCGGCACCTGCTGCTGGTCAGCCGCAGTGGCGCCACGGCCCCCGGCGCGGACGAGCTGTCGGCTGAACTCACCGCGCTCGGCGCCTCGGTGACCATCGCCGCCTGCGACATCGCGGACCGCGCGGCCCTCGCCGAGCTGCTCGCGACCATCCCCGCCGAGCACCCGCTGGACGCCGTGGTACACACCGCCGGGCTGCTGGACGACGGCCTGGTCTCCGCGCTGACCCCGGAGCGGGTCGCCCCGGTGCTGCGGCCCAAGGTGGACGCGGCGGTCAACCTGCACGAGCTGACCGAGCACCTGGACCTCTCCGCCTTTGTGATGTTCTCCTCCGCCGCCGGCGTCTTCGGCAACCCCGGCCAGGGCAGCTACGCCGCCGGCAACGCGTTCCTGGACGCGCTCGCCCAGCAGCGCCGCGCCCGTGGACTCGCCGGCGTCTCGCTGGCCTGGAGCTTCTGGGCCCAGCGCAGCGGCATGACCGGGCACCTGGACGACGCCGACCTCGCCCGGATGGCCCGGGCCGGCATGATCGCGCTCTCCTCCGAGGAGGGCCTGGCCCTCTTCGACGCCGCGCGCGAGCTGGACGAGGCCCTGCTCCTCCCGGTCCGACTGGACACCGCGGCCTTGCAGCGCCGCGCCCGCACCGAGGGCCTGCCCGCGCTGCTGCGCGGCCTGGTCAAGGCCCCGGCCCGGCGGGCCCGCGCCGCCGCAGCCGGTCAGGAGGCCGGCGGGCTCGGCCAGCGCCTGGCCGCCCTGACCGCCGCCGACGGCCAGCGACTCTTGGTGGACCTGGTCCGCACCCACGCGGCCACCGCCCTCGGGCACCAGTCCGCCGACAGCGTCGAGGAGACCCGCGCGTTCAAGGAGCTGGGCTTCGACTCGCTCACCGCCGTCGAACTGCGCAACCGCCTCAACGCGGCCACCGGTCTGCGCCTACCGGCCACCCTTGTCTTCGACCACCCCACCCCCGAGGCCCTCGCCCGCCACCTGCTCAGCCAGTTCGCGGACACTCCCGCGAGTGCGAACAGCGGTGTCGTGGTGCGGGCGAACGCGAACGCTGGCGGGGACGCGAACGCGGACGAGCTGATCGCCATCGTCGGCATGAGCTGCCGCTACCCCGGCCAGATCCGCACCCCCGACGACCTCTGGCAGCTCGTCGCGACCGGCGGCGACGGGATCGCGGGCTTCCCCATGGACCGTGGCTGGGACGTGGAGAACCTCTACCACCCGGATCCGGACCGCTCCGGCAAGTCCTACGTCCGCGAGGGCGGGTTCCTCTACGACGCCGCCGGGTTCGACGCCTCGTTCTTCGGCATCAGCCCGCGTGAGGCGCTGGCGATGGACCCGCAGCAGCGGCTGCTGCTGGAGTCGTCCTGGGAGGCCCTGGAGCAGGCGGGCATCGACCCGGCCTCGCTGCGCGGCAGCCGGACCGGCGTCTTCGCCGGCGCGTCGTCGCAGAACTACGCCACCGGCCTCCAGCAGTCGCTGGAGAGCACCGAGGGCTACTTCCTCACGGGCAGCGCGACGGCGGCGGTCTCCGGCCGGGTGGCGTACGCGCTGGGCCTGGAGGGCGCCGCGCTGACGGTGGACACGGCCTGCTCGTCCTCGCTGGTCGCCCTGCACCTCGCTGTACAGGCGCTGCGCAACGGCGAGTGCGACCTGGCGCTCGCGGGTGGCGTGTCCATCATGTCCACCCCCGCCCTCTTCATCGAGTTCAGCCGCCAGCGTGGCCTCTCGCCGGACGGCCGCTGCAAGTCCTTCGCGGCGGCGGCGGACGGGACCGGGTGGTCCGAGGGCGTCGGCATGCTGCTCGTGGAGCGCCTCTCGGACGCCCAGCGCAACGGGCACCAGGTGCTGGCCGTGGTGCGGGGCAGTGCCGTGAACCAGGACGGGGCGAGCAACGGGCTCACCGCCCCGAACGGCCCGTCGCAGCAGCGGGTGATCCGCCAGGCACTCGCCAGTGCTCGACTGACGGCACGTCAGGTCGACGCGGTGGAGGCACACGGGACGGGTACCCGGCTGGGCGACCCGATCGAGGCGCAGGCGCTGCTCGCCACCTACGGGCAGGAGCGGCCGGAGGACCGGCCGTTGCTGCTGGGGTCGTTGAAGTCGAACATCGGCCACGCCCAGGCGGCGGCCGGTGTCGCCGGCGTCATCAAGATGGTCATGGCGATGCGGCACGGTGTGCTGCCCAAGACGCTGCACGTGGACGAGCCGTCCCCGCAGATCGACTGGTCCGAGGGCGCGGTCGAGCTGCTGACCGAGGCCACGGCCTGGCCCGAGACGGGCGAGCCGCGCCGGGCCGGGGTGTCGGCGTTCGGCGTGAGTGGGACCAACGCGCACGTGATCCTGGAGCAGGCCGAGCAGGCTGCTGACGTTGCATCAGAAGATGGTGTTGCCGCCCCGGCGGTGCTGCCGTGGCTGATCTCCGGCCGCACGGCGGAGGCGGTCCGGGCGCAGGCGCAGCGGCTGCTGGAGCATGTGCGGGACAACGAGGCCTCGGCGCTGGATGTGGCGTACTCGCTGGCGACGACGCGTTCGGCGTTCGAGCACCGGGCGGCCGTGGTCGCCGACAGCCGGGAGGCCTTCCTCGACGGACTGGCCGCGCTGGCCGAGGGCCGGGATGCGGCTGGTGTGGTGCGCGGGCAGGCCGGACGCGGAAAACTCGCCTTCCTGTTCTCCGGTCAGGGCAGCCAGCGGGCCGGGATGGGACGCGAACTCTACGACGCGTTCCCCGTGTTCGCCGCAGCCTTCGACCAGGTGTGCGCCGAGCTGGACAAGCACCTCGACACCCCGCTGCGCGAGGTCGTCTTCGGCGACAGCGGGTTGATCGACCAGACCGCCTACACGCAGGCCTCCCTGTTCGCGCTGGAGACCGCCCTGTTCCGGCTCGTCGAGTCCTGGGGAATCCGGCCGGACTTCCTCGCCGGGCACTCCATCGGCGAGGTCACCGCCGCCCACCTCGCCGGCCTGTGGACCCTCCAGGACGCCGCGACCCTGGTCGCCGCACGCGGACGCCTCATGCAGGCCCTCCCCACCGGCGGCGCCATGATCGCCGTCCAGGCCACCGAAGACGAGATCACCCCCCACCTCACCGACCGCATCTCCATCGCCGCCATCAACGGCCCCAACTCGATCGTCCTGTCCGGGGACGACGACACCATCACCAGCGTCGCCCAGATCTTCGCGGACCAAGGACGCAAAACCCGCCGCCTGCGGGTCAGCCACGCCTTCCACTCCCCCCACATGGACCCGATGCTCGACCAGTTCCGAGCCATCGCCTCCTCCCTCACCTACAACCAGCCGACCACCCCCCTGGTCTCCAACCTCACCGGCACCCTCGCCGACCCCCAGGACCTCCAGACCCCCGACTACTGGGTCCGACACGTCCGCGAAACCGTCCGCTACACCCACGCCATCACCACCCTCGCCACCGAAGGCGCAACCACCTTCCTGGAACTCGGCCCCGACACCGTCCTGACCGCCATGACCCAGGACACCCTCCCCGACACGAACACCCTGGCCCTGCTCCGCGCCAACCGCCCCGAAGAGCGCAACATCACCGGTGCCCTCGCGGAGTTGCACGCGACCGGCACCCCCGTCGACTGGTCCGCCTACTACGCGGGCACCGGCGCCGCCACGACCGCCCTGCCCACCTACGCCTTCCAACACCAGCACTACTGGCTCGAAGGTCCTGAGGAGACGTCGGCAGACGAGGTAGTCGACACGACGGACGCCCAGTTCTGGCAGGCCGTGGAGGATCAGGACTTCGAAGCCCTCGCTGCCACCCTCCAGCTCGACCCCGACGCCCCACTGAGCACCGTCCTGCCCGCGCTCTCCACCTGGCGCAAGGACCAACGCGACCGTTCGGCCGTCGACACCTGGCGCTACCAGATCACCTGGAAGCCCCTCACCACGACCAGCACCGGCAACCTCACCGGTACCTGGCTGGTCGTCACCCCCACCGACGGCCACCCGCTGCTCGACTGGACCACCCAAGCCCTCACCACCGCCGGCGCCACCGTCCAGACCCGCACCATCGACGCCCTCCAGAACACCAACGCCCTCCAGAACACCGACCCCTCCGGCATCGTCTCCCTGCTGGACCTCGAAGACACCCTGACACTCATCCAAACCGGCATCGACGCACCCATCTGGGCCCTCACCCAAAGCGCCGTCTCCACCACCCCCACCGAACGCATCAACAACCCCGAACAAGCACAAATCTGGGGCCTGGGCCGCGTCGCCGCCCTCGAACACCCCGACCAATGGGGCGGCCTCATCGACCTCCCCACCACAATCACCAACCACACCACCACCCAACTCACCACCGCCCTCACCAACACCACCGGCGAAGACCAACTCGCCCTACGCGACACCGCCATCCACACCCGCCGCCTCACCCACGCCCCCACCAACACCATCACCAGCGCCTGGACCCCCACCGGCACCACCCTCATCACCGGCGGCACCGGAGCCCTCGGCACCCACCTCGCCCGCCACCTCGCCCACCACGGCGCCCCCCACCTCCTCCTCACCAGCCGACGCGGCCCCAACGCCCCCGGCGCCACCCAACTCACCCAAGAACTCCAAACCCTCGGCACCCGCGTCACCATCACCGCCTGCGACACCACCAACCGCCAAGCCCTCGCCGACCTCATCGCCCAACACCCCGACCTCACCGCCGTCATCCACACCGCCGGCATCCTCGACGACGCCACCATCACCACCCTCACCCCCAACCGCCTCACCACCGTCCTCACCGCCAAAGCCCACACCGCCCACCACCTCCACGACCTCACCCGCGACCACGACCTCACCGCCTTCGTCCTCTACTCCTCCATCGCCGGCACCATCGGCAGCCCCGGCCAAGCCAACTACGCCGCCGCCAACGCCTACCTCGACGCCCTCGCCCACCAACGCCACACCGACGGCCTCCCCGCCACCTCCATCGCCTGGGGCCCCTGGGCCGACACCGGCATGGCAGCACAGGAGACCCCGGACGAGCGACTGCGTCGCGGCGGGCTGACCCCCATGGCGCCCGACATGGCGGTCGCCGCGCTGCAACGGGCGCTGGACCTCGGCGACCCGGCCGTGATGATCTCCGAGATCGACTGGCAGCGCTTCGCCGTCTCGTTCACCTCGACGCGGCCGAGCACCCTGTTCGACCAGGTGCCCGAGGCGCGCGCGGCTCTGGAGTCCGCACCCCAGGGCCACTCCGCCCCGGGCGACCAGGCCTCGGCCCTGCGCACGCGCCTGACCGCACTCCCCGCCACCGAGCGGGACCAGTTCCTGCTCGACCTCGTCCGCGAACAGGTCGCCCTGGTCCTGGGCCACGCGAACGCCGCCACCATCGAAGCCGGCCGCGCCTTCAAGGAACTCGGCTTCGACTCCCTCACCGCCGTCGAACTGCGCAACCGCCTCAACGCGGCCACCAACCTCAACCTCCCCGCCACCCTCGTCTTCGACCACCCCACCCCCAACGCCCTCGCCGACCACCTCCACACCGAACTCCTCGGCACCGACGACGATCTGCCGCAGAACCAGTTCAACTCCACCACGAGCAACAGCGACGAACCGCTGGCCATCATCGGCATGAGCTGCCGCTTCCCCGGGGAGGCCAACTCCCCCGACGAGCTCTGGCAGTTGCTCACCAGCGGCACCGACGCCGTCGCCAGCTTCCCCACCACCCGTGGCTGGGACCTCCAGACCCTCTTCAGTTCCGACCCCGAGCAGCCCGGCACGACGTACGCCCGGAACGGCGGATTCCTGCACGGAGCCCCGGAGTTCGACGCGGAGTTCTTCGGGATCTCGCCGCGCGAGGCGCTGGCGATGGACCCGCAGCAGCGCCTGCTGCTGGAGACCTCCTGGGAGACGGTGGAGCGCGCGGGCATCGACCCCACCTCGCTGCGTGGCAGCCGCACCGGCGTCTTCGCCGGCACCAACGGCCAGGACTACCTCGGCCTGCTGAACGAGGTGCCGGAAGACCTGGAGGGGTACCTGGCGACCGGCACGGCGGCCAGCGTCGTCTCGGGCCGCATCTCCTACACCATGGGCCTGGAAGGCCCGGCCATCACGGTCGACACCGCTTGCTCCTCCTCCCTGGTCGCCCTCCACATGGCCGCCCAGGCGCTGCGCAACGGCGAGTGCGACCTCGCGCTCGCGGGCGGCGTGACGGTGATGTCCACCCCGGGCATCTTCGTGGAGTTCAGCCGGCAGCGTGCGCTCTCGGAGGACGGCCGCTGCAAGGCGTTCTCCTCGGACGCGGACGGCACCGGCTGGGGCGAGGGCGTCGGCATGCTCCTCGTCGAACGCCTCTCCGACGCTCGGCGCAACGGCCACCAGGTGCTCGCCGTCCTGCGCGGCAGCGCCGTCAACCAGGACGGCGCCAGCAACGGCCTCACCGCACCCAACGGGCCCTCGCAGCAGCGCGTCATCCGCCAGGCCCTGACCAATGCGGGTCTGACGACAAGTCAGATCGACGCGGTGGAGGCGCACGGCACCGGCACCAAGCTCGGCGACCCCATCGAGGCCCAGGCCCTGCTCGCCACCTACGGGCAGAACCGCCCCGACGGCCGACCGCTGCACCTCGGCTCGGTGAAGTCCAACATCGGCCATACCCAGGCCGCCGCCGGCGTCGCCGGCGTCATCAAGATGGTCATGGCGATGCGGCACGGCCTGCTCCCGAAGACCCTCCACGTCAACGAGCCCTCCCCGCACATCGACTGGTCCGCCGGCGCGGTCGAACTCCTCACCGAGGCGATGACTTGGCCCGAGACCGGCGAACCCCGCCGGGCCGGCGTGTCGGCGTTCGGCGTGAGCGGGACCAACGCGCACGTCATCCTGGAGCAGGCACCCGCTCGCGAGAGCGAGCCGACTGCCGAGGCCGCGGCGCCTGGTGCGCTGCCGTGGCTGCTGTCCGGGCGTACGGCGGAGGCGGTGCAGGACCAGGCCCAGCGCCTGCTGACCCACCTTCAGGCGCACCCCGAGCTGAAGCCGCTCGACGTCGCCCACTCCCTCGCCACCACCCGCACCGCCTTCGAGCACCGCGCCGCCATCATCGGCGAAGGGCACGAGGGGCTGCTGGCCGGCCTGACCGCGCTCGCCGAAGGCAGCGAAGCCGACAATGTGGTGCGAGGCACGGCTTTCGGCTCCGGTGGGCGCACGGTGTTCGTGTTCCCCGGTCAGGGTGCGCAGTGGGCCGGGATGGCGGTCGAACTGCTGGACTCGTCCGAGGTGTTCGCGCAGCGGATCGCGGAGTGCGAGCAGGCGCTGGCGCCGTTCGTGGACTGGTCGTTGACCGGCGTGCTGCGCGAGGCCGAGGGTGCTCCGTCGCTGGAGCGCGTCGACGTCGTGCAGCCCGTGCTGTTCGCCGTCATGGTCTCCCTCGCCGCCCTGTGGCAGTCCTACGGCGTCCAGCCGGCCGCCGTGATCGGGCACTCGCAGGGCGAGATCGCCGCCGCCGTCGTCGCCGGCGCCCTCACGCTCGAAGACGGCGCCCGCGTCGCGGCCCTGCGCAGCAAGGCCATCACCGCGCTCGCCGGACGCGGCGGCATGCTCTCCATCCCCCTCCCCCTGGCGGCCGTCGAGCAGGAGCTGGCCACCCGCCCCGACGGCGGCCTCGCCATCGCCGCCGTCAACGGCCCCACCTCCATCGTCGTATCGGGTGAGACCCAGGCGCTGGACGAGCTCCAGGCCCACTACGAGAACGCAGGCGTACGCGCCCGCCGCATCCCCGTCGACTACGCCTCCCACTCACCCCAGGTCGAAGACCTCGAAGCCGAACTCGCCGTCCTGCTGGCCGACCTGGCGCCGGGCGAGGCCCAGGTGGCGTTCCACTCCACCGTCACCACCGAACTCACCGACACCACCACCCTCGACAGCGCGTACTGGTACCGCAACCTGCGCCAGACCGTCCGCTTCGAAGAGACCGTCCGCGCCCTCATCGACCAGGGCCACACCACCTTCATCGAGATCAGCCCCCACCCCGTCCTCACCTACGGCATCGACCAGACCGCCGAAACCACCGACAACCCCGACACCATCCTCATCACCGGCACCCTGCGCCGAAACGAAAGCAGCCACCACCGCTTCCTCACCTCCCTCACCACCCTCCACACCCACGGCCACCCCACCAACCTCACCCCCCTCCTCACCGGCGGCACCACCACCCCCCTCCCCACCTACGCCTTCCAACACCGCCACTACTGGCTCGAAGCAGCACCGACCGGCAACGCCGACCTGACCTCACACCCGACCGACGCGACGGACGCGCTGTTCTGGCAGGCGGTGGAGAACGAGGATCTCGAAGCCCTGGCAACGGAGTTCGACATCGACAGCGAGCTCGACCGGGCCCCGCTGGGCGACCTGCTGCCGACGCTGTCGATGCTCTCCTCGTGGCGTCGGCGCCGCCGGGACCGCTCGATGGTGGACTCCTGGCGCTACCGGGTGGACTGGCAGCCCGCCGCGGGGGCCGCACCGGCGGCCGTCGCCCCCGGGACCTGGCTGGTGGTGACGCCCACCGGCCGGGCCGAGGACGCGTGGGTCACGGCGGCCGTGCGGTCGCTGACCGAGGGCGGCGCCACTCCAGTCGTCCTGGAGCTGGAACCGGCCGACACGGACCGCCCCGCGCTGGCCGCGCGGCTGCGGGAGTCGTCGGCGGGCGGCGCCCCGATCGGCGGTGTGTTCTCGCTGCTCGCCCTGGACGAGGCCGCGCACGGCACGTTCTCGGTGGTTCCGCGCGCGGTGGCCGGCACGTTGCTGCTGGTCCAGGCGCTGGGCGACGCGGGTATCGAGGCGCCGCTGTGGATCGGCACCCGAGGCGCGGTGCGCGTCGGCGCGGCCGCTCACCCGGTCCGGCCGACCCAGGCTCAGCTCTGGGGCCTGGGACGGGTCGTGGGTCTGGAGCACCCGCAGCGCTGGGGCGGTCTGGTCGACCTGCCCGAGTCGCCCGACGAGCTCTCGGCCGACCGGCTGCGAGCGGCGATCTCCGGTCTCGGCGCGGCCGAGGACCAGGTCGCGGTGCGCGAGGGCGGGCTGTTCGTCCGCCGGCTCGTGCACGCCCCGCTCGGCGACACCCGCGCCCCGCGCGCCTGGAAGCCCCAGGGCACGGTGCTGATCACCGGCGGCACCGGCGGGATCGGCGCTCACGCCGCCCGCTGGCTGGCCGACAACGGCGCCGAGCACCTCGTCCTGACCAGCCGCAGCGGCTCCCAGGCCGCCGGGGCCGCCGAGTTGGCGGCCGAGCTCACCGGGCTCGGCACCCGGGTGACGATCGCCTCGTGCGACGTGGCGGACCGCGACGCGCTCGCGGCCCTGCTGGCGGAGCTGCGGAGTTCCGGCTCCCCCGTTCGCTCGGTGCTGCACGCGGCCGGTGTCGTGCGGGCCACCACGCTGGACGAGAGCGACCTGGCCGAGTTCGCCGACGTCCTGGCGGCCAAGGTCGCGGGCGCGGTCAACCTGCACGAACTGCTGCTCCAGGACGAGCTCGACGCGTTCGTGCTCTTCTCCTCCAACGCCGGTGTCTGGGGCAGCGGCGGCCAGGGGGCGTACGCAGCGGCGAACGCCTTCCTCAACGGCCTGGCCAGGCAGCGTGAGGCCGCCGGCCTGCCCGTCACCTCCGTCGCGTGGGGCTCCTGGGCCGGCGGCGGGATGGCGTCGGACGGTGCGGCGACCGAGCAGCTGCGCCGGCGCGGTGTGCTGGCGATGGCGCCGACCCTGGCCCTGGCCGCCCTCCAGCAGGCGCTCGACCACGAGGAGACCTGCCTGGTGGTGGCCGACGTGGACTGGGACCGGTTCGTGCCCGGGTTCACCGCGGCCCGTCCCCGTCCGCTGCTGGACGGGCTGCCCGAGGTCCGCCGGATCCTGGCGGCGGCGGAGAGCGGCGCCGGCGCGGAGGCCTCCGACGCGGCGGCCACCCTGGCCCAGCAGTTGGCGGGCCAGAGCACGCAGGCGCAGAACCGGGTGCTGCTGAACCTGGTCCGCGGCACGGTGGCCGCCGTGCTGGGCCACGCGAGCCAGGACACGGTCAGTGCGACGACGGCGTTCAAGGACCTGGGGCTCGACTCGCTCACCGCCGTCGAGCTGCGCAACCGCCTGAACAAGGCCACCGGCCTGCGGCTGCCGGCCGCGCTGGCCTTCGACTACCCGACCCCCACGGCGCTGGCCGACCTGCTGCGGGACCGGCTGGCCCCGGCCGGCGCACCGGCGGCGGAGAAGCCGTCCGCCTTGCAGGAGCTGGCGAAGCTGGAAACGGCCGTCGCCACCCTCCAGCCGGACGACGACGAGCTGCACTCCACGGTGGTCACCCGCCTGCAAGCGCTGCTCACCCAGCTGGGCGCCGTCCCCGGCGGCACGCACCGGGCGGCAACCGTCCAGCAGCTCGACTCCGCGACGGATGACGAGCTCTTCGACTTCATCCACGAGGAATTCGGGCGTTCCTGAATCGCCCCGCAGCAGACGCCCGAGAAATCCCGAGAACGAAAAAAGGTTGGACATGGCTAACGAAGACAAGCTCCGCGACTACCTCAAGTGGGTGACGGCCGACCTGAAGGAGACTCGCGAGCGACTTCGTGAGCTCGAGTCAGGAAAGCACGAGCCGATCGCGATCGTGGCCATGAGCTGCCGTTTCCCAGGCGGGGTCGGCTCCCCCGAGGAGCTGTGGCAGCTGGCCGCAACCGGCCGGGATGCGGTCTCCGGGTTCCCGACCGACCGCGGCTGGAACCTCGACGAGCTGCGCGACCGGAACCCGGAGCGGTCCGGCCGCAGTGACGCGCACGAGGGCGGGTTCGTCTACGACGCCGCCGGGTTCGACGCCTCGTTCTTCGGCATCAGCCCGCGCGAGGCGATGGCGATGGACCCGCAGCAGCGCCTGCTGCTGGAGGCGGCCTGGGAGGCCTTCGAGCGCGGCGGCATCGACCCGGCCTCGGCCAAGGGCAGCCGGGCGGGCGTCTTCGTCGGCGGCTCGCACTCCGGCTACGGCACCACGGTCGGCGCGATCCCCGAGGAGTTCTCGGGGCATCTGCTGACCGGCGGCTCCGGGGCGGTGCTCTCGGGGCGGCTCTCCTATGTGCTGGGTCTGGAGGGCCCGGCGGTGACGGTGGACACGGCGTGCTCGTCCTCGCTGGTGGCGCTGCACCTTGCGGTGCAGGCGCTGCGCAACGGCGAGTGCGACCTGGCGCTGGCCGGTGGCGTCACCGTGATGTCCACGCCGACCGCGTTCGTGGAGTTCAGCCGGCAGCGCGGGATGGCGGCGGACGGCCGCTGCAAGTCCTTCGCGGCGGCGGCGGACGGGACGGGCTGGGGCGAGGGCGTCGGGGTGCTGCTCGTGGAGCGGCTCTCGGACGCCCAGCGCAACGGGCACCAGGTGCTGGCCGTGGTGCGGGGCAGCGCGGTCAACCAGGACGGGGCGAGCAACGGGCTCACCGCCCCGAACGGCCCGTCGCAGCAGCGCGTGATCCGCGAGGCACTGGCCAACGCGCGACTGACGGCACGTCAGGTCGATGCGGTGGAGGCACACGGCACTGGCACCCGGCTGGGTGACCCGATCGAGGCTGACGCGCTGCTCGCGACGTACGGCCAGGAGCGGCCGTCCGAACAGCCGCTGCGACTCGGCTCGTTGAAGTCGAACATCGGCCACACCCAGGCGGCGGCCGGTGTCGCCGGCGTGATCAAGATGGTCATGGCGATGCGGCACGGTGTGCTGCCCAAGACGCTGCACCTGGACGGCCCGACGCCCGAGGTGGACTGGTCGGCGGGCGCTGTTGAGCTGCTGACCGAGGCGACGGCGTGGCCGGAGACGGGCGAGCCGCGCCGGGCCGGGGTGTCGGCGTTCGGCGTGAGTGGGACGAACGCGCACGTGATCCTGGAGCAGGCGCCCGAGGTGGCGAGCGAGGCGGCTGCGGTTGAGGTGGCGGCCCCGGCGGTGCTGCCGTGGGTGCTCTCGGGGCGCAGCGCGGAGGCCGTGCGGGCGCAGGCGCAGCGGCTGCTCGTGCATGTGCGGGCTGACGAGGCCTCGGCGCTGGATGTGGCGTACTCGCTGGCGACGACGCGTTCGGCGTTCGAGCACCGGGCGGCCGTGGTCGCCGACAGCCGGGAGGCCTTCCTCGACGGACTGGCCGCGCTGGCCGAGGGCCGGGATGCGGCTGGTGTGGTGCGCGGCACGGCTGCTGGTGAGAGCAGCGGGTTGGCGTTCCTGTTCTCCGGTCAGGGCAGCCAGCGCGCCGGGATGGGGCGTGAGCTGTACGGGGCGTTCCCGGTGTTCGCCGCAGCCTTCGACCGGGTGTGCGCCGAGCTGGACAAGCACCTCGACACCCCGCTGCGCGAGGTCGTCTTCGGCGACAGCGGATTGATCGACCAGACCGCCTACACGCAGGCCTCCCTGTTCGCGCTGGAGACCGCCCTGTTCCGGCTCGTCGAGTCCTGGGGAATCCGGCCGGACTTCCTCGCCGGGCACTCCATCGGCGAGGTCACCGCCGCCCACCTCGCCGGCCTGTGGACCCTCCAGGACGCCGCGACCCTGGTCGCCGCACGCGGACGCCTCATGCAGGCCCTCCCCACCGGCGGCGCCATGATCGCCGTCCAGGCCACCGAAGACGAGATCACCCCCCACCTCACCGACCGCATCTCCATCGCCGCCATCAACGGCCCCAACTCGATCGTCCTGTCCGGGGACGACGACACCGTCACCAGCGTCGCCCAGATCTTCGCGGACCAAGGACGCAAAACCCGCCGCCTGCGGGTCAGCCACGCCTTCCACTCCCCCCACATGGACCCGATGCTCGACCAGTTCCGAGCCATCGCCTCCTCCCTCACCTACAACCAGCCGACCACCCCCCTGGTCTCCAACCTCACCGGCACCCTCGCCGACCCCCAGGACCTCCAGACCCCCGACTACTGGGTCCGACACGTCCGCGAAACCGTCCGCTACACCCACGCCATCACCACCCTCGCCACCGAAGGCGCAACCACCTTCCTGGAACTCGGCCCCGACACCGTCCTGACCGCCATGACCCAGGACACCCTCGACAACGCCACCACCATCCCCCTCCAGCGCGCCAACCGCCCCGAAGAGCGCAACATCACCGGTGCCCTCGCGGAGTTGCACGCGACCGGCACCCCCGTCGACTGGTCCGCCTACTACGCGGGCACCGGCGCCACCACCACCCCCCTGCCCACCTACGCCTTCCAACACCAGCACTACTGGCTCGAAGGAACCCCGGTCGCCAGCGACCCCACGGACCAGTCCTTCTGGGAGACCGTCGAACGCGAGGACCTCCAGGCGTTCGCTGCCACCCTCCAGCTCGACCCCGACGCCCCACTGAGCACCGTCCTGCCCGCGCTCTCCACCTGGCGCAAGGACCAACGCGACCGTTCGGCCGTCGACACCTGGCGCTACCAGATCACCTGGAAGCCCCTCACCACGACCAGCACCGGCAACCTCACCGGTACCTGGCTGGTCGTCACCCCCACCGACGGCCACCCGCTGCTCGACTGGACCACCCAAGCCCTCACCACCGCCGGCGCCACCGTCCAGACCCGCACCATCGACGCCCTCCAGAACACCGACGCCCTCCAGAACACCGACCCCTCCGGCATCGTCTCCCTACTGGACCTCGAAGACACCCTGACACTCATCCAAACCGGCATCGACGCACCCATCTGGGCCCTCACCCAAAGCGCCGTCTCCACCACCCCCACCGAACGCATCAACAACCCCGAACAAGCACAAATCTGGGGCCTGGGCCGCGTCGCCGCCCTCGAACACCCCGACCAATGGGGCGGCCTCATCGACCTCCCCACCACAATCACCAACCACACCACCACCCAACTCACCACCGCCCTCACCAACACCACCGGCGAAGACCAACTCGCCCTACGCGACACCGCCATCCACACCCGCCGCCTCACCCACGCCCCCACCAACACCAACACCAACACCATCACCAGCGCCTGGACCCCCACCGGCACCACCCTCATCACCGGCGGCACCGGAGCCCTCGGCACCCACCTCGCCCGCCACCTCGCCCACCACGGCGCCCCCACCTCCTCCTCACCAGCCGACGCGGCCCCAACGCCCCCGGCGCCACCCAACTCACCCAAGAACTCCAAACCCTCGGCACCCGCGTCACCATCACCGCCTGCGACACCACCAACCGCCAAGCCCTCGCCGACCTCATCGCCCAACACCCCGACCTCACCGCCGTCATCCACACCGCCGGCATCCTCGACGACGCCACCATCACCACCCTCACCCCCAACCGCCTCACCACCGTCCTCACCGCCAAAGCCCACACCGCCCACCACCTCCACGACCTCACCCGCGACCACGACCTCACCGCCTTCGTCCTCTACTCCTCCATCGTGGGCGTCCTGGGCAACGCCGGGCAGGCCACCCAGGCTGCCGCCAACGCCTACCTCGACGCCCTCGCCCACCAACGCCACACCGACAGCCTCCCCGCCACCTCCATCGCCTGGGGCCCCTGGGCCGACGCGGGGGCCAGCGAGGTCCAGCTCCGTCGCAGCGGCGTGGCCGCTCTGCCCGCGGCGTCGGCGGTCGCGCTGTTCGGCCCGCTGGTGGCCTCGGGTGACGCCACGGCGACCGTGGCTGACATCGACTGGGAGCGTCTGGCCCCGGCGTTCACCTCGACGCGGCCCGCACCGCTGATCTCCGACCTCCCCGAGGTCCGCCAGGCGCTGGGCGCCACAGGTTCTGCGGCCCAGCCGTCGGCCGCCGACGACACCTCGCTGGCCAAGCAGGTGACCGGCCTCCCCGAGGCCGAACAGGGTCGACTGGTCGTGGAGTTGATCAGGTCCCAGGTCGCGCTCGTGCTGGGCTTCTCCGGTCCGGAGGCGGTCGAGGCGGGCCGCGCGTTCATGGAACTCGGCTTCGACTCCCTGATGGCCGTCGAGCTGCGCAACCGCCTGAAGACGGTCACCGGCCTGAGCCTGCCCGCCACCCTGGTCTTCGACTACCCGAACGCCACCTCGCTGGCCAAGTTCATGCTCGGCGAGATCTCCAACACCGCCGAGCAGCCGGCCGGTTCGCCGGCCGTGGTGGCCTCGCTCGACGAGCCCATCGCGATCGTCGGACTGGGGTGCCGCTACCCAGGCGGCGTGGCCTCCCCGGCGGACCTGTGGCAGTTGGTGGCGAACGCGACCGACGCGATCTCCGGGTTCCCCACCAACCGCGGCTGGGACCTGGACGGGCTGTACGACCCAGACCCCGATCAGCGCGGCACGTCGTATGTGCGTAGCGGCGGATTCCTGTACGACGTCGCCGAGTTCGACGCCGACTTCTTCGGCATCTCGCCGCGCGAGGCGCTCGTCATGGACCCGCAGCAGCGCCTGCTGCTGGAGACCGCCTGGGAGGCGGTGGAGCGCGCGGGCATCGACCCGACGTCCCTGAGCGGCAGCCGGACGGGCGTCTTCACGGGCACCAACGGCCAGGACTACACCATGCTGCTGAGCGAGGCAGGGGAGGCCGCCGAGGGCTACCTCGCCACCGCGACCTCCGCCAGCGTGGTCTCCGGGCGCCTCTCCTACGCCTTCGGCCTCGAAGGTCCGGCGGTGACGGTCGACACCGCCTGCTCGTCCTCGCTGGTGGCCCTGCACCTCGCGGTGCAGGCGCTGCGCAACGGCGAGTGCGACCTGGCGCTCGCCGGCGGTGTCTCGATCATGGCCACGCCGGTGGCGTTCATGGAGTTCAGCCGTCAGCGGGCACTCGCTCCGGACGGCCGCGCCAAGTCCTTCGCGGCGGCCGCCGACGGCGCCGCATGGGGCGAGGGCGCCGGTGTGATCGTGGTGGAGCGGCTCTCGGATGCCGAGCGCAACGGGCACCCGATCCTCGCGGTAGTGCGCGGCACGGCCGTGAACCAGGACGGCGCGAGCAACGGGCTCACCGCGCCGAACGGGCCGTCGCAGCAGCGGGTGATCCGCCAAGCGCTGACCAACGCGGGTCTGACGGCAAGTCAGATCGACGCGGTGGAGGCACACGGCACCGGCACCAAGCTCGGCGACCCGATCGAAGCCCAGGCCCTGCTCGCCACCTACGGGCAGAACCGCCCGGCCGACCGGCCGCTGCGCCTCGGCTCGCTCAAGTCCAACATCGGCCACACACAGGCGGCTTCGGGTGCCGGCGGCATCATCAAGATGGTCGAGGCTCTCCGGCACGGTGTGCTCCCGAAGACGCTGCACGTGGACGAGCCGACGCCGCAGGTGGACTGGTCCGAGGGCGCGGTCGAGCTGCTGACCGAGGCGATGACCTGGCCGGAGACCGGCGAGCCGCGCCGGGCGGCGGTGTCCTCGTTCGGCGTGAGCGGCACCAACGCGCACGTCATCCTGGAGCAGGCCCCCGCCCGCGAGAGCGAGCCGACCGCCGAGGTCACGATGTCCGGCGCCCTGCCCTGGCTCATCTCCGGCCGCACTGCTGACGCTGTCCAGGCCCAGGCCCAGCGCCTGCTGGAGCACGTCCAGGCGCACCCCGAGCTGAAGCCGCTCGACGTCGCGTACTCCCTCGCCACCACCCGCACCGCCTTCGAGCACCGCGCCGCCATCATCGGCGACAGCCACGAGACCCTCCTCGACGGCCTGGCCGCGCTCGCGACCGGCCAGGAGAACCCGAACCTCGTGCGCGGCACCGGCACGGGTGGGCGCACGGTGTTCGTGTTCCCCGGTCAGGGTGCGCAGTGGGCCGGGATGGCCGTCGAACTGCTCGACACCTCGCCGGTGTTCGCGCAGCGGATCGCCGAGTGCGAGCAGGCCCTCGCGCCGTTCGTGGACTGGTCGTTGACCGGCGTGCTGCGCGAAGCCGAGGGCGCGCCCTCGCTGGAGCGCGTCGACGTCGTGCAGCCCGTGCTGTTCGCCGTCATGGTCTCCCTCGCCGCCCTCTGGCAGTCCTACGGCGTCCAGCCGGCCGCCGTGATCGGGCACTCGCAGGGCGAGATCGCCGCCGCCGTCGTCGCCGGCGCCCTCACGCTCGAAGACGGCGCCCGCGTCGCGGCCCTGCGCAGCAAGGCCATCACCGCGCTCGCCGGACGCGGCGGCATGCTCTCCATCCCCCTCCCCCTGGCGGCCGTCGAGCAGGAGCTGGACACCCGCCCCGACGGCGGCCTCGCCGTCGCCGCCGTCAACGGCCCGACCTCGATCGTCGTATCGGGCGAGACCCAGGCGCTGGACCAGCTCCAGGCCCACTACGAGAACGCAGGCGTGCGCGCCCGCCGCATCCCCGTCGACTACGCCTCCCACTCACCCCAGGTCGAAGACCTCGAGACGGAGCTCGCGGACCTGCTGGCCGACCTGGCGCCACGCGAGGCCCAGGTGGCATTCCACTCCACCGTCACCACCATGCCGATGGACACCACCACCCTCGACGGCGCGTACTGGTACCGCAACCTGCGCCAGACCGTCCGCTTCGAAGAGACCGTCCGCGCCCTCATCGACCAGGGCCACACCACCTTCATCGAGATCAGCCCCCACCCCGTCCTCACCTACGGCATCGAGGAAACCTCCAGCGACGTCCTCATCACCGGCACCCTGCGCCGAAACGAAGGCGGCCAGCAGCGCTTCCTCACCTCCCTGGCCACCCTCCACACCCACGGCCACCCCACCGACCTCAGCGGGCTCCTCGCCGGCGGCACCACCACCCCCCTCCCCACCTACGCCTTCCAACACCGCCACTACTGGCTCGAAGCAGCACCGACCGGCAACGCCGACCTGACCTCAGCCGGCCTGGCCACCACCACCCACCCTCTCCTCAGCGCGGTGATCAAGCCCGCCGACACCGACACCCTGCTCCTCACCGGCCGGCTCTCCCTCACCACCCACCCCTGGCTGGCCGACCACGCCGTCAACGGCACCGTCATCCTCCCCGGCACCGCCTACGTCGAACTCGCCCTCCACGCCGGCGACCACACCAACACCACCCACCTCGAAGAACTCACCCTCCACACCCCACTCACCCTCCACACCACCGGCGCCACCCGCCTCCAGGTCGCCGTCAGCACCCCCGACGACACCGGCCGACGCACCATCACCATCCACTCCCAGCCGGAGAACGCCGCCCACGGCAGCCCCTGGACCCAGCACGCCGCCGGTACACTGACCGCCCAACCGGTGATCGAGTCCGCGCCCGCCGGCCTGACCGTATGGCCCCCGGCCGGCGCCACCCCGATCGACCTGAGCGCGCTCTACCCCACCCTCGACCAGGCCGGCTACGGCTACGGCCCCGCCTTCCAGGGCCTGCACACCGCCTGGCAGCACGACGGCAGCATCTACGCCGAGGTCACGCTCCCGCAGGAGCAGCGCGCCCAGGCCGCGCACTGCACCATCCACCCCGCGCTGCTCGACGCCGCCCTGCACGCCGTCGGGCTGACCCGCACCGCCGCTGCCGGCTCCGACGGCGGCACGAATGCCTCGGCGCCGGTGCTCCCGTTCTCCTGGGAGTCCGTCACCCTGCATGCGGTCGGCGCGACTTCACTGCGCGTCCGGCTCACGCCCACCGGGACCGACACCCTCGCGCTCACCATCGCGGACGGCACCGGCGCCCCGGTCGCCCGTGCGGAATCGCTCGCTCTGCGTGCGATCAGTTCCGGGCAACTCACGGCCGCCCGGAGCACGCTGAGTGATGCGCTGTTCCAGATCGACTGGGTACGGGGGGGGCCGAGTTCCCCGATTTCCGCTTCGCCGCAGGGATCGTTCGTTCTCGTTGGGCCGGACACGCTCGGCCTGGAGAAGACGCTGCGCACGGCCGGGTACCGGCTGGAGCAGCACCCGGATCTGACCTCGTTGAGCAAGCGTATCGCCGCTGGTCAGAGCGCCCCTGACGTGGTGTTCGTCACCTGCGCCGGGCCCTCGCACGTCGATTCCGAAAGCCTCCCGGACGACGCTCGCGCGATGACCCAGGAAGTTCTGACTCTGATACAGTCCTGGCTGGTCGATCATCAGTTCGCATCGTCGCAGCTGGCTCTGATCACTCATCACGCTGTCTCCACGCGTGCGAGTGAGGATGTCCCAGGTCTGGTTTCCGCTCCGATCTGGGGACTGATTCGATCTGCTCAGTCGGAAAACCCTGGCCGTTTCACCGTCATCGACGTGGACGGCGAGGAGGAATCCTGCGCGGTGCTGCTGCCCGCGGCGAGCTGGGCCAGGACAACGGGGGAGGGACAGCTTGCTGTGCGACGTGGGCAGATCAATGTGCCGCGGCTGAGCCGTGCCGTGCGGCCGGCCCAGGCCGACGCCGCGCCGCGCGGCTTCGGGACCGGCACCGTGCTGATCACCGGCGCGACCGGCACCCTGGGCGGCCTGGTCGCCCGCCACCTGGTGACCGAACACCAGGTGCGGCACCTGCTGCTGGCCAGCCGCAGCGGCGCCACCGCTCCCGGCGCGGCCGAGCTGACGGCCGAACTCACCGCGCTCGGCGCCTCGGTGACCATCGCCGCCTGCGACGCCGCCGACCGGGAGGCGCTGCGCGAGCTGCTTGCGATCATCCCGGCCCAGCACCCGCTCTCCGCGGTCGTCCACACCGCGGGCGTGCTGGACGACGGCGTCATCGACTCGCTGTCGCCCGAGCGGCTCGCCCGCGTGCTGCGGCCCAAGGTCGACGCGGCCTTCCACCTGCACGACCTGACCAAGCACCTGGACCTCGCAGCCTTCGTGATGTTCTCCTCCGCCGCCGCCACCTTCGGTAGCGCCGGACAGGGCAACTACGCTGCCGCGAACGTCTTCCAGGACGCGCTCGCCCAGCACCGCAAGGCGCTGGGGCTGCCCGCCGGCTCGCTCGGCTGGGGCTTCTGGGCCCAGGCCAGCGGCATGACCGGTCAGCTCACCGACGCCGACGTGCGGCGGATGGCACGCGGGGGCATGATCCCGCTGCTGAACGAGGAGGGCCTCGCCCTGCTCGACGCCGCCCAGGCCGGCGAGCAGGCCGTCCTGCTGCCGATGAAGCTCGACAACGCGATCCTGCGCCCGGCGGCCGGCGTGGTGGACATCCCGCCGATGATGCGCGGCCTGGTCCGACTGCCCGCCCGCCGGACGGCCGAGACCGGTGCCGGCGGCAACGGGACGGCCCTCAAGGAGCGCCTCGCCGCCCTGCCGGAGGCCGAACGGGACGCTATGGTCCTGGAGTTGGTCAGGTCGACCGCCGCCGCCGTGCTCGGCTACCCCTCGGGCGACGCCATTGACCCGGCTCGCGGCTTCATGGACGTCGGCTTCGACTCGCTCACCGCCGTCGAACTGCGCAACCGGCTCAACGCCGCGAGCGGGCTCCGACTCCCGGCGACGCTCGTCTTCGACTACCCCACCCCCAGCGCGCTCGCGGGACACCTCCGCAAGGAGATCCACCTGGACGGCGTGGCGCCGGGCGCGTCCGCACTCAAGGAACTCGACCGGCTGGCAACGGTCCTGGAGGCCGCGGCCGAGGACGACGACACCCGCCTGGAGATCGTCCTGCGGATGAAGGCCCTACTCGGCAGGCTGAACGACTCGCGCGGCACCGCCGACGAGGCTTTCGCGGACGACGACCTCGACTCCGCCACGGACGACGAGCTGTTCGACGCCCTGGACTTCGAGCTCGGGAAGTCCTGAACCCCATGTACGTGATATTCCTGCTAGTCCTCGAGGGGCTGACCACGCATGTCGAATGAGGAAAAGCTTCGTTCCTACCTCAAGTTGGCGACCACCGATCTGCGCCAGACTCGACGCCGCCTCCAGGAGCTCGAGGACAAGGAGATCGAGCCCGTCGCCATCGTGGGCGTGGGCTGCCGCTACCCCGGGGGCGTCAACTCGCTCGAGGACCTGTGGCAGTTGGTCTCCGAGGGCAGGGATGCGGTCTCGGGCTTCCCGACCAACCGGGGCTGGGACCTGGACGGACTCTACGACCCGGACCCGGACCGGGCCGGCACCTGCTATGTCCGGGAAGGCGGCTTCCTCTACGAGGCGGCCGAGTTCGACCCAGCCTTCTTCGGGATCTCCCCGCGCGAGGCGCTGGCGATGGACCCGCAGCAGCGCCTGCTGCTGGAGGCAACCTGGGAGGCGTTCGAGCAGGCCGGCGTCCAACCGGAGTCCGTGCGCGGCAGCCGGACCGGCGTCTTCGCCGGCGTCATGTACAGCGACTACGTCGCGCGGCTGAAGGCCGTCCCGGACGGCTTCGAGGGCTACCTGGGCAACGGCAGCGCGGGCAGCGTCGCCTCGGGTCGTATCTCCTACGTGCTGGGCCTGGAGGGCCCGGCGGTGACGGTGGACACGGCGTGCTCGTCCTCGCTGGTGGCCCTGCACCTCGCGGTGCAGGCGCTGCGCAACGGCGAGTGCGACCTGGCGCTCGCGGGTGGTGTGACGGTGATGTCCACCCCTGGCGCCTTCGTGGAGTTCAGCCGCCAGCGCGGCCTGGCTACTGACGGCCGCTGCAAGTCCTTCGCGGCGGCGGCGGACGGCGCAGGGTGGTCCGAGGGCGTCGGCATGCTGCTCGTGGAGCGCCTCTCGGACGCCCAGCGCAACGGGCACCAGGTGCTGGCCGTGGTGCGGGGCAGCGCGGTCAACCAGGACGGCGCGAGCAGCGGGCTGACGGCGCCGAACGGTCCTTCGCAGCAGCGGGTGATTCGCCAAGCGCTGGCCAACGCACGCCTGACTGCCGGTCAGGTCGACGCGGTGGAGGCACACGGGACGGGTACCCGGCTGGGCGACCCGATCGAGGCGCAGGCGCTGATCGCCACCTACGGCCAGAACCGGCCCGCGGACCGGCCCCTGCTGCTGGGGTCGTTGAAGTCGAACATCGGACACACTCAGGGCGCGGCCGGTGTCGGTGGCGTGATCAAGATGGTCATGGCGATGCGGCACGGTGTGCTGCCGAAGACGCTGCACGTGGACGAGCCGTCCCCGCAGATCGACTGGTCGGCGGGCGCTGTCGAGCTGCTGACCGAGGCGACGGCCTGGCCGGAGACGGGCGAGCCGCGCCGGGCCGGGGTGTCGGCGTTCGGCGTGAGTGGGACCAACGCTCACGTGATCCTGGAGCAGGCGCCCGAGGTGGCGAGCGAGGCGGCTGCGGTTGAGGTGGCGGCCCCGGCGGTGCTGCCGTGGCTCCTCTCCGGCCGCACGGCGGAGGCGGTCCGGGCGCAGGCGCAGCGGCTGCTCGTGCATGTGCGGGACAACGCGGCCTCGGCGCTGGATGTGGCGTACTCGCTGGCGACGACGCGTTCGGCGTTCGAGCACCGGGCGGCCGTGGTCGCCGACAGCCGGGAGGCCTTCCTCGACGGACTGGCCGCGCTGACCGAGGGCCGGGAGGCGGCTGGTGTGGTGCGCGGGCAGGCCGGACGCGGAAAACTCGCCTTCCTGTTCTCCGGTCAGGGCAGCCAGCGCGCGGGGATGGGACGCGAGCTGTACGGGGCGTTCCCGGTGTTCGCCGCAGCCTTCGACCGGGTGTGCGCCGAGCTGGACAAGCACCTCGACACGCCGCTGCGCGAGGTCGTCTTCGGCGACAGCGGGTTGATCGACCAGACCGCCTACACGCAGGCAGCGTTGTTCGCGCTGGAGACCGCGCTGTTCCGGCTCGTCGAGTCCTGGGGAATCCGGCCGGACTTCCTCGCCGGGCACTCCATCGGCGAGGTCACCGCCGCCCACCTCGCCGGCCTGTGGACCCTCCAGGACGCCGCGACCCTGGTCGCCGCACGCGGACGCCTCATGCAGGCCCTCCCCACCGGCGGCGCCATGATCGCCGTCCAGGCCACCGAAGACGAGATCACCCCCCACCTCACCGACCGCATCTCCATCGCCGCCATCAACGGCCCCAACTCGATCGTCCTGTCCGGGGACGACGACACCATCACCAGCGTCGCCCACATCTTCGCGGACCAAGGACGCAAAACCCGCCGCCTGCGGGTCAGCCACGCCTTCCACTCCCCCCACATGGACCCGATGCTCGACCAGTTCCGAGCCATCGCCTCCTCCCTCACCTACAACCAGCCGACCATCCCCCTGGTCTCCAACCTCACCGGCACCCTCGCCGACCCCCAGGACCTCCAGACCCCCGACTACTGGGTCCGACACGTCCGCGAAACCGTCCGCTACACCCACGCCATCACCACCCTCGCCACCGAAGGCGCAACCACCTTCCTGGAACTCGGCCCCGACACCGTCCTGACCGCCATGACCCAGGACACCCTCGACAACGCCACCACCATCCCCCTCCTGCGCGCCAACCGCCCCGAACCCCACACCGCCACCCGCGCCCTCGCCGAACTCCACACCACCGGCACCACCATCAACTGGTCCACGTACTACGCGGGCACCGGCGCCACCACCACCCCCCTGCCCACCTACGCCTTCCAACACCAGCACTACTGGCTCGAAGGTCCTGAGGAGACGTCGGCAGACGAGGTAGTCGACACGACGGACGCCCAGTTCTGGCAGGCCGTGGACGATCAGGACTTCGAAGCCCTCGCTGCCACCCTCCAGCTCGACCCCGACGCCCCACTGAGCACCGTGCTCCCGGCACTGTCGACCTGGCGCAAGGACCAACGCGACCGTTCGGCCGTCGACACCTGGCGCTACCAGATCACCTGGAAGCCCCTGTCAACCACCAACAGTTCCTCTCTGTCCGGTACCTGGCTGATCGTCACCCCCACCGACGGCCACCCGCTGCTCGACTGGACCACCCAAGCCCTGGCCGAAGGCGGCGCCACCGTCCAGACCCGCACCATCGACGCCCTCCAGAACACCAACCCCTCCGGCATCGTCTCCATGCTGGACCTGGAAGACACCCTGACACTCATCCAAACCGGCATCGACGCACCCATCTGGGCCCTCACCCAAAGCGCCGTCTCCACCACCCCCACCGAACGCATCAACAACCCCGAACAAGCACAAATCTGGGGCCTGGGCCGCGTCGCCGCCCTCGAACACCCCGACCAATGGGGCGGCCTCATCGACCTCCCGACCACAATCACCAACCACACCACCACCCAACTCACCACCGCCCTCACCAACACCACCGGCGAAGACCAACTCGCCCTACGCGACACCGCCATCCACACCCGCCGCCTCACCCACGCCCCCACCAACACCAACACCAACACCAACACCATCACCAGCGCCTGGACCCCCACCGGCACCACCCTCATCACCGGCGGCACCGGAGCCCTCGGCACCCACCTCGCCCGCCACCTCGCCCACCACGGCGCCCCCCACCTCCTCCTCACCAGCCGACGCGGCCCCAACGCCCCCGGCGCCACCCAACTCACCCAAGAACTCCAAACCCTCGGCACCCGCGTCACCATCACCGCCTGCGACACCACCAACCGCCAAGCCCTCGCCAACCTCATCGCCCAACACCCCGACCTCACCGCCGTCATCCACACCGCCGGCATCCTCGACGACGCCACCATCACCACCCTCACCCCCAACCGCCTCACCACCGTCCTCACCGCCAAAGCCCACACCGCCCACCACCTCCACGACCTCACCCGCGACCACGACCTCACCGCCTTCGTCCTCTACTCCTCCATCGCCGGCACCATCGGCAGCCCCGGCCAAGCCAACTACGCCGCCGCCAACGCCTACCTCGACGCCCTCGCCCACCAACGCCACACCGACGGCCTCCCCGCCACCTCCATCGCCTGGGGCCCCTGGGCCGACACCGGCATGCTCATCGACGCCGGCGCCAACGAAGAACGCCTCAAGCGCGGCGGCATGCCCCCCATGACCCCCCACCTCGCCATCACCGCACTCCAACGCGCACTCGACAACGGCGACACCCACATCGCCATCGCCGACATCGACTGGCAACGCCTCGCCGTCTCGTTCACCTCGACGCGGCCGAGCACCCTGTTCCAGGGCATCCCCGAGGCCGCCGGCGCGCCTGAGGTCGGCGTCACCCCCGCGCATCAGCAGAGCCTGGCCGACCAGCTCAGCCGGCTCCCCGCCGTAGAGCGCCCCCGCCATCTCCTCAACCTCGTGCGCGAGCACGTGGCGCTGGTCCTCGCGCACCCCAACCCGACCGGCATCGAGGCCGACCGCGCGTTCAAGGAGCTCGGTTTCGACTCCCTCACCGCCGTCGAGCTGCGCAACCGACTGAACGCGGCCACCAACCTCAACCTCCCCGCCACCCTCGTCTTCGACTACCCGACACCGGCTGCCCTCGCCGACCACCTCGGCACCGAACTCCTCGGCACCGACAGGGATTCGGGCCAGGACTCTCAGGAGCTCGGCGTCCGGGAGGCACTGGCCACCATCCCGCTGGCCCAGCTACGCGATGCCGGCCTGCTGGACGTCCTGCTGCGGATGGCCGACTTCCACGGCGAGGAACAGTCCACGGAGCCCAACGAGATTCGCCCTCAGTCGATCGAGTCGATCGACACGATGGATGCCGAGGACTTGCTCCGGATGGCATTCGAAAGCACCGATTCCTGACGATGCGTGAATTGTGGAGCCTGTAATGGAAACGCCTCCCGAGAAGTTTCTCGAAGCGCTGCGCGCATCGCTCAAGGAGAATGAACGCCTACGGCAGCAGAACCGACAGCTCACCGTGGCATCGCGCGAGCCGATCGCCGTTGTCGGAATGAGCTGCCGCTTTCCGGGGGGCGTCGGGTCACCGGAGGAACTCTGGGAGCTGCTCGCCGACGGCAGGGACGCCGTGTCGGAGTTCCCCGAGGACCGTGGGTGGGACCTCGCCGACCTCTATGACCCCGACCCGGACCGGCGCGGCACGACCTATGCGCGCGAAGGCGGGTTCGTCCAGGCGGTCGGGCAGTTCGATGCCGCCTTCTTCGGGATCTCGCCGCGTGAGGCGCTGGCGATGGACCCGCAGCAGCGCCTGCTGCTGGAGACCTCCTGGGAGGCTGTGGAGCGTGCGGGCATCGACCCGACCAGCCTGCGCGGCAGCCGGACCGGCGTCTTCGCTGGCACCAACGGCCAGGACTACGTCAGGCTGCTGACCGAGGTGCCGGAAGGACTTGAGGGGTACCTCGGCACCGGCAACGCGGCCAGCGTCGCCTCGGGTCGTATCTCCTACGTGCTGGGTCTGGAAGGCCCGGCGGTGACGGTGGACACGGCCTGCTCCGCGTCCCTGGTCTCGCTGCACATGGCCGTACAGGCGCTGCGCAACGGCGAGTGCGACCTCGCGCTGGCCGGTGGTGTGACCGTGATGTCCACCCCCGCCGCCTTCGTGGAGTTCAGCCGCCAGCGCGGCCTGGCCGCCGACAGCCGCTGCAAGCCGTTCGCGGCTGCGGCGGACGGCACGGGCTGGGGCGAGGGCGTCGGCATGCTCCTCGTCGAACGCCTCTCCGACGCCCAGCGCAACGGACACCAGATCCTCGCGGTGGTGCGCGGCAGCGCGATCAACCAGGACGGGGCGAGCAACGGGCTCACCGCGCCGAACGGTCCTTCGCAGCAGCGCGTGATTCGCCAGGCCCTGGCCAACGCACGCCTGACACCTGATCAGGTCGACGCCGTCGAAGCCCACGGCACCGGCACCAAGCTCGGCGACCCGATCGAGGCGCAGGCGCTACTCGCGACGTACGGCCAGAACCGGCCCGCCAAACGGCCCCTGCGGCTCGGCTCGGTGAAGTCCAACATCGGCCACACCCAGGCGGCGGCCGGTGTCGCCGGCGTCATCAAGATGGTCATGGCGATGCGGCACGGTGTGCTGCCGAAGACGCTGCACGTGGACGAGCCGTCCCCGCAGATCGACTGGTCGGCGGGCGCGGTCGAGCTGCTGACCGAGGCCACACCCTGGCCCGAGACCGGTGAACCCCGCCGCGCGAGCGTCTCGGCCTTCGGCCTGAGCGGGACGAACGCGCACGTGATCCTGGAGCAGGCACCCGCCCGGGAGGCCGAGCCGACTGTTGAGGTGCCGGCGCCCGCCGTCCTGCCCTGGCTCCTCTCCGGCCGCACGGCGGAGGCGGTCCGGGCGCAGGCGCAGCGGCTGCTGGAGCATGTGCGGGCTGACGGTGCCTCGGCGCTGGATGTGGCGTACTCGCTGGCGACGACGCGTTCGGCGTTCGAGCACCGGGCGGCCGTGGTCGCCGACAGCCGGGAGGCCTTCCTCGAAGGGCTGGCCGCGCTGGCCGAGGGCCGGGATGCGGCTGGTGTGGTGCGCGGGCAGGCCGGACGCGGAAAACTCGCGTTCCTGTTCTCGGGTCAGGGCAGCCAGCGGGCCGGGATGGGACGTGAGCTGTACGGGGCGTTCCCGGTGTTCGCCGCAGCCTTCGACCGGGTGTGCGCCGAGCTGGACAAGCACCTCGACACGCCGCTGCGCGAGGTCGTCTTCGGCGACAGCGGATTGATCGACCAGACCGCCTACACGCAGGCCTCCCTGTTCGCGCTGGAGACCGCCCTGTTCCGGCTCGTCGAGTCCTGGGGAATCCGGCCGGACTTCCTCGCCGGGCACTCCATCGGCGAGGTCACCGCCGCCCACCTCGCCGGCCTGTGGACCCTCCAGGACGCCGCGACCCTGGTCGCCGCACGCGGACGCCTCATGCAGGCCCTCCCCACCGGCGGCGCCATGATCGCCGTCCAGGCCACCGAAGACGAGATCACCCCCCACCTCACCGACCGCATCTCCATCGCCGCCATCAACGGCCCCAACTCGATCGTCCTGTCCGGGGACGACGACACCGTCACCAGCGTCGCCCAGATCTTCGCGGACCAAGGACGCAAAACCCGCCGCCTGCGGGTCAGCCACGCCTTCCACTCCCCCCACATGGACCCGATGCTCGACCAGTTCCGAGCCATCGCCTCCTCCCTCACCTACAACCAGCCGACCATCCCCCTGGTCTCCAACCTCACCGGCACCCTCGCCGACCCCCAGGACCTCCAGACCCCCGACTACTGGGTCCGACACGTCCGCGAAACCGTCCGCTACACCCACGCCATCACCACCCTCGCCACCGAAGGCGCAACCACCTTCCTGGAACTCGGCCCCGACACCGTCCTGACCGCCATGACCCAGGACACCCTCGACAACGCCACCACCATCCCCCTCCTGCGCGCCAACCGCCCCGAACCCCACACCGCCACCCGCGCCCTCGCCGAACTCCACACCACCGGCACCACCATCAACTGGAACGCCTACTACACCGGCACCGGCGCCACCACCACCCCCCTGCCCACCTACGCCTTCCAACACCAGCACTACTGGCTCGACGCGCCCCAGAACGCTCTGGTGGCAGCGGATCCGGCGGACGCCCAGTTCTGGCAGGCCGTGGAGGATCAGGACTTCGAAGCCCTCGCTGCCACCCTCCAGCTCGACCCCGACGCCCCACTGAGCACCGTCCTGCCCGCGCTCTCCACCTGGCGCAAGGACCAACGCAGCCACGCGACTGTCGACACCTGGCGCTACCGCGAGACCTGGCACTCGCTCACCGAACAGTCGACCCGTCAGCTCACCGGTACCTGGCTGGTCGTCACCCCCACCGACGGCCACCCGCTGCTCGACTGGACCACCCAAGCCCTGGCCGAAGGCGGCGCCACCGTCCAGGCCCGCACCATCGACGCCCTCCAGAACACCGACGCCCTCCAGAACACCGACCCCTCCGGCATCGTCTCCCTGCTGGACCTCGAAGACACCCTGACACTCATCCAAACCGGCATCGACGCACCCATCTGGGCCCTCACCCAAAGCGCCGTCTCCACCACCCCCACCGAACGCATCAACAACCCCGAACAAGCACAAATCTGGGGCCTGGGCCGCGTCGCCGCCCTCGAACACCCCGACCAATGGGGCGGCCTCATCGACCTCCCCACCACAATCACCAACCACACCACCACCCAACTCACCACCGCCCTCACCAACACCACCGGCGAAGACCAACTCGCCCTACGCGACACCGCCATCCACACCCGCCGCCTCACCCACGCCCCCACCAACACCAACACCAGCGCCTGGACCCCCACCGGCACCACCCTCATCACCGGCGGCACCGGAGCCCTCGGCACCCACCTCGCCCGCCACCTCGCCCACCACGGCGCCCCCCACCTCCTCCTCACCAGCCGACGCGGCCCCAACGCCCCCGGCGCCACCCAACTCACCCAAGAACTCCAAACCCTCGGCACCCGCGTCACCATCACCGCCTGCGACACCACCAACCGCCAAGCCCTCGCCGACCTCATCGCCCAACACCCCGACCTCACCGCCGTCATCCACACCGCCGGCATCCTCGACGACGCCACCATCACCACCCTCACCCCCAACCGCCTCACCACCGTCCTCACCGCCAAAGCCCACACCGCCCACCACCTCCACGACCTCACCCGCGACCACGACCTCACCGCCTTCGTCCTCTACTCCTCCATCGCCGGCACCATCGGCAGCCCCGGCCAAGCCAACTACGCCGCCGCCAACGCCTACCTCGACGCCCTCGCCCACCAACGCCACACCGACGGCCTCCCCGCCACCTCCATCGCCTGGGGCCCCTGGGCCGACACCGGCATGCTCATCGACGCCGGCGCCAACGAAGAACGCCTCAAGCGCGGCGGCATGCCCCCCATGACCCCCCACCTCGCCATCACCGCACTCCAACGCGCACTCGACAACGGCGACACCCACATCGCCATCGCCGACATCGACTGGCAACGCCTCGCCGTCTCGTTCACCTCGACGCGGCCGAGCACCCTGTTCGACCAGGTGCCCGAGGCGCGCGCGGCTCTGGAGTCCGCACCCCAGGGCCACTCCGCCCCGGGCGACCAGGCCTCGGCCCTGCGCACGCGCCTGACCGCACTCCCCGCCACCGAGCGGGACCAGTTCCTGCTCGACCTCGTCCGCGAACAGGTCGCCCTGGTCCTGGGCCACGCGAACGCCGCCACCATCGAAGCCGGCCGCGCCTTCAAGGAACTCGGCTTCGACTCCCTCACCGCCGTCGAACTGCGCAACCGCCTCAACGCGGCCACCAACCTCAACCTCCCCGCCACCCTCGTCTTCGACCACCCCACCCCCAACGCCCTCGCCGACCACCTCCACACCGAACTCCTCGGCACCGACGACGATCTGCCGCAGAACCAGTTCAACTCCACCACGAGCAACAGCGACGAACCGCTGGCCATCATCGGCATGAGCTGCCGCTTCCCCGGGGAGGCCAACTCCCCCGACGAGCTCTGGCAGTTGCTCACCAGCGGCACCGACGCCGTCGCCAGCTTCCCCACCACCCGTGGCTGGGACCTCCAGACCCTCTTCCACCCGGACCCGGACCACCCGGGCAGCAGCTACGTCCAGGAGGGTGGATTCCTGGACACCGCAACCCAGTTCGACCCGGACTTCTTCGGCATCAGTCCGTACGAAGCCCTCGCGATGGACCCGCAGCAGCGCCTGCTGCTGGAGACCTCCTGGGAGACGGTGGAGCGCGCGGGCATCGACCCCACCTCGCTGCGTGGCAGCCGCACCGGCGTCTTCGCCGGCACCAACGGCCAGGACTACATCGGCCTGCTTAAGCACGCGCCGGAGCAGATCGAGGGGTACCTGGGGACCGGCACGGCGGCCAGCGTCGTCTCGGGCCGCATCTCGTACACCATGGGCCTGGAAGGCCCGGCCGTCAGCGTCGACACCGCCTGCTCGTCCTCCCTGGTCGCCCTCCACCTCGCAGCTCAGGCGCTGCGCAACGGCGAGTGCGACCTCGCGCTCGCGGGCGGCGTGACGGTGATGTCCACCCCCGCCGCCTTCGTCGCCTTCAGCCGCCAGCGCGGCCTGGCCGCCGACGGCCGCTGCAAGGCGTTCTCCTCGGACGCGGACGGCACCGGCTGGGGCGAGGGCGTCGGCATGCTCCTCGTCGAACGCCTCTCCGACGCTCGGCGCAACGGCCACCAGGTGCTCGCCGTCCTGCGCGGCAGCGCCGTCAACCAGGACGGCGCCAGCAACGGCCTCACCGCACCCAACGGGCCCTCGCAGCAACGCGTCATCCGCCAGGCCCTGACCAACGCCCGCCTGACACCGGGTCAGATCGACGCGGTCGAGGCGCACGGCACCGGCACCAAGCTCGGCGACCCCATCGAAGCCCAGGCCCTGCTCGCCACCTACGGGCAGAACCGCCCCGACGGCCGACCGCTGCACCTCGGCTCGGTGAAGTCCAACATCGGCCATACCCAGGCCGCCGCCGGCGTCGCCGGCGTCATCAAGATGGTCGAGGCGCTCCGGCACGGCGTGCTGCCCAAGACCCTCCACGTCAACGAGCCGACACCCGAGGTCGACTGGTCGGCGGGCACGGTCGAGCTGCTGACCGAGGCGACGGCCTGGCCGGAGACCGGCGAGCCCCGCCGGGCCGCCGTCTCCGCCTTCGGGATCAGCGGCACCAACGCGCACGTCATCCTCGAGCAGGCACCCGCACAGGACGCCGAGCCGCCAGTGCCCGCCACCGAACCCTCCGTCCTTCCATGGCTGGTCTCCGCCCGCACCCCTGACGCTCTCCAGGCTCAGGCCCAGCAGCTGCTGACCCACCTTCAGGCGCACCCCGAGCTCACGCCGCTCGACGTCGCCCACTCCCTCGCCACCACCCGCACCGCCTTCGAGCACCGCGCCGCCATCATCGGCGAAGGGCACGAGGGGCTGCTGGCCGGCCTGACCGCGCTCGCCGAAGGCAGCGAAGCCGACAATGTGGTGCGAGGCACGGCTTTCGGCTCCAGGGGACGCACCGTCTTCGTGTTCCCCGGTCAGGGTGCGCAGTGGGCCGGGATGGCCGTCGAACTGCTCGACACCTCGCCGGTGTTCGCGCAGCGCATCGCCGAGTGCGAGCAGGCCCTCGCGCCGTTCGTGGACTGGTCGCTGACCGGCGTGCTGCGCGAGACGGAAGGCGCGCCCTCGCTGGAGCGCGTCGACGTCGTGCAGCCCGTGCTGTTCGCCGTCATGGTCTCCCTCGCCGCCCTGTGGCAGTCCTACGGCGTCCAGCCGGCCGCCGTGATCGGGCACTCGCAGGGCGAGATCGCCGCCGCCGTCGTCGCCGGCGCCCTCACGCTCGAAGACGGCGCCCGCGTCGCGGCCCTGCGCAGCAAGGCCATCACCGCGCTCGCCGGACGCGGCGGCATGCTCTCCATCCCCCTCCCCCTGAACGAGATCCAGGCCGAACTGGCCACCCGCCCCGACGGCGGCCTCGCCATCGCCGCCGTCAACGGCCCGACCTCGATCGTCGTGTCGGGCGAGACCCAGGCGCTGGACGAGCTCCAGGCCCACTATCAGGCGGAGGGTGTGCGCGCCCGCCGCATCCCCGTCGACTACGCCTCCCACTCACCCCAGGTCGAAGACCTCGAAGCCGAACTCGCCGTCCTGCTGGCCGACCTGGCGCCGGGCGAGGCCCAGGTGGCGTTCCACTCCACCGTCACCACCGAACTCACCGACACCACCACCCTCGACGGCGCGTACTGGTACCGCAACCTGCGCCAGACCGTCCGCTTCGAAGAGACCGTCCGCGCCCTCATCGACCAGGGCCACACCACCTTCATCGAGATCAGCCCCCACCCCGTCCTCACCTACGGCATCGACCAGACCGCCGAAACCACCGACAACCCCGACACCATCCTCATCACCGGCACCCTGCGCCGAAACGAAAGCAGCCACCACCGCTTCCTCACCTCCCTCACCACCCTCCACACCCACGGCCACCCCACCAACCTCACCCCCCTCCTCACCGGCGGCACCACCACCCAACTCCCCACCTACGCCTTCCAACACCGCCACTACTGGCTCGAAGCAGCACCGACCGGCAACGCCGACCTGACCTCAGCCCCCGCCGCACCATCCATGGCCAAGCAGCTGCGGAGCGCGCCGGACGCCGAGCGGGACAGCCTCCTGCTCAACCTGGTGCGCAGGGAGGCGGCCGCCGTCCTCGGCCACGCGTCGGCCGAGGCCATCGACCCGGCACGCGGGTTCTTCGACCTGGGCTTCGACTCGCTGACCGCCGTCAAGCTCCGGAACCGGCTGGCTTCGGCAACGGACCTGCGCCTCCCGGCCGCGCTGCTCTTCGAGCAGAGCACGCCGACGGCCGTGGCCGCGTTCCTCCGCACCAAACTCGACCAAGCCGGCGCCCCGGCCGAGGACGCGGTCGCCCCCGAGGCAGCCCCCGCCACGGAGACCACCGCGGACCGACCACCGCGCGCCGAGGTCGTCCCGGCCGGCCTGGTGGCGCTGTTCCGCCAGTCCTTCAGCACCGGTCAGAACGCCGCCGGCAACGACCTGCTGATCGCGGCCTCGCGCCTGCGCCAGTCGTTCGACGGCAACACGGCCTTCGCGCACATCCCACGGCCGGTGCGCCTCGCCACGGGGAGTGCGAGGCCGTCCCTGATCTGCTTCCCCGCCGTGGTCGCGACGGCCGGGCCCCAGCAGTACTCGCGCTTCGCCGCCGCCCTGCGCGATCGTCGGCAGGTGTCCGTGCTGCCGCAGCCGGGGTTCATCGAGGGGGAGAGTGTCCCGGAGACGTTCGACGCCCTGGTCCGGCTGCAGGCCGAGGCGGTGCTGCGGTACGCCGGTGAGGAGCCGTTCGTGCTGGCCGGCCACTCCGCCGGCGGCCATGTCGCGCACGCGGTCACCGAGCGGCTCGAAGCCCTCGGGGCCGCACCGGCGGGCCTGGTCCTGCTGGACAGCCCGTGGCCGGGTACCGAGGTCAGCCAGCGGGTGGGCGACGCCATGCTCGGCATCGTCTTCGACCGGGAGCAGAAGCTGGGCGGCGACCTGATGAACGCCACCCGCCTAACGGCGATGGGCGCCTATCACCGCATCCTCCCCGAATGGCACCCGGAGGAGGTCAACACGCCCACGCTCCTGGTCCGCGCGACGGATCAGATACCGCTCGGGAGCGACGCCACGGCGAACACCGACGCCTCGGACCGGCTGCACATCGAGTGGCAGCTGAAGCATGACGAGACGTCAGTCCCTGGTGATCACTTCACCATTGTCGAGAATCACGCGGCCACCACCGCGGACGCCGTCGAGGAATGGCTGACCGAAGTCCTCTGAACCGGCCGGCCACCTCAGCACACCGCACCACACCAGGCAACACCTCACCCGACGAGCATGACGAAAAGAGAGACGGAACCATGACCGTGGCTGCCGCGGGCACCGATCCCTGGATTCGGCGCTACCACCCTTCCCCCGAGGCCGCCGTCCGGCTGGTGTGCTTCCCGCACGCCGGTGGCTCGGGCACCTTCTACTTCCCGGTCTCCGCCGCGATGCCGACGTCGGTGGAGGTGCTGGCCGTGCAGTACCCGGGCCGGCAGGACCGGCGCAGTGAGCCGTCCATCGAGGACATCGCCCCGCTCGCGGACCAGATCTTCGACGCTCTCCAGGCGTGGACCGACCGGCCGTTGGCCTTCTTCGGCCACAGCATGGGCGCCGTTCTCGCCTTCGAGGTGGCGCGGCGCTTCCAGGACAAGCTCGGGGCCCCGCCGGTGGTCCTGTTCGCCTCCGGGCGCCGGGCGCCGGACCGCTACCGGGACGAGAACGTCCACTCGCTGGACGACGACGGCCTGATCCGCGAGATGCAGCGGCTCAACGGGACCGATGCCCAGCTGCTCTCGGACGAGGAGCTGCTGCGGATGATCCTGCCGGCGCTGCGCAGCGACTACCGGGCGATCGAGGCCTACCGCTACGTGCCCGGCGCGAAGCTCGACTGCCCGATCGTCATGCTCACCGGCGACGCCGACCCGATGACGAGCATCGACGAGGCCCGGGCCTGGCAGGAGCACACCTCGGCGGCGTTCGAGCTGGAGGTCTTCCCGGGCGGCCACTTCTATCTCGCGGCCCAGCAGCAGCCGGTGCTCCGCACGATCTCCGACCACCTCGCGCGGCACACCAAGAACGCCTGATCACCGAAGCACCAACAACCGCACCAGCCCCATGGAGTCAGAACCAGTGAGCAAGCACATAGCCATCCTCAACGCGCCCTTCCACGGCCACATCAACCCCACCCTCGTGGTGGTCGCCGAGCTGGTGCGCCGTGGCTACCGGGTCACCTACATCACCACCCCCGACTTCACCGAGAAGGTCTCCTCGGTCGGCGCGGCCGTGGCGCACTACACCTCCACGTGGCCGGAGGGGAAGAGCGCGCCGGAGAAGGTCTCCGACGACGAGATGGCCGGCGGTCCGCTGAAGTTCCTGCTGGAGAACGAGGCCGCCGTGGCCGGCGCCGCGCCGCACTTCGTCGGTGACGAGCCCGACCTGCTCTTCTACGACGCGCTGATGCACCACGCCGGCCGCGCGCTGGCCACCAAGTGGAGCTGCCCGGCGGTGCAGTCGATCCCGCTCTTCGCATCCAACGAGCACTACTCGCTGAACGAAGCGCTGGCCGGCGAGTTCCCCTCGATCACCCCCGAGCACCCCAAGCTGGTCGAGTTCTTCACCCGGCTCACCGAGTTCCGCGAGACGCACAACCTCGCGACCGGCTCGACCGGGGAGATCCTCGACGGGATCGAGGACCTCAACCTGGTCTTCATGGCGCGCTCCTACCAGCCGGCCGGGGAGACCTTCGACGAGCGCTTCGTCTTCGTCGGCCCCAGCCTGATCGACCGCAGCACCGAGGAGCACTGGGAGCCGCCGCAGAACGACAACCCGACCCTGCTGATCACCCTCGGCTCGGTCTGGAACGCA
Source organism: Kitasatospora azatica KCTC 9699 (assembly GCF_000744785.1). Classification (NCBI taxonomy): domain Bacteria; kingdom Bacillati; phylum Actinomycetota; class Actinomycetes; order Kitasatosporales; family Streptomycetaceae; genus Kitasatospora; species Kitasatospora azatica. The sequence continues at coordinate 1,414,432 of NZ_JQMO01000003.1, read as the reverse complement.
CGGGCAGAGTTCTACAAGAAGGCCATCGCCGCCTTCGCCGACCTGGACTGGAACGTCGTCATCGCGACCGGCCCGAACGTCGACCCGGCCGACCTCGGCCCGATCCCGGCGAACTTCGAGGTGAAGCAGCGGATCCCGTCGCAGCTCGCGGTGCTGGAACACGGTCAGGTCTTCGTCACCCACTCGGGCCTGGGCAGCACGATGGAGTCCATGTACTACGGCACTCCGCTGGTCGCGGTGCCGCAGGCCGCCGAGCTCGACCTGGTCGCGCTCCGCACCGAGGAGCTGGGCCTGGGGCTGCGGATCCCGGGTGACGAGGTGACCCCGGAGGCGCTGCGCGAGGCGGTGCTGAAGGTCGCCGCCGACCAGGAGATGCAGGAGCGCTGCCGGGTCATGCAGAAGGAGGTCGTCGAGGGCGGCGGCGCGATCCGGGTGGTGGACGAGATCGAGGCGTACCTGGCGCGCGTCCGCGGCTGAATCGCCCGCGCCGTGCCGGGGCGGCGGCCGTACCAGCCGCCGCCCCACCCCATCCGGCCGCCCCACCCGGCCGATCGCCCCAACCCCACCGACCCATGAACGATATGAGGACCCATCAGATGTCTCAGCTGCCACGGAAGACGGCCGTGATCACCGGGATCACCGGTCAGGACGGCTCCTACCTCGCGGAGCTCCTGCTCGAAAAGGGCTACGAGGTGCACGGCCTGATCCGGCGCTCGTCCAGCTTCAACACCGAGCGCATCGACCACATCTACGAGGACCCGCAGACCGTCGGACGCCGGCTGAAGCTGCACTACGTGGACCTCTCGGACGGGGTGGCGCTGGTCAACCTGCTGCGCGAGGTACAGCCCGACGAGGTCTACAACCTCGCCGCGCAGAGCCACGTCCGGGTCTCCTTCGAGATGCCGCTCTACACGGGCGACGTCACCGGGCTCGGCTCGCTGCGGCTACTGGAGGCGATCCGGGCCAGCGACGTGCGGACCAAGGTCTACCAGGCGTCCTCCTCGGAGATGTTCGGCGCCACCCCGCCGCCGCAGAACGAGAAGACGCCCTTCCACCCGCGCAGCCCGTACGGGTGCGCCAAGGTCTTCGGGTACTGGGCCACCGTCAACTACCGCGAGGCCTACGGCATGCACGCGGTGAACGGGATCCTCTTCAACCACGAGAGCCCTCGCCGTGGCGAGACCTTCGTGACCCGCAAGATCACCCGCGCGGTGGCCCGGATCCAGGCCGGCCTCCAGGACCGGCTGTACCTGGGCAACCTGGAGGCCCGCCGCGACTGGGGCTACGCGCCGGAGTACGTCGAGGCGATGTGGCGCATGCTCCAGACCGACACGCCCGACGACTACGTGGTGGCCACCGGCGAGGCACACACCGTGCGCGAGTTCTGCGAGGTCGCCTTCGACGCGGCCGGCCTGGACTGGAGCGAGTACGTGCGCTACGACCCCAGCTACGACCGTCCCTCCGAGGTGGACGCGCTGATCGGGGACGCCTCCAAGGCGAGCGAGCAGCTCGGCTGGACCCCGCAGGCGAAGTTCGCCGAGCTCGCGCGGATCATGGTCGCCGCCGACATCGAGCAGTTGGAGAACCAGGTCGCCGGCGTCGGTGTGCGGGTGGACCGATGAGCAACCAGGAGAGGGCCGACCTTCACGAGGACCTGCTGCCGCCGCCCGCCCGGATCTTCGTGGCCGGCCACCGCGGCCTGGTGGGCTCCGCCCTGGTCCGCCGTCTGACCGCTGCGGGCTACGAGATCATCGTCCGCACCCGCGCCGAGCTCGACCTGCGCGACGAGGCCGCCACCGCTGCCTTCCTGCGCCAAGAGCGCCCGGACGCCGTGGTGCTCGCTGCCGCCAAGGTCGGCGGGATCATGGCGAACAGCACCTACCCGGTGCAGTTCATCGAGGACAACCTGCGCATCCAGCTGAACGTGATCGCCGGCTCGTACGCGGCGGGCGTACGGCGGCTGCTCTTCCTCGGTTCCAGCTGCATCTACCCGCGCGTGACAGCGCAGCCGATCACCGAGGACGCCCTGATGACCGGGCCGCTGGAGCCCACCAACGAGGCGTACGCGATTGCCAAGATCGCCGGGATCGTGCAGGTCCAGTCCTACCGCAAGCAGTACGGAGCCTCCTACGTGGTGGCGATGCCGGGCAACCTGTACGGCCCGGGCGACAACTTCGACCTGGAGACCTCGCACGTGCTGCCGGCGATGATCCGCCGCTTCCACGAGGCGAAGGAGGCGGGCCGTCCCGAGGTGGCCCTGTGGGGTACCGGCACGCCGCGCCGCGAGTTCCTGCACTCGGACGACCTGGCCGCCGCCTGCGAGGTGCTGCTGCGGCGCTACGACGGCGACGCACCCGTCAACGTGGGCTGCGGCTACGACTTGACGATCCATGAGCTGGCCCGCACGGTGGCCGACGCGGTCGGTTACACCGGCGAGCTGGTCTGGGACAGCAGCAAGCCGGACGGCACGCCGCGCAAGCTGCTGGACACCGGTCGCCTGGCCGCCCTCGGCTGGCAGCCGCAGATCTCGCTCAGTGAAGGCATCGCGGCCACCTACCGGGCCTGGCGCCAGACTCAGGCCTGACCGCTCCCGCACCATCTGGAAGGCACGCAGTGACGAACACCACTGATGAGCGAGGCGGTTCCCTCCTCGCCATCAGCGACCTGCACATCAGCTACGCCGAGAACCGCTCCCTGGTCGAGGCGCTCCAGCCGCACTCCCCGGACGACTGGCTGATCGTCGCCGGCGACGTCAGCGAGATCGTGGACGACATCGCCTGGGCCCTGGGGCTGCTCGCCGAGCGGTTCGCCAAGGTCATCTGGGCACCGGGCAACCACGAACTCTGGTCGCACGGCGACGACCCTTCGCAGCTGCGCGGGGTCGCCCGGTACCAGCGGCTGGTGGACCTGTGCCGGGAGCTCGGGGTCATAACACCGGAGGATCCGTACCCGGTCTGGCACGGCCAGGGCGGGCCGGTGCGGATCGCGCCGCTCTTCCTGCTGTACGACTACACCTTCCGCCCGGCCGGCACGCGCACCCAGGAGCAGGCCCTGGAGCACGCGCACGAGGTGGGGGTGGTCTGCTCGGACGAGTTCCTGCTGCACCCCGACCCCTACCCGAGCCGCGAGGCCTGGTGTCGGGCCCGGGTGGCCGAGACCGAGCGGCGGCTGGCGGACTGCGATCCGTCGGTGCCGCTGGTCCTGGTCAACCACTATCCGCTGGTGCGCACGCCGACCGACATCCTGTATTACCCGGAGTTCGCCCTGTGGTGCGGCACCACCGCCACGGCCGACTGGCACACCAGGTTCCGGACCGAGGTCATGGTCTACGGCCATCTCCACATCCCCCGGACCACCTGGTACGACGGTGTGCGCTTCGAGGAGGTCTCAGTGGGCTATCCGCGTGAGTGGCAGCGGCGCGGCTCCGGCACGCCCGGCCTGCGGCGGATCCTTCCGGCGCCGCCGGCCGAGGGCGCGGCGTGATCGGGCGGATCCTGCCGTCGTCGGTGGTGAGCGTCAGCGACCGCAGCGCGGGGCCGGTGACCGAGCGGCTCTCCCCGGCGGAGGAGGAGCTGATCAGCACCTCGGTCGAGTCGCGCCAGGACGAGTTCCGCGCGGTGCGGCTCTGCGCCCGGCGGGCGCTGGCCGAGCTCGGCGTGCCCGCGGCGCCGATCCTGCCCGGTCCTCGAGGCGTGCCGTGCTGGCCCGAAGGGGTGGTCGGAAGCATGACGCACTGTCAGGGCTTCCGGGCGGCCGCGCTGGCCCGCTCGTCCCAGGTGCTGACCATCGGCATCGACGCCGAGCCCGCCGAGCCGCTGCCGGAGGGCGTGCTGGAGGCGATCGCCAGGCCGGAGGAGTTGCCCCGGCTGCGCGCGCTGGCCGCGCAGCGGCCGGAGGTGCCCTGGGACCGGCTGCTGTTCAGCGCCAAGGAGAGCGTCTACAAGGCCTGGTTCCCGCTCACCCACGTGTTCCTGGACTTCGAGGAGGCCTCGCTCACCTTCGACGCGCAGGGCGGGTTCACGGCCCAGCTGCTGGTCCCGGCGCCGGTAGTGGAGGGCCGCCAGCTGACCGGCTTCACCGGCCGCTGGCTGACCGAGCAGGGCCTGGCGCTCACCGCCATCACGGTGCCGCGCTCGGCCTGAGCGCCGCTCGGCAGCCCAAGCGGCCCGGTCTCACGGCCGGTCGCCGCTCCTGCTGCCGAGCGCGGTGGCGCCGCTGCCCCGCAGGATATCCCGGTCCGCGGCGGACAGCTCGCTCACGGCCGGCGCGGGCTGCGCACCGCGGGGCGTCTCGACCGCCTCGACGGTGACGGCCGCGCCCCGCCGGGCCGTGCCGCCACGGCGGTAGCGCGGCGGCACGAAGGACTGCACGCCGGCCGGCGCCTTCGGCTTGAACCACGGCAGCAGCAGCGCCACCAGGCCGACCAGGCAGAACCCGGCGCAGGCCAGCACCACGGTGCGCCCGGTGTTGGTGACCGAGAAGGCCACCGTGCCGAAGGCGATCAGCGCGGCCCAGAAGTACATGATCAGCACGGCCCGGCTGTGCGAGTGCCCGATCTCCAGCAGCCGGTGGTGCAGGTGCTGCTTGTCGGCGGCGAACGGCGAGCGCCCGGCCCAGGTGCGCCGCACCACGGCGAGCAGCAGGTCGGCCAGCGGCAGCGCGATCACGGCCAGCGGCAGCAGCAGCGGGATGTAGATCGGCACCAGGATGTGGGTGGTGGTGGTCTGCGATCCGCCGGTCTGCGCGGTGATCAGGTCGGGGTCGACGCGGCCGGTCACCGAGACCGCGGCCACCGCCAGCATCAGGCCCAGCATCATCGAGCCGGAGTCGCCCATGAAGATCCGCGCCGGGTGCAGGTTGTGCGGCAGGAAGCCCAGGCACATCCCGATCAGCAGCGCGCTGAACAGCACCGCGGGCGCCGCCTCGCTGATCTGGTAGCCGTACCAGAGCCGGTAGGAGTACAGGAAGAAGGCCATCGCGGCGATGCAGACCATGCCGCCGGCCAGGCCGTCCAGACCGTCGATGAAGTTCACCGCGTTGACCATGACGACCACCAGGGCGACCGTGATCACCATGCCCAGGGTGGGGCTGAGCGCGACAGGTCCGACGCCGGGCACCGGCAGCGAGATCACCGTGATGCCCTGGTAGACCATCACGCCGGCGGCGATCATCTGGCCGCCCAGCTTCACCAGCGCGTCCACGCCCCACTTGTCGTCCAGCACGCCGAGCACCCACATGATCCCGACCCCCGACAGCAAGGCCCGGATGTCGGACGAGTCGTTCTGGAACACCTTGGCCAGGTTGTGGAGCTGGGAGGCGACCAGGAGTCCGGCACAGAGCCCGCCGAACATCGCGATGCCGCCGAGCCGCGGGGTTGGCTCGCGGTGCACGTCGCGGGCGCGCACCGGCGGCATCGCGCCCGCCAGGATGGCGAACTTCCGCACCGGCCCGGTCAGCAGGTAGGTGACGGCGGCCGTGCAGAACAGCACGAGCAGGTATTCACGCACCGACAGCCTCCTTCCGCGCGCGCAGACAGGTGCGTACGGAAGGTACTCCCGCACGGGTGAGGGGTTCGAGGTGCGTCGCCACGGCACACAGCTTATTGAGTCGGACGCGCGGTGCGTGCATCGCGGTTCGCTCTACCGGGCGCCTTCCTGGCTCACGCCGCCCGCCAACTCCCGCACTCGGGCCGCCACCGCGGCCTGCTCACCCCCGCTGAGCAGGGCACCGATCAGTTCACCGACCTCGCCGAGCTCGGCGGCGCCCAGTCCGAGCGCCGCCGCCGTCCCGGTGCCCAGCCGGATCCCGGAGGTCTCGGCGGCCGGCGCCGGGTCGAACGGCAGCGCGCACTTGCCGAGCAGCAGCCCGGCCGCGGCGCACCGCCGCTCGGCCTGCGCGCCGGTCAGGCCCAGCGGGCCGACGTCGGCGGTGACCAGGTGGGTGTCGGTGCCACCGGTCAGCGGCCGGACCCCGCTGAGCGCCAGCGAGCCGGCCAGGGCGCGCGCACCGTCCACCGCACGCCGGATGTACGCACCGAACTCCGGCGTGGACGCCTGCGCGAATGCCACCGCCTTGGCCGCCACCTCGTTCATCGCCGCACCACCCTGGGTGAACGGGAAGACCGCCCGGTCCACCCGCTCGGCCAGCTCCTCGGTGCAGAGCAGCAGGCCGCCGCGCGGGCCGCGCAGCAGCTTGTGGGTGGCCGCCACCACCACGTCGGCGTACGGCACCGGGGAGGGGGCCGCGCCGGCCGCCACCAGGCCGGTGGTCTGCGCGGCGGTGGCGATCAGGTAGGCGTCCACCTCGTCGGCGATCTCCCGGAAGGCCGCCCAGTCCAGGTGCCGCGGGTAGGAGATCGAGCCGGCGATGATCGCCTTCGGTCGGTGCGCCTTGGCCAGTTCGCGGACCTGGTCCAGGTCGACCAGGCCGTCCTCCTCGCGCACCCCGTAGCCGATGAAGTCGAACCAGCGCCCGGAGAAGTTGGCCTTCGACCCGCAGGAGAGGTGGCCGCCGTGTTCCAGCGACATCGCCAGCACCGCGTCGCCGGGCCGCAGCAGCGCGGCATAGGTCGCCAGCATCGCCGAAGTCCCGGAGCGGGGTTGCACATTGGCGTGCTCGGCGGCGAACAGGGTGCGGGCCCGGGAGACCGCGAGCAGTTCGGTGGCGTCGGCCACCGCGCAGCCGGTGTGGTGGCGGTGGCCCGGGTAGCCCTCGGCGTACTTGTCGATCAGCGGGCCGGCCAGCGCGGCCCGCACCGCCTCGGTGGCCAGGTTCTCCCCCGCCAGCAGCTGCAGTCCGCTCGCCCGCCGCTCGGCCTCCGCCGAGAGCAGGTCGGCCAGTTCGGGATCGGCGGTGCGCAGGGCCTCGGCGGGCTCCCAGTGGCGGTGCTGTTCGAGACCGTGCGCGGCATCGGTGAGGGTCATGGCGGCGCTCCGGGGCCTTGGGGCGGTGGAAACCAGCCTAGGACGCCGCGCCGGGACTGTCCTGAGGGCGCGGGCCCGGTACACCCGTCAGTGCGGTCATCACCGGGTCCAGCGCGTCGAATATCTCCTCGCCGCAGTTGCGGAACATGCCGATCGGGGCGCCGTAGGGGTCGTCCACCTCGTCCGCCTCGGGGTTGGCGGCCGGTCGCCAGCCGCGCAGCGCGGCGGCCGCCCGGACCAGCGCCCGGGCCCGCTCGGCGACCTCCGCGCCCTGGCCGACCGCGGGCAGCGTGGCCGGGTCTATCAGCCGCACCAGGCGGGTGAACTCCTTGAGCGTGAAGGTGCGCAGGCCCGCCGCGTGGCCCATCGAGATCACCTGTGCGCGGTGGTCCAGGGTCGCGGTCAGGACCAGGTCGGCCAGCACCACGTGCTCGTCCAGCAGCTCACGGCCGGCGAAGTTGCGGCTGTCCACGCCGTACTCGTCCAGCACGGTGGCCGCGTGCGCCTCCATCGGGGCGCCCTCGTGGCCCCAGGTGCCGGCGCTCTCCACCAGGATCCGGCCGGCCGCCCGGGCGTCCAGCCGGGCGTCCAGCTCGTGCCGGGTCAGCCGCTCGGCGATCGGCGACCGGCAGACGTTGCCGGTGCAGACGAAGAGGATCCGGAAGCTGTCGGCCGGCCGGTGCCGGGCGGCCAGTGCGCCCGTCACCCAGCCGGGGTCGAGACCGGGGTGCAGCGAGGCCGTCAACTGCCGGCCTCCAGGTCGGGGACGACCTCCCTCAGCTGCTCGAGGCTGACGGCACCCGCGCGCAGCAGCACCGGGATCTTGCCGGTGACGTCCACGATCGAGGAGGCCTGGCCGTGCTCGGTCTTGCCGCCGTCGAGGTAGATCGCGACCGAGTCGCCCAGCTGGTACTCGGCGTCCTCGCAGTCGCTGGGGGCCGGCTGGCCGGACTTGTTGGCGCTGGAGACCGCGAGCGGACCGGTGGCGTTGAGCAGCTCGATGGCGACCGGGTGCAGCGGCATCCGGACCGCGACGGTGCCCCGGGTCTCGCCCAGGTCCCAACGCAGCGACGGCTGGTGACGGGCCACCAGGGTCAGGCCGCCCGGCCAGAAGGCGTCGACCAGCTCCCAGGCCTTCTCGGAGAAGTCGGTGACCAGACCGTGCAGGGTGGTCGGCGAGCCGACCAGCACCGGCGAGGGCATGTCGCGGCCGCGGCCCTTGGCGGCCAGCAGACCGGCCACGGCCTCCGCGTTGAAGGCGTCCGCGCCGATCCCGTACACGGTGTCGGTGGGCAGCACGACGAGCTCGCCGCGGCGGATCGCCGAGGCGGCCTCGCGCAGCCCGGTGGCACGGTCGCCGGCATCGGCACAGTCGTAACGGCGGCTCATCGGTGCAGTCCCCTCTTGGAAGTCACAACGAAAGTCACAGCGGTAGTCACAGCAGTCGTCACAGCGAGGTCTTGCGGGCGGTGGTGAACCTCGGACGACCGTTCAGGTCACGGTGGTCGGCGGTGTCCGTCCAGCCGCCCTCCTCGTTGAAGATCCACGGCACCTGCCCGCCCTGGGTGTCCGCGTGCTCGATCACCACCGCGCCGCCGGGGCGCAGCAGCCTGGCCGCCACCCGTTCGATGCCGCGGATGGTGTCCAGGCCGTCCTCACCCGAGAAGAGCGACATCTGCGGGTCGTGGTCGCGGGCCTCGGGGGCCACGTACTCCCACTCGGTCAGCGGGATGTACGGCGGGTTGCTGATCACCAGGTCGAACCGGCCGTCCCAGGAGCGGTCCTCGGCGAAGGCCAGGGTGGCGTCCCCGGCGTGCAGGGTGACCCGGTCCCGGTCGCTGCTGGCGTCGATGTTGCGCCGGGTGTACTTCAGCGCACCCTCGTCCAGCTCGAAGGCGTGCACGATGGAGCGCGGCAGCTCCTGGGCCAGGGCCAGCGCGATCGCGCCGGAGCCCGAGCAGAGGTCCACCACCAGCGGCTCGGCCACGTCCATCTCGCGCACGGCCTCTATCGCCCACTCGACCACCGTCTCGGTCTCCGGCCGGGGCACGAACACCCCGGGGCCGACCTCCAGCTCGAGGTAGCGGAAGAACGCCCGCCCGGTGATGTGCTGCAGCGGCTCGCGGGCCTCCCGGCGGGAGACGGCCTCCCAGTACCGGGCGTCGAAGTCGGCGTCCTTCACGGTGTGCAGCTGGCTGCGCTTGACGTGGTGGATGTGTGCGGCGAGCTCCTCCGCGTCGAAGCGCGGCGACGGCACGCCGGCCGCGGCCAACCGCTGGGTGGCCTGGGCCACCTCGGCGAGCAGCAGGTTCATCCGTACGTACCCCTCTGCGGTGGTTACTGCTCTTGCGCCGCGGCGAGCTTCGCCGCGGCATCGGCGTCCACGGCGGACTGGATCAGCGCGGCCAGGTCGCCGTCGAGCACCTGGTCCAGGTTGTACGCCTTGAAGCCGGTGCGGTGGTCCGAGATCCGGTTCTCCGGGAAGTTGTACGTCCGGATCCGCTCCGAGCGGTCGACCGTGCGGACCTGGCTGCGCCGGGCGTCCGAGGCCTCCTGCTCGGCCGCCTCCACCGCTGCGGCCAGCAGTCGCGACCGCAGGATGCGCATCGCCGACTCCTTGTTCTGCAGCTGGCTCTTCTCGTTCTGGCAGGACGCCACGATACCGGTCGGCAGGTGCGTGATCCGGACCGCGGAGTCGGTGGTGTTGACCGACTGGCCGCCGGGGCCGGACGAGCGGTAGACGTCGATCCGCAGGTCGTTGGCGTGGATCTCCACCTCGACCTCCTCGGCCTCCGGGGTGACCAGCACGCCCGCCGCCGAGGTGTGGATGCGGCCCTGCGACTCGGTCGCGGGCACCCGCTGCACCCGGTGCACGCCGCCCTCGTACTTCAGGCGGGCCCAGACGCCCTGGCCGGGCTCCGTCATGCCCTTGGTCTTCACGGCCACCGAGACGTCCTTGTAGCCGCCGAGGTCGGACTCGTTGGCGTCGATGATCTCGGTCTTCCAGCCCACCCGCTCCGCGTACCGCAGGTACATCCGCAGCAGGTCGCCGGCGAACAGCGCCGACTCCTCGCCGCCCTCGCCCGCCTTGACCTCGAGGATGACGTCCTTGTCGTCGTTGGGGTCGCGCGGCACCAGCAGCAGGCGCAGCTCCTCGGTCAGCTCCTCCTGGCGCTTCTCGGCGGCCTTCGCCTCGGCGATGAAGTCGGGGTCCTCGGCCGCGAACTCGCGGGCCGCCTCGATGTCCTCGCCGGCCTGTCGCCAGGCCCGGTAGGTGCGGGTGATCGGGGTCAGCTCGGCGTACCGCTTGGCCAGCTTGCGCGCGTTGGCCTGGTCCGCGTGGACCGACGGGTCGGCCAGCCGCTCTTCGAGGGCGGCGTGCTCGACGAGGAGCTCTTCGACTGCCTCGAACATGGGGTGGGCCTACTTTCCCGGGAGCGTGGTTGGGTGCGGTGACATCCGCCGGCGGCGACTGAGGGGCAAGACGCGAACGGCGCCGGTCCCGGCGCCCCCGCAGTGCGGGGGCGCCGAGGACCGGCGCCGCGGGAGCGCTAGGCCCGGTTGCCGCTGAGGCCCTTGCCGAAGCGAGCCTCGAAGCGGGCCACGCGGCCGCCGGTGTCGAGGATCTTCTGCTTGCCGGTGTAGAACGGGTGGCACTGCGAGCACACCTCGGCGCGGATGACGCCGGAGGTCTCGGTGGAGCGAGTGGTGAACTCGGCGCCGCAGGTGCAGGTCACGTTGGTGACCACGTACTCGGGGTGGACGTCGCGCTTCAAGGGATTCTCCTAGTGATCGGGAGGGCGCCGGGTCGGCGGCTTGGATGCCGCACGTGAACCGGGGCCGACGGACCAGTGTGCCAGCACTGACCGCTTCTTCCCAAACTGACGCGGGTCCGAGGTTATTCCGCACGCCTCAGGGGGTAGCGGTGGCGCTCGCCGCGCTGCCGGCCGATCCCTTGGGGTCGGCCGGGTTGGACGGCTGGCTGCTGACGATGGCGCTCGGTGCGGGCTGGTCGGCCCGCAGCGCGTCCCAGAGCTGGCCGGCCTCGGGGGCCTTGGACACCACCCGGTTGGGGTCGCCGGGGGCCGGCGCCACCGGCAGCGTGACCATGGTCAGCTGGTCCGTCCCTATCCCCTTGAGCTCCTCGCCGAGACCGGTCAGCGCGGACACCGAGGCGAGCGCCGAGTCGGTGGTGATCGACTTGGTCAGGGTGTCGCCGACCGAGTAGAGCTTGGCCGGGTTGGAGAACAGCCCGATGCTGCCGATCTGCTTGATGATCGACTTCACCATCTGCTTCTGCAGCTCGATCCGGCCCAGGTCGCTGCCGTCCCCGACGCCGTGCCGGGTCCGGACGAAGGCCAGTGCCTGGTCACCGTTGAGGTGGTTGGTGCCGGCCTTGAGGTCCAGGCCGCTGTCCTTGTCGTGGATGTTCACCGAGGTGGTCACGGTCGCGCCGCCGATGGCGTTGATGAAGCCCGCGAAACCGGCGAAGTCGATCTCGATGTAGTGGTTCATCCGCATGCCGGTGAGCTGCTCGGTGGTCTTCACCGCGCAGGCCGCGCCGCCCACCTCGAAGGCGCTGTTGTACATCGCGCTCTTGGCGGCCGGCACGGTGCTGCCGTCCTTGGCGGTGCAGGACGGGCGGGCCACCAGGGTGTCGCGCGGGATCGAGACCACGGTGGCGGTCTTGTGGTCCTGGGCGACGTGCACCACCATCGCGGTGTCCGAGCGGGCGGTGTCGCCGGTGTCGCCGCCGGCCAGGCTGCCGTTGGCGCCGCTGCGCGAGTCGGAGCCGAGCACCAGCACGTTGAACGAGCCGTCGCTGGGGGCCGAGGGGCGGGCGGTGCCGAGCTGGGAGTCGATGTCGACGCTCTTGATGTTGCCGTTCAGCTTCCAGTACGCGTAACCGGCGGTACCCGCACCGGCCAGCACCAGGCCGGCCGCCGTGAAGGCGACGGCTCGCAGCACCTTGGCCTTGCGGCTGCGCACCCGGCGGTGCGCGGCCCGGCGCTCCCGGCGGGTACTCGGCTGCTGCTGTTCATCGGACATCTTTCGAGCATAAGCGAGCCAATAGGACGGTATGTCCGCTTCGTGTCACAGCCCTGTCCTGAGCCGGGGACAGGCCGGGACGCCAACGGCCGCGGGCGGCCACTGGAATCCAGTGGCCGCCCGCGGCCGTGTCGCTCCGACGATGCGTCAGTCGCTGGACCCCGGCGTGGTCTTGGCGATCTGCATCAGGAACTCGGCGTTCGACTTGGTCTGCTTCATCTTGTCCAGCAGCAGCTCGATCGCCTGCTGCGAGTCGAGCGCGTGCAGCACCCGGCGGAGCTTCCAGGTGATCGCCAGCTCCTCGCTGCCGAGCAGGATCTCCTCCTTGCGGGTGCTGGACGCGTCCACGTCCACCGCGGGGAAGATCCGCTTGTCGGCGAGCTTGCGGTCCAGCCGCAGCTCCATGTTGCCGGTGCCCTTGAACTCCTCGAAGACCACCTCGTCGGCCCGCGAGCCGGTCTCCACCAGCGCGGTGGCGAGGATGGTCAGCGAGCCGCCGTTCTCGATGTTGCGCGCGGCACCGAAGAACTTCTTCGGCGGGTAGAGCGCGGTCGAGTCGACACCACCGGACAGGATGCGGCCGGAGGCCGGCGCCGCCAGGTTGTAGGCGCGGCCCAGGCGGGTGATCGAGTCGAGCAGGATCACCACGTCGTGGCCCAGCTCCACCAGGCGCTTGGCGCGCTCGATGGCCAGCTCGGCGACCGTGGTGTGGTCCTCGGCCGGACGGTCGAAGGTCGAGGAGATGACCTCGCCCTTGACCGAGCGCTGCATGTCGGTGACCTCTTCCGGACGCTCGTCGACCAGGACGACCATCAGGTGGCACTCGGGGTTGTTGCGGGTGATCGCGTTGGCGATCGCCTGCATGATCATCGTCTTGCCGGTCTTCGGCGGGGCGACGATCAGACCGCGCTGGCCCTTGCCGATCGGCGACACCAGGTCGATGATCCGGGTGGTCAGCACGCCCGGGTCGGTCTCCAGGCGCAGCCGCTCCTGCGGGTAGAGCGGGGTGAGCTTGCCGAACTCGGGGCGGTTGCGGCCGCTCTCCGGGTCCATGCCGTTCACCGAGTCCAGCCGCACCATGGCGTTGAACTTCTCGCGGCGCTCGCCGTCCTTGGGCTGGCGCACCGCACCGGTGATCGCGTCACCCTTGCGCAGGCCGTTCTTGCGGACCTGGGCGAGCGAGACGTAGACGTCGTTCTGGCCCGGCAGGTAGCCGGAGGTCCGCACGAAGGCGTAGTTGTCGAGGATGTCCAGGATGCCCGCGACGGGGATCAGCACATCGTCGTCGCCCACCTGCGGCTCGGCGACGCTGCCCTCGAAGCGTTCGCCGCGGCCACGGCGGTTGCGGTCGCGGTAGCGGCCGCGGCGGCCGCGCCGGCCGTCGCCGAACTCGTCGTCGTCGTAACCGCCCTGGCTGCCCTGGCCGCCCTGCTGGGCGGCGGCGGGCTGGGCCGCGGGCTGCTGGGCCGGCTGCTGCTGGGCGCCGCCGCCCTGCTGGCCGTCCCGGCGGTCGGCGCGGTCGCGACGGTTGCGGCGGTCGCGACGCGACTCGCGGCTGTCGCCACCCTCGCCCTCGGCCGCGTCGGTGCGCTGCTCGGCGCCCTCGCGGCGGTCCCGGCGGTCCCGGCGGTCGCGACGGCCCTCACGCTGGTCGTCACGGCCCTCGAAGGTCCGCGGCTGGGTCTCGGTCTTCGCCTCGGCCTTCGCCTCGGTCCTGGCCTCGGCCTTGGCCTCGGCGGCCGGCTCGACGGTCTCCACGGCGGTGCCCGCGGCGGCCGCCTCGACGGCACCGGGCGCACCGGCGGCGGGCGCACCGGCGGCCGAGGTGGCCCGGCGACGGCCGCGCTCGGCCCGCGCCGGAGCGGCGGCCTCGGGGGCCGCCTGGCCCGGGATCTCGATCTGGGCCGGAGCCTCGGTGGCCGGCGCGGTGGCGGCCGCGGCGGTGCTGCGAGTCCGGCGGGCCGGCTTCTCGGCGGCGGCCGCGGGGGCCGCCTCCTTGGCGGCGGCGCGCGCCGGCGCGGCCGCGGTGCCGGCGGAGGCGAGCAGCGGGTCGCCGCCGCTCTTCTCCTTGATGGCCTCGATGAGCTGGCTCTTGCGCAGACGGCCGGTGCCGCTGATGCCGAGGGTCGAGGCGAGCTTCTGCAGCTCGGCCAGGACCAGACCGTCAAGGCCTGCGGCAGCGGTACGGCGGCGCTTGGCCGGCGCCGCGGGGGCGGCGGGCGTGTCCGTCGCGTCGGCGTCCGGGCGCGCGCCCATCAGATCGGTGGTGTCGCTCACTAAGGGTCCTTCCCTGGAGCGGACGTCGGCCTGTCTGGCTCGGCGACCGGTTGTGCTGTCTGACCTGCGGCTCTGCGGTGCGCAAGTCGGAGGCGGTGGTCCCTCCACCGCAACGGTGCTGGGTGGGGGGAGAGGTGCGAAGTGCGGTGCACGAGGCACGGTGGTGCGAAATGTGGTGCGGCGAGCGGCCAGTGAAATCGACACTGCATGCCGACCGCGCTGCCTGCGAATCCCGGGCCCCCGTCGCGTGACGGTCTCCCGCGCTCCCGCCCTACTGGACTTCAGGCCAGTTGCGGAGGGTGGGGGTCGGGATCCGACACGGCTTCGGGATGCGGCCGCAATCGCGCAGGCAGGCTGCGTACGCGCTGTGGCGGGCTCCCGGAGAATCGTGGTCCCCGACAACGCCTCGGGCCCGTGGAATCGGGTCCTGGGGAGGGGGACGCGGTGCACCGGGCCCCGCGGGGCGCCTGATGCAGACATGAGGTTAACACTACCGACCCCCTCACACATTCCCCAGCCTGGTGCTTGCCAATCGTGTCCGTTCCGCCCGCCGGGCCCGCCCGGCACTTTTGGCGCACGGCCGTGCACCGTGGCGACGGGCGGGCCGGGCGCGTGGTGCCGCGCGGTCGGTCGAGTGAGAACGGTCACCCGTCCAACGGACGGACGCCTGCTCCGTCACGGTCGAGCCGCAGCCGGTGAGCTGCGAAGTTCTCCCCGGCGAACTGGAGCAGCTTGTCGGCGCCGGCCTCGTCGGTCAGCGCGAGCACGGTCGGACCCGCGCCCGAGATCACCGCCGGGATGCCCTCGGAGCGCAGCGCGGCGACCAGCGCGGCGCTGTCCGGCATCGCGGAGGCGCGGTAGTCCTGGTGGAGCCGGTCCTCGGTGGCGGCCAGCAGCAGCTCGGGCCGCCTGGTCAGCGCCTCCACGAGCAGCGCGGAGCGGCCCGCGTTGGCGGCCGCGTCGGCCAGCGGAACGGTCTTGGGCAGCAGGCCGCGGGCGGTCTCGGTGAGCACCTCGGTGGCCGGGATGAAGACCACCGGGACCACCTCGGCGGCCGGTTCGAGCCGCACCGCCTTGGCTGAGTCCTCGTCAGTCCAGGCGATGGTGAACCCGCCGGCCAGGCAGGCGGCGACGTTGTCCGGGTGGCCCTCGAGCTCGGAGGCGAGGGCCAGCAGCGCGGCGTCGTCCAGGGCGGCCGGGCCGCCGATGGTGACCGCGCGGGCGGCCACGATGCCCGCGCAGATGGCGGCCGAGGAGGAGCCCAGGCCGCGGCCGTGCGGTATGCGGTTGGCGCAGACGACTTCGAGGCCGCGCGGCTGTCCGCCGAGCCGGTCGAAGGCGGCGCGCATCGAGCGGACGACCAGGTGGCGCTCGTCCCGGGCCAGCGATTCGGCGCCCTCACCTGCGATGTCCACCGAGAGGCCGGAGTCGCAGACCCGGACCACGATGTCGTCGTACAGGCCCAGGGCGAGTCCGAAGGCGTCGAAGCCGGGGCCCAGGTTGGCGCTGGTCGCGGGGACGCGCACCCGGACGGCGGCGGCACGGAACGCGGGACCGGCCATGCGGTGGACTCTCCTGGGGAAGTGAGGCAGGCCCGTCGTCAGGGGCCGGCGGTGGTACGGCGGCGGGGGGGTGTCAGTGCCCGTCAGGGCGAAGACCCTTGGCATGTGCCACGCCGCCAGGACTCAGCGTATCGAAGAGAGGTTCCACAGCGGTACACCCCGCTCCCCTTCGATCTGCCGTGTTGCAGGTTATGGCCGGAATTCGCGTGGAATCGGCCTCACATGGGACAACGAAAACGACACCGAGGCGTTACCCCCCGATCCGGCGGGAAACGCCTCGGTGTCGAACGTCGACGTGTCGTCAGGTCCGGGTGTCACCGACCTGACGCAGTCCGGTGCGGCCGGCTCAGTCCAGCAGACCCAGCCGCTGGGCGGCGGCCTCGGCGTTGATCGGGACCACGTGCGGCTGCGGCGCTCCGGCCACCGCCCAGTCGGGGTCCTTGAGCCCGTTGCCGGTCACCGTGCAGACGATCCGCTGGCCCGGGTCGACCAGTCCGGCCTCCGCCTTGGCCAGCAGGCCGGCCACGCTGGCGGCCGAGGCGGGCTCCACGAAGACGCCCTCCTTGGCGGCCAACAGCCGGTACGCGGCCAGGATCTGACGGTCGGTCACCTTGTCGATCAGACCACCGGACTCGTCCCGCGCGGCCTCGGCGTAGGCCCAGGAGGCCGGGTTGCCGATCCGGATCGCGGTGGCGATGGTCTGCGGCTTGAGCACCGGGGCGCCGTCCACGATCGGGGCCGAACCGGAGGCCTGGAAGCCCCACATCCGCGGCGTGCGGGTGGCCAGGCCGTCCGTTGCGTACTCCCGGTAGCCCTTCCAGTAGGCCGTGATGTTGCCGGCGTTGCCGACCGGCAGCACGTGGATGTCCGGGGCGTCGCCGAGCATGTCGACGATCTCGAAGGCGGCCGTCTTCTGGCCCTCGATCCGCACCGGGTTCACCGAGTTGACCAGCGCGACCGGGTACTTCTCGGACAGTTCGCGCGCCAGCGTCAGGCAGTCGTCGAAGTTCCCGTCCACCTGGAGGATCTTCGAGCCGTGCACCAGCGCCTGGCCCATCTTGCCGAGCGCGATCTTGCCCTGCGGGACCAGCACGGCGCAGACCATCCCCGCCCGCACCGCATAGGCGGCGGCGGAGGCCGAGGTGTTGCCGGTGGAGGCGCAGATCACCGCCTGGGCGCCGGCCTCCTTGGCCTTGGAGATCGCCATCGTCATCCCGCGGTCCTTGAAGGAACCGGTCGGGTTGGCGCCCTCGACCTTGAGATACACGTCACAGCCGGTCAGCTCGGAGAGCAGCTGGGCGGGGACCAGCGGCGTGCCGCCCTCCAGCAGGGTGACCACCGGCGTGGTGGCACTGACCGGCAGCCGGTCGCGGTACTCCTCGATGAGGCCCCGCCACTGGTGGGTGTGTCCACTGACTCTGTCGACCACGGCGTTCATGGCTGCTTTACTCCCCTTCAACCCGCATGATGCTGGCCACATCGCGCACGCTGTCCAGCGCGCGGAGCTTGTCCACGGTCGCCGACAGGGCGGCGTCGGTGGCGCGGTGGGTGACCACGACGAGCGAGGCGTCGCCGTCGCGGCCCTGCTGGCGCACGGTGTCGATGGAGACGCCGTGCTCGGCGAAGACCGAGGCCACCTGGGCGAGCACGCCCGCCCGGTCGTCCACGTCCAGGCTGACGTGGTAGCGGGTGACCACCTGGTCCATCGGCTTGGCCGGCAGCTGGGTGTAGACCGAGTCGCCGGGCCCGGTGGCCCCGTTGAGCTTGTTGCGGCAGACCGCGACCAGGTCGCCGAGGATCGCGGAGGCGGTCGGTGCGCCGCCGGCGCCCGGGCCGTAGAACATCAGCCGGCCGGCCGCCTCGGCCTCCACGAAGACCGCGTTGTAGGCCTCCCGGACGCTGGCCAGCGGGTGGCTGAGCGGGATCATCGCCGGGTGCACCCGCGCGGTGACCGAACCGCCGTCGGCGGCCCGCTCGCAGATCGCCAGCAGTTTGACCACGCAGCCCATCTGCTTGGCGGAGGCGATGTCGGCGGCGGTGACCTCGGTGAGGCCCTCGCGGTAGACGTCGGCCGCGGTGACCTTGGTGTGGAAGGCGATGCCGGCCAGGATCGCGGCCTTGGCGGCGGCGTCGAAGCCCTCCACGTCGGCGGTCGGGTCGGCCTCGGCGTAGCCCAGCGCGGTGGCCTCCTCCAGCGCCTCCGAGTAACCGGCGCCGGTGGAGTCCATCTTGTCCAGGATGAAGTTGGTGGTGCCGTTGACGATGCCCAGCACCCGGTTGACCCGGTCGCCGGCCAGCGACTCGCGCAGCGGGCGGATCAGCGGGATCGCGCCGGCCACCGCGGCCTCGTAGTAGAGGTCCACCCCGGCCGCGGCGGCGGCCGCGTGCAGCTCGGCGCCGTCCTGGGCGAGCAGCGCCTTGTTGGCGCTGACCACCGAGGCGCCCTGCTTGAAGGCGGACAGGATCAGGTGCTTGGACGGCTCGATGCCGCCGACCACCTCGATCACCACGTCGATGTCGCCCCGGTTCACCAAGGCCTCGGAGTCGGTGGTGATCAGCTCCGCGGGCACGCCCGGACGGGCCCGGCCCGCCCGGCGGACCCCGATGCCGACGAGCTCGACCGGCGCGCCGATGCGCGCGGCGAGGTCGGCGGCGTCTGTCGTCATGATGCGCGCCACCTCGGAGCCCACCACACCACAGCCCAGCAACGCCACCTTCAGCGGCCGCGTACGCATCATCCGACTCCGCTCATTCCCATGTTCTGGTTCCGGTCTTGTGTCCCAGTCTCGGGGACGATTAGTAAAGATCTACCGTCGTTCCAGAGTTTGAGACAGGATTTTCGTCATCCGATATCGAGGCGCAGGAGATCCTCCTCCGTCTCGCGCCGGACGATCACCCGGGCCGCGCCGTCGCGGACGGCCAGCACCGGAGGCTTGAGGGCGTGGTTGTAGTTGCTCGCCATCGAGCGGCAGTAGGCGCCGGTGGCGGGCACCGCGACCAGGTCGCCCGGAGCCAGGTCGGCGGGCAGGAAGGCGTCCTTGACCACGATGTCACCCGACTCGCAGTGCTTGCCGACCACTCTGACCAGCATCGGCTCGGCCGTGCTGGTGCGCGAGACCAGGGCCACCGAGTACGCGGCGTCGTAGAGCGCGGTGCGGATGTTGTCGGACATTCCGCCGTCCACGCTGACGTACGTCCGCAGCTGCGCCAACTCCTTCACGGTGCCGACCTCGTAGAGCGTGAAGGCGGTCGGGCCGACGATCGCCCGGCCGGGCTCCACGCTGAGCCGCGGGGCGGTCAGCCGGGCCGCCGCGCACTCCCGGCGCACGATCTCGGCCAGTGAGACGGCGATCTCCGCGGGCTCCCGCGGATCGTCCTCGCTGGTGTAGGCGATGCCCAGGCCGCCGCCCAGGTCGATCTCGGGCAGCTCGACACCGTGCTCGTCGCGGATCTCGGCCAGCAGGCCGACCACCCGGCGGGCGGCCACCTCGAACCCGGCCGTGTCGAAGATCTGCGAGCCGATGTGCGAGTGGATCCCGCGCAGTTCCAGGCTCGGCTGCGCGAGAGTGAGCCGGACCGCCTCGGCCGCCGCTCCCCCGGCCAGCGAGAGACCGAACTTCTGGTCCTCGTGCGCGGTGGCGATGAACTCGTGGGTGTGCGCCTCGACACCCACCGTCACCCGGATCAGCACCGGCTGCCGGACGCCCTGGTGCTCGGCGATCGCGGCCAGCCGCTCGATCTCCTGGTAGGAGTCGACCACGATGTGGCCGACCCCCGCCTTCACGGCCTGTTCCAGCTCGTGCACCGACTTGTTGTTGCCGTGCAGCGCGATCCGGCCGGCCGGCATGCCCGCCGCCAGCGCCACCGCGAGCTCGCCGGAGCTGCACACGTCGAGGTTGAGCCCCTCCTCGTGCAGCCAGCGGACGACCGCCTTGGAGAGGAACGCCTTGCCCGCGTAGTAGACGTCGGCGTCCGCGCCGAAGGCCTCGCGCCAGGCGCGGGCCCGCGAGCGGAAGTCGGCCTCGTCCATCACGTAGGCCGGGGTGCCGAACTCGGCGGCCAGCGCGGTCACCTTGACCCCGCCGACGGTGACGGTGCCGTCGGCGTCCCGGGCGACCGTGCGGGACCAGACCTTGGCGTCCAGCGCGTTGAGGTCGGCCGGCGGGGCGAGGTAGTGGCCCTCGGGCAGCACGTCGCCGTGGCGGGGGCCCGCGGGGTGCGCGGAGCGGCTCATTGGTTCTCCCTTGTGGCAGAGGCGGTGACGTTCCCGAAGGTCCGTCACCGCCCCTTTGAAGTGCGAGAGGTTGGCGGCTACATCCGCTCGGGGGCGGAGACGCCGAGCAGCGTCAGACCGTTGGCGATGACCGTGCGCGTCGCGTCGGCGAGCCAGAGCCGGGCGTGCGTGAGGTCCGTGACCTCCTCGTCGCCCTTGGGCAGGATCTGGCAGTTGTCGTAGAACCGGTGGTAGTCGCGAGCGACCTCCTCCAGGTACCGGGCGACGTGGTGCGGCTCGCGCAGCTCGCCGGCCTTCGCCAGCACCCGCGGGAACTCGCCGAGCTGGCCCAGCAGGACGGACTCCCACTCGCTGTCGAGCAGCTCCGGCTTGAAGTCCGCGCTCCGGACGATGCCCTTGCTGTCGGCGTTGCGCTGGACCGAGCACATCCGGGCGTGCGCGTACTGGATGTAGTAGACCGGGTTCTCGCTGGTCTGGCTGGTCAGCAGGTTGATGTCGAGGGTGATCGTGGAGTCCGTGGAGGACCGCGCCAGCGTGTACCGCGCCGCGTCCACGCCGATCCAGTCGACCACGTCGTCGATGGTGATGATGTTGCCGGCCCGCTTGGACATCCGGACCTCCTCACCATCGCGCAGCATCTTGACGAACTGGCCGATCTTGACCTCGATGTTGCGGTCCATGTCGTCGCCCGCGCAGGCCGCGATGGCCTTGAGGCGGTTGACGTAGCCGTGGTGGTCGGCGCCCAGCATGTAGACGCTGACCTCGGCGCCGCGGTCGCGCTTGGAGAGGTAGTAGGCGGCGTCGGCGGCGAAGTACGTCGTCTCGCCGTCGGCCTTGATCAGCACCCGGTCCTTGTCGTCACCGAAGTCGGTGGTGCGCAGCCAGATCGCGCCGTCCTCGTCGAAGACGTGGCCCTGCTCGCGCAG
Source organism: Kitasatospora azatica KCTC 9699 (assembly GCF_000744785.1). NCBI lineage: Bacteria > Bacillati > Actinomycetota > Actinomycetes > Kitasatosporales > Streptomycetaceae > Kitasatospora > Kitasatospora azatica. The sequence goes on along the minus strand of NZ_JQMO01000003.1, from coordinate 1,393,461 downwards.
CCGCTCGATCGCCTTGGTCACGGCGCCGGAGTCGTGCAGCGACTGCTCCGAGAACCAGGTGTCGAAGTGGGTGCCGAACTCGTCCATCGAACGCTGGATCTCGGCCACCATGAGCCCCAGCCCGTGGGTGCGGAAGGCCTGCAGTTGCTCGGTCTCGGGCAGGTCGAGCACGCCGGGCACGCCGTCGGTGATCGCCTTGGCGATGTCCACGATGTACTCGCCGACGTAGCCGTCGGCCGGGACCGGCTTGCCGTTCGCGGCGGCCTGCAGCGAGGCGGCGAACTTGGAGATCTGCACGCCGGCGTCGTTCAGGTAGTACTCGGTGGTGACGTCCGCGCCGGTGGCCTTGAGGATCCGGGCGAGCGAGTCGCCGACGGCCGCCCAGCGGACGCCGCCGATGTGGATCGGGCCGGTGGGGTTGGCGGAGACGAACTCCAGGTTGATCTTCAGGCCCTTGAGCGCCTCGTTGCGGCCGTACGACTCGCCGGCCTCGACGATGGTGCGGGCCAGCTCGCCCTGGGTGGCGGCGTCCAGCGTGATGTTCAGGAAGCCCGGCCCGGCGATGTCGACCTTCGCGACCCCGGGCAGCTCTCGCAGACGGGCGGCGACCAACTCGGCCACGGCGCGCGGCGGCTTGCCGGCCGGCTTCGCGAGCTGGAGGGCCACGTTGGTGGCGTAGTCGCCGTGCTCGCGGTTCTTCGGTCGCTCGACCGTCACCTGCTCGGGGACGTCGACGGACAGTTCGCCCGCCTCGACGGCGGTGCGCACGGCGACCTGGACTGCGTGGGAGAGCTCTGCGGGTGTCACGGGCCCAAGCCTAGGCGAGGGGCGGGGGCGGGCAGCGCCGAGGCCACGGTTTGAGACATGGTGCCTTCCGACAGCTGTTCGCTCTCAGCGAAACTCGCCGAAGGTGAAGCCGCTCCCCCGGTCCCGCTTGAGTCCCATCAACTGCCGTACCAGGGTCACCAGATCCACCGGGTCGAACGGCTTCGCCAGATAGCCGTCCACCCCGACCGACTCCCCCCGGTCCAGATCCGCCGGCGTACAGGCGCTCACGATCGCGATCGGCAGCGCCGCCGTCTCCTCCTGGCCGCGCAGCCGGGCCGCCGTCCGCAGCCCGTCCAGCCGGGGCATCATCACGTCCAGGGTGACCACGTCGGGCCGCACCCGGCGCACCACCTCCAGGCACTCGGCACCGTCGGCCGCGGTCACCACCTCGAAGCCCTCCAGCTCCAGGTTGACCCTGATCAGCTGACGGATCACCTCGCTGTCGTCCACCACGAGGACCCGCCCGGACACACCCGACACCCCACCGAGCCTAGAGCCGCCACCGCGCCCCCGTGGCGCCTTTGCACAAACCCCTGCACGAAGCACCGCGCCGAGCTGGTAATGTTCTTCTCGTCGCAGAGATGCGACAGGCAAGCCCCCGTAGCTCAGGGGATAGAGCACCGCCCTCCGGAGGCGGGTGCGTAGGTTCGAATCCTACCGGGGGCACTTCACCGAAGTGCTTGATCGAGGCCCAGGTCTGATGACCTGGGCCTTCGTCGTGTCGGCGGCCGGGCCCACAAGTCTGTTCGGACTGTGCCCATCTGAGCACTCGGCAGGACGAAGTGGCGCGGCCATCAGGGTGATCACGTGCGTATGCGACTGACTTCAGCAGGGTGGGCGGTGCATTCTCTCTGACATATCGGGCCAAAGTGATCGGCCCACCGGAGAATGGAATGCATATGCGAATTCGCACCGCCGTGATCGGCTTCGCCCTCGCCTCCCTCACCGTGGTGGGTGCTGCGGGCAGCGCCAGCGCGCACGGGCACAGCGCGTGGTTCTCCAAGCACCACAACACCAGCGGCAGCGTGACGGCCGGCCACGGGATGGTCACCGAGACGCACGACAACCAGACCGGCAAGGACGGCGGCTTCGAGAGCGAGTGAGCTTGGTCCTGACTCCTCGGCCTCCTGACCGGGTCAGGAGGCCGAGGAGGCCACCGCCGTCTGGTAGAGGTTGGCGATGGTGGCGTCGAAGTAGGCGCTGTACGAGGTGTCGTCGGTGTCGCCGCCCTGCTGGTAGCCGCCGATGACGCCGATCACGCGGCCGGTGGTGGTGGAGATCCAGGGGCCGCCGCTGGTGCCGCCGGAGTACGCGGGGCAGTCGATCCGGCGCTGGTAGCCGGACTGCTGGGTGGTGGCGTTGGAGCAGGCCAGGGGCGCTTCACCACTGTCGGGGTAGCCGTAGAGGCGGACCGTGGCGGTGAAGGACTCGTTGGTGCCGAGGGTGCCGCCGCCGACCACGTCCTCGATCTGCTGGCCCTTGGCGTTGGGGGCGACCTCGAGGAAGGCGAAGTCCTGGTCGACGTCGCCGTTCTGCGACCAACCGGTGGTGGTGTAGATCTGGGTGACCTGCCAACTACCGTACGGGGACTGGCCGTTGCGGTAGCCGGGGGCGAACTGCACGCCGGTGGTGCTGCTCAGGCAGTGGGCGGCGGTGAGCAGCAGGTTGCGGGTGGCGCTGTGCACCACGCTCGCGGTGCAGAAGTGGTTGCCGGCGGAGACGGAGTTGGTGAAGAGTGCGCCGACCCGGTCGGCCTCGGGCCCGGGGGAAGCGGTGGTCGTGAAGGCGCTGGGCAGGGCCCGAGCGTCGGAGGGCGAGGCCGAGGGAGAGGAGTCGGAAGGCGACGGGGACGGGGACGGGGATGTGCTGGGGGCGGCGGAGGGGGAAGCGGAGGGGGAAGGGGCGTTCGACGGCGGGAGCTGGGCCACCGGCGAGTCGGTGCTCGGCTGCGGAGCGGCCGGCGCCGCAGCCGGCGCGGGCGAGTAGGAGCTCGCCGAGCGGTGCTTGGACCCCTTGCCGTCCTTGCCGTGCACAGCCCGGGCCGACGGAGCGGCGGCGGACCGCTGGCTGGAGGCGGCGGCGCGCGAGGTGAGCAGGCTGACACCCGCTATCGCACCGGCCAGGACAGCGCCCAGCGTGGCGATCACCAGCATCGGGCGCAGGCCGAACTTGGGCTGCTTGCGGTGTCGCCGACGCTGACTGCTCATCAGACAGTGACTCCTGCCCGCTCGGTGGCCACGGTCGGCCGACTGGTCGGCACCGGGGTGAGGCGCCTTGGTCCTCTTCGACTATCGCCCGGACGACTGGTAACCGGATGATTTCCGACTGAGAGCCGTCTGAGAATCCACCGACCGGGTGATCGGCAAGGGAGGGACCATCATGGCTGAACGTTCGTGGCAAGAGAAGGGGACGCCTCTCCCTCTCCGACCTCCTCGCCCGCGCCCGGTCGGTGGTCGACCATCACGAAGGCCACCACCGCCGCGAGCAGGAACACCCCGAGGGCGACGGCCGCCGCGATGCTGTAGCCGTGCACCGCTCCGGTGTCCCGGACCAGTTTGCTGGTGATGTCCTTCCCGACCAGGTAGCTCGCGGTGGCGCTGGCCGCGATGGTGTTGAGCAGCGCGGTGCCGAACGAGCCGCCGACCTGCTGGGCGGTGTTGATGGTGGCCGAGGCCGCGCCGGTCTCGGCCGGCGCGACGCCGAGGGTGGCCAGGCTCATCGCGGGCATGAAGACCAGGCCCATGCCCAGGCCGAGCAGGATCTCGGCGGGCAGCACCATGGCCACGTAGGGGCTGTCCACCTTCATCTGGGTCAGCCAGGCCATCCCGGAGGCGCCCAGCAGCAGGCCGGGGACCAGCAGGTTGCGGGCCGGGACCCGGTTCATCAGGCGGGCGGCCACACCCGTGGAGCTGAAGATGATCGCGGCGGTCATCGGCAGGAAGGCGATGCCGGTCTTCACCGGCGAGAAGCCCTTGACCGACTGCAGGTAGTAGGTGAGGAAGAGGAAGAGTCCGAACAGGCCGATCACGGCCAGGCCGACCGACAGCGCGCCGCCGCCGCGGTTTCGGTCGCGGATGATGTGCAGTGGCAGCAGGGCGTGCGTGGAGTTGCGCTCGACCAGCACGAAGAGCGCGAGCAGTGCGGCGCCGCCGGTCAGGCAGGCCAGCACCAGCCAGTCGCCCCAACCGCGCGACTCGGCCTCCGAGGTGCCGTAGACGATCGCCAGCAGGCCGCCGCAGCCGAGCAGCGCGCCGGGCAGGTCCAGGGGGATGCGGATGTTCTTGGTGATGAAGTCGCGCTTCAGCAGGACGTAGGCGCCGGTGGCGGCGGCGAGCGCGATCGGCACATTGACGAACAGGCACCAGCGCCAGTTCAGGTACTCGGTCAGCAGGCCACCCGCGATGAACCCGATCGCGCTGCCGCCGGCCGCGATGGCACCGAAGATGCCGAAGGCGGTGGCGCGTTCCCGGGGCTCGTGGAAGGTGGTGGAGAGCAGCCCGAGCGCGGACGGGGCCAGCAGCGCGCCGAAGGCTCCTTGCAGGGCGCGGGAGATGAAGAGCATGCCGCCCGTGACCGCGAAACCGCCGAGTGCGGAGGCGGCGGCGAAGCCGAGCAGGCCGATCATGAAGGTGCGCTTGCGGCCGTAGATGTCACCGATCCGCCCGCCGAGCAGCAGCAGACCGCCGAAGGCCAGGGTGTACGCGGTGATCACCCACTGCCGGTCGCCGGTGGAGATACCCAGGTCCTGCTGGGCGGAGGGGAGGGCGATGTTCACGATCGTGATGTCGAGCACGATCATCAGTTGAGCGACGGCGATCACGGCCAGCGCCCGCCAGCGGCGGGGGTCCGGCACCGGGTCGCTCATCGCGTGTTGCTGCGCGGACACGGGAGGAGCCTTCCGGACGGGGGTGCCGTCGGCGTGCGCGGACGGCACTTCTCTCCAGCGAAGCTCGCAGTCGTGAGCGAGGCAAGGCAAAACCGGTTCAAAGCAGGACAAATTTGATTATTTTATCCAAGCTTTAAGGGTCTGACCCGAGCCTTGAGGGTCTGACGGGGCCCCGGCGCAGACGGGGCCCGGCCAGCATCAGGCCACGGAGGACTCCGTCAGAGCGCGGACAGCTCCGCGACCAGGTCGTCCAGACCCAGCGAGCCCTGCGAGAGCGCCGCCATGTGCCAGGCCTTGAGGTCGAACTCCTCGCCGCGCGCCTCGTGCGCCGCCCGGGCCGCCGCCCGACCGCGCAGCCAGGCCCGCTCGCCCAGCTTGTAGCCGATCGCCTGGCCGGGCATGCCCAGGTAGCGGACCAGCTCGCTGTCCAGGAAGGCCGGCGACAGGCCGCAGTACTCGCCGAAGAACGCGCGGGCCAGCTCCGGCGTCATCGCCTCGCCCGGGTGGAACGGGGAGTCGGCCGGGAACTCCAGGCCGACGTGCATGCCGATGTCCACGATCACCCGCAGCGCCCGCATCATCTGGGCGTTGAGGTAGCCGAGGCGGTGGCCGGGGTCGGTGAGGTAGCCGAGCTCGTCCATCAGCCGCTCGGCGTACAGCGCCCAGCCCTCCAGGTTGGCGCTCACCGCGCCGAGGCTGACCTGGTAGGTGGACAGGCTCTGGGCCACGTAGTTCCACTGCGCGAGCTGCAGGTGGTGGCCGGGCACGCCCTCGTGGTACCAGGTGCTGACCAGGTCCCAGACCGGGAAGCTGTCGCGGCCCAGCAGCGGCAGCCAGGTGCGGCCGGGGCGGGTGAAGTCCAGCGACGGGGCGGTGTAGTACGGGGCGGCGGCGCTGCCGGCCGGGGCGATCCTCGACTCCACCCGGGTGACCGGCTCGGCCAGGTCGAAGTGGACGCCCTGCAGGTCGTTGATCGCCTGGTCCATCAGGCCCTGCAGGTACTCGCGGGCCGGCTCGGCGCCGGTGATCGCCGGGCCGTCGCTCTCCAGCCAGTTCATCGCCTGCATCGGCGTGCTGCCGGGGAGCACCTTCTGGGCCTCGGTGCGCATCTGCGCGTCCAGGTCGTGGAACTCGGTCCAGGCCCACTGGTAGGCCTCGTCCAGGTCCAGCTCGGCACCGGTCCAGTAGCGCACCCAGCGGGTGTAGCGCTCCCGGCCCACGGCGTCGGGGGTGCCGGCGGCGGCGGGCGCGTAGACCTCGCCCAGCCAGTCGCTGAAGGCGGCGATCTCGTCGGCGGCGGCCTGCGCGTGGGCGGCCAGCTCGGTGCGCGACGGCTCGGTGGCCGGGTCGACCAGCACGCCGAACCAGCCGGCGGCGCGGGCCGGCTCGGCGATCGCCTCGTCCGGCGCCAGCCACTCGGCGATCTGCTCGATCACCGTGCTGACCTGCCGCGGTCCGGCCAGCAGGCCCTTGGCGACGCCGGCTTCCAGGGTCTGGCGGTACTGCTGGACGGCGAGCGGGACCCGGGCCAGCCGGCGGCCGAGCCGCGCCCAGTCCTCCGCGGTCTCGGTCGGCAGCAGGGTGAAGACCTCACGGAGGTTGTGCAGCGGCGAGCCGAGGTTGCGCAGCGAGCGCAGGTCCTCGTCGGCCTCGTGCACGGCCAGCTCGGCCGTGACCCGCTCGCGCAGCAGTCGGGCGCAGCGCTGCTCGGCCTGCGGGTCGGCGGCGGCGGTCAGCGCGCCGGCCGCCTCGGCCTCCTCCAGCTCGGCCAGGGTGCGGCGGGCCAGGTCGGCGACGGCAGCGGTGCCGGCCGGGGTGAGGTCGGGGAGGCGGTCGTCCTCCGGGTTGAGGCCGAGGTAGACCGCGGTCAGCGGGTCGAGCTCGGCGAGAGCCTGGACGTACGCGTCCGCGATCTGACGCGGGGTCACGGCGTCGGAGGCGGAGCGGTGGGATACGGAAGCCATTCGGACATCCTTTCGCAGCTCGGTCGCTTTGCAAGCCCCTTTCCGGAACCGAGGGTGCTGTTTACCGCTCCGTGCGCCCTCCAACTACCGTCCGTGCGCCCGCCAGTTGCGCCAGGCGACCAGCGGGTCCCAGACCGGCCTGCCGCGAGTGATCGGATAGAAGCAGAAGCCGATCAGGATCGAGCAGAAATGGCCGAGGTCGGTGAAGGTGTGCGAGGTGATCAGCGGGACCAGGTAGAAGAGCAGCAGCCCGCCGCCGTAGAGCGGCCGCCAGCGCCTGGCGAGGCGGTAGGTCAGCACGCCTTCCACCCCGGCCAGCGCGTAGGAGACCCCGACGTCCACGGTGTCGGCGAGGCTGGCCGGCAGCCGGGCGTGGTGGATGCCCACCGCGACCACGCCTTCGCTGATCAGGGTGGCCAGCACGTGCGCGGTGGCCGCCACGGTCAGCCAGCGCCAGGTGCCCAGCCAGCGCTCGGCCGGCACGTGGAAGATGTTGAAGAGGACGAAGTAGAAGGGGAAGGAGGCGGACTCGGTCCAGATCGCACTGGCGACCAGCGCGTGCACCGGATGGTGCTTCAGCTGGTCCAGGTTGGTGCTGCGGCCCTGCAGGAACCACTCCAGGTTCTCGGGGTTGATCCGGGCCACGATGAAGCTGGTCACCGCCAGCAGCGCCAGCCAGATGTAGGTACCGGGCGCCGCCCTGACGTACCGCGAGATCGCGTGCACCACCCGCGCGCTGCCGCGCTCCCCCCGAACCGTCCGCTGCATGCTCGTATCATGCGGCTTTAATGACGATTTATCCGGCTGGGACGCGCCAGCAGCGCACACTACGCTGACCGCCATGAACGACACGGAGCCGGCCTCGGGCAGCACCCCCGCCACCAAGAAGCGGTCCGGCTACCGTCGGCTCCCGGTGCAGCAGCGCCGCGAGCAGCTGATCGCCGTGGCGCTGGCGCTGTTCAGCACCCGACCACCGGACGAGGTCAGCCTGGACGACGTGGCCGAGGCCTCCGGCGCCTCCCGCCCGCTGGTGTACCGCTACTTCGCCGGCGGCAAGCAGCAGCTCTACGAGGCCGCGCTGCGCAGCGCCGCCACCGAGCTGACCGCGCGGTTCAGCGTGCCCAAGCGCGGCACCCCGAGCGAGCAGCTGGGCGCCGTGCTGGACGGCTACTTCTCCTTCGTCGCCGAGCACGACGCCGGCTACGGCGCCCTGCTGCGCGGCGGCTCGGTGGTGGAGACGGCGCGCACCAGCGCGATCGTGGACGAGGTGCGGCGCACGGCGCTGCGCCGCACGCTGCGCTACCTGGGTGTGCGGGAGGCCGGACCCCGGCTGACCCTGCTGGTCCGTTGCTGGATCTCGGTGGTCGAGGCCTCCTCGCTGACCTGGCTGGACGAGGGCCGCCAGATCCCGCCCACCGAGCTGCGCGACTGGCTGGTGGACGAGTTCCTGGCGATGACCGCGGCCACCGCCGCGCACGACCCGCAGACCGCCGAAGTGCTGGCCGCGCTGCTGGCCCTGGAGGCGCCCGACGGGCGGGCCGCCCGGCTGCTGGCCCGCCTCGGCACCCTCAGGACCGGCCGGTAGCGAGCGCTCCGGTCAGGCCTTCCCGAGCACCTGGCGCTGCCGCCCGAGCCCGCTGACCTCCAGCTCCATCACGTCGCCCGGCTGCAGGAAGGGCGTGCCGGGACGGCCCATGGTGACCCCGGCGGGGGTGCCGGTGGTGACCACGTCGCCGGGCTCCAGCACCATGAACTGGCTGATGTAGCGCAGCACCGAGAGCACCGGGAAGATCATCTGCGCGGTGCTGCCGTCCTGCCGCAGCTCCCCGTTGACCCAGAGCTTCAGCTCCAGCGCCTGCGGGTCGGCCAGCTCGTCCGGGGTGACCAGGTACGGGCCCAGCGGGTTGAAGGTCTCGCAGCACTTGCCCTTGTCCCACTGGCCGCCGCGCTCCAGCTGGAAGGCCCGCTCGGTGACGTCGTTGGAGATGGTGTAGCCGGCGACGCAGGCCGCGGCCTGCTGCTCGCTCTCCAGGTAGCGGGCGGTGCGCCCGATCACCACGCCGAGCTCGATCTCGTAGTCGGTCTTGGTGCTGCCGCGCGGGATCAGCACCTCGTCCTCGGGGCCGACCACGGTGTTGCTGGCCTTGAGGAAGAGCACCGGCTCGACCGGGATCGCCGCGCCGGCCTCCTCGGCGTGGTCGCGGTAGTTGAGGCCGACGCAGACCACCTTGCCGGGCCGGGCCACCGGTGCGCCCAGGCGCTGCCCGGCGATGTCCAGCACCGGCAGCTCACCGCGGGCCACCGCCTCGGCCAGCTCGGCCGGGTCCAGCCGGGACAGGAAATCGCCGTCGATCTCCCGGGTCCGCCCCGAGAGGTCGTAAGCGGTGCCGTCCGGGCCGAGCACAGCCGGGCGCTCGGCACCCGGGGGGCCAACACGGAGGAGCTTCATCTGCCCATCACCTCATCGCACGCTGGGGGAAAATCTGGAAAATCGAGGTATATCAACCAGCGGCGCCTGGCAACCAGGGGGTCGATCTCGGCGAGTTCCTATCAATTCATCCAATCGCGAGGGGGGGTCGAATCAGCTGCCCGTACGGTTGACAGTGCCGAGCAGGGCGTCGAGCAGTCCCGGCGGACAGGGGCGCTCGGGCACCGGCGTGCGGGCCAGTCGGCGTTCGATCGCCTCCACGTCGGGGTGGTCCTCACCGAGCGCGCCGACGGCCACCGGGAGCAGCTCGCTGAGCAGGCAGTACGCCTCCACCTGCTGGTCCAGCCGGGCCAGCGCCACCGCCAGGTCGTGGCAGGTGCGCAGCGTGCGGCCGTCGTCCGGGCCGAAGGCGAGCGCGAACTTCTCTATCAGCGGCCGCAGTTGCTCGACCGCCTCGGCGGGCCGGCCCTCGGTGGCGGCCTGGAAGGCGGCGTCGGCCTGGCGGCGCAGGTCCCGCACCGCCCCGCTCACCTGCTGCAGCAGCCGGCCCACCTCGGCGGCGTCGGCCGGCCGGTCGGCCGGGTCCTTGGCCAGCAGCGCGAGCAGCAGATCGGCCAGCTCGGCGGGCAGCGCCCCCGGGTGCGGCGGCTCCTCGTCCACGTGCTGGACCATCAGGTTGTAGGTGCTGGTGGCGGTGAACGGCCGGGCGCCGGTGAGCATCTCGTACAGCACGCAGCCGACCGCGTAGAGGTCGGAGCGGACCGTCCCCGGCTCGCCGCGCCAGCGCTCGGGGGCCAGGTAGGGCGTGGAGCCGATCACCGAGCCCACGGTGGTCAGCGCGTCCCGGTTGTCGCCGATCTGCGCGATCCCGAAGTCCAGCACCTTGAGCAGCTTGCGGTCCGGCGCGGCGAACATGATGTTCTCCGGCTTGATGTCGCGGTGGATCACGTCGTGCGCGTGGGCGGCGGCCAGCGCGGCGCAGAGCTGGCCGGCCCAGTCCAGGGCCTGCAGCAGCTGCGGTCGGCCGGCCAGCAGGGCCTGCTTCAGGGTCAGGCCGTTGAGCAGCTCCATCACGATGTAGCTGAACCGCTCGCCGTCCGCGTCGAACTCGCCGACGTCGAAGACCAGCACGATGTTCGGGTGCACCAGCCGGGCCAGCACCTCCACCTCGCGGCGCAGCCGGGCCAGGTCGGTGGCGTCGGATCCGGCGCCCTGGTGACGCAGGGTCTTGACCGCTACCTGCCGCCCGATCCGCTCGTCGTAGGCCTCCCAGACCACGCCGAAGCCGCCGCGGCCCAGCTCGCCGACCAGTCGATAGCGCTCCTCCAGCAGGTCGCCGGCTTTCATGTCTCCCCCAGCACAGGGTGGTTCAGGCGGGCAGGTGGTAGGCGGGGAGGCCGAGCAGCATGGCGAGTTCGCCCGGGCGGGCGATGGTGCCCTGCCGGTTGCGCTTGCGCTCCAGGTCGGTTCGGTAGGACCAGAGGTCCCGGGTCGCCTTCGCCACGTCCTCGTCCCCCGGCCCCAGGGTGGCGGTCATCAGTGGCACGAGATCGGCCAACAGACCTGCCGCGCCAGCGATATCGTCAGCCATCCCGCGCCAGATGGCAAGGTCGTAGGCGATTTGCAGGGTGGGCGGCGCGGTCGGTCCGAGGGTGCGGGCGGCCTGGGTGGTGAGCGCGGTCAGCAGCCGGACGGCCTCCATCGGGTGGCCGGCCTCGCCGTAGGCCCAGGCCTGGTCCACCTGGGCGCGCAGTTGGCCCTGCGCGCTGTGGTCGCTCTCGCCGTGGTAGCCGGCCGCGATCGTCCCCAACTGGACGCGCACGGTGGCCGCGTCGGCGGGGCGGGCCGCCGGGTCCTTGGCCAGCAGGGCCTGGACCAGCTGGTCCAGTGCGGGCGGCAGGCCCGGGCGGTGGGCGGCCGGCGAGGGCACCGGGTCACTGAGGTGACGGTGCATCAACTCCTCGGCGGTGGCGCCGGTGTACGGCGGGTGTCCGGTGATCAGTTCGAAGATGACGCAGCCCAGCGCGTAGAGGTCGGCGCGGCCGTCGGCCGGGACCTGGCGCCACTGCTCGGGCGCCAGGTACGGGCCGTTGCCGGTCTCGGTGGCGGGGGCCAGGTAGGCGGTGCCGAAGCCGAGCAGCTTGAGGCCGCCCTGCTCGGTGACCAGCAGCCGGCCGGGCTTGAGCGCCCAGTGCACCACGCCGAGGGCGTGCGCGGCCTGCAGCCCGAGGAAGGCCTGCTGGGCCCAGACCAGCAGGTGGCCGATGTCGGCGCGGCCGGCGGTGTCCAGGGTGCGGCCGCTGAGCAGCTCGGTCACCAGGGCCCGCCCGGTCACGTGCTGGACCGCGACCAGGTGCGGGTGGGCGAGCTTGCCGACGGCCGCGGCCTCCTGCTGGAAGCGCTCGACCAGCTCGGCCGGCGCGCCGGCCGGCGCGATGTGGACGGCGACCCGGTGGCCGAGCTGGCGGTCCACCGCCTCCCAGACGGTGCCGGTGGCGCCGCTCTCCAGCTCCCGCAGCAGCTGGTACCCCTCCAGATCTGACATGGCGGCCAGCCTATCGGGCGTCAATTCGTCTTCGGCAGCCCCGGCGGGTTGATCTCCGAGCCCGGCACCGCCTCGTTGGACAGCCCCCAGCACTGCAGCACCTGGGCGTAGGTGCCGTTCTTGATGATCTCGTTGAGCGCCGCGTTGACCGCGGTGTTCAGCGGGTTGCCCTTCTTCACGGTGGCGGCGATCTTGCCCTGGACGTCCTTGCCGGCGCCCGAGTAGGTGCCGACGATCTCGGTCTGGCCGGTCTGCGCGGCGTGGAAGGCGGTGGTCGGGTTGGGGCCGAGCCAGGCGTCGATCCGGCCCGAGCCGAGTGCCAGGTAGTGGTCGGCGGAGTTCTGGTAGTACTTCACGTCCACCGGCTTGAGGCCGGCCTTGACGTCCTGGTCGCTCCAGGCGAGCAGCAGCTTCTCCTGGTTGGTGCCGGAGGAGACGCCGATGGTCCGGCCGGCCACGTCCTCGGGGCCGGTGACCTTCCAGCCGCTGCCCTTCCTGGCCTCGAAGCCGAGGTTGTCCAGCCGGTAGGTGGCGAAGTCGTACTTCTCCTTGCGGGCCTCGGTGACGGTGATGTTGGTGAAGCCCACGTCGTACTTGCCGCTGTCCAGGCCGACGAAGACGTTCTCCCAGCTCTCCGGGTTGAACTGGACCTTGAGGCCGAGCACGTCGGCGACCAGGGAGGCCAGGTCGGGTTCGGCGCCGATGATGGTCTTGTCGTCGGTGGCGTAGAAGTCCAGCGGCGGCACGGTGCCGAGCGAGTCGACCACCTGGAGGGTGCCTCTGCTGCGCACCCCGTCGGGGACCAGCGCGGCTATCGAGTCCACCTTCGGCGTGGTGAGCCGGTGCTGATCCGGCGTCAGGTTGATCCCGGACGGCGCGGCCCTGGGCTGCGGGTCGGCGGTGGCGCTCGCGCAGCCGGCCAGTGTGGTGGCGGCCAGGGCGGCGAGCAGCAGTCGGCGGGTGGCGGTCACAACGGGCTCCTTACGGGAGGGCATCAGAGGACGTCAGAGGACTTTGGAGAGGAACGCGCGGGTGCGCTGGTGCTGCGGGTGGTCCAGCACGGCCTGCGGCGGGCCCTGCTCGACCACCACACCGCCGTCCATGAAGACCACGGTGTCGGCCACCTCGCGGGCGAAGCCGATCTCATGGGTGACCACGATCATCGTGGTGCCCGAGTGGGCCAGGTCCTTGATCACGTCGAGCACCTCGCCGACCAGCTCGGGGTCGAGCGCCGAGGTCGGCTCGTCGAAGAGCAGCACCTTGGGCTCCAGGGCCAGCGCCCGGGCGATCGCCACCCGCTGCTGCTGGCCGCCGGAGAGCCGGCGCGGGTAGGACTCGGCCTTGTCGGCCAGGCCGACCCGGGCCAGCAGTTCCCGGGCCAGCTCCCGGGCCTCGGCCCTGGGCCGGCCGAGCGCGCTGATCGGCGCCTCGGTGATGTTCTCCAGCACGGTCAGGTGCGGGAAGAGGTTGAAGTTCTGGAAGACGAAGCCGATGTGGGTGCGCTGGCGCAGCACCTCCCGTTCGCGCAGCTCGTGCAGCCGGTCGCCGACCCGCCGGTAGCCGATCAGCTCGCCGTCGATCGCCACGATCCCCCGGTCCAGCCGCTCCAGGTGGTTGATGCTGCGCAGCAGCGTCGACTTGCCGGAGCCGGACGGGCCGAGGATCACCGTGACCGAGCCGGCCGGCACCCGCAGGTCCACCCCGCGCAGCACCTCGAGCTCACCGAAGCTCTTGTGCACGCCCCGGATCTCGATCATCACGTCGCCGCTCATGCCTTGCCCCTTCGGCTGAAGTGCCGTTCCACGTAGTACTGGAGGACGGACAGGACGGTGGTCAGCGCGATGTACCAGACGGTGGCCACCATCAGCAGCGGCACCACCCGGCCGTTGCGCCCGTACACCACCTGGACCTGGTAGAAGAGTTCGCCGATCGCCATCACGTAGACCACCGAGGTCATCTTGAGCAGCGCGATCACCTGGTTGCCGGCGTTCGGCAGGATCGAGCGCATGGCCTGCGGCAGCACGATCCGGCGGACCTGCCGCAGCCACGGGATGCCCAGCGCGGCGGCCGCCTCGAACTGCCCGGCGTCGATGGCGATCACCCCGGCCCGCACCACCTCGGCGGCGTAGGCACTCTGGTACAGCGCCAGGCCCAGCACCGCCGCGCCCTGCGCGCTGAGCACGTCGATGGTCTTGAAGGACCACAGCTCGGGGCCGAACGGCACGCCCAGCGCCAGGTGTTGGTAGAGGTAGGAGATGTTGAACCAGAAGACCAGCTGGACGATCAGCGGGATCGAGCGGAAGGCCCAGATGTAGGTCCAGGCGATGCTCTGCAGGATCCGGCTGCCGGAGAGCCGCAGGAAGGCCACCAGGATGCCGATCGCGAAGCCCAGCACGGTGCCGTAGGCGGTGAGTTCGAGGGTGATGCCGACCGACTTGAGGATGGTGTCGGTGAACAGGTAGCGGGCGAAGGTCTGCCACTCCCAGCCGGGGTTGGTGGCCAGGCCGTGGACGAACTGGGCGACCACCAGCAGGGCTGCCAGCCCGGCCAGCCAGCGCCCGGGGTGCCGGGCGGGGACCACGGGCAGCTCGGCCAGGTCGTCGGCGGGCCTGGTCGCCCGCACCTCGGTGGCCGCCATCAGCTGTGCTCGGGCGGGCTGATCTGGGACTGCGGGACGGCCGACCCGGTGGTCCCCCACTTCTCCAGGATCCGCTGGTACGTCCCGTCCTTGATCAGCTGGTTGACCGCGGCCTGGAAGGCGGGTGCCAGCGGGGTGCCCTTCTTGAAGGCGAAGCCGACGTCCAGGCGGTGGAACTCGCCGAGGAACCGGGTGCCGGCGGCCGGCTGGGCGGCCTGGTAGCGCAGGCCGTTGATGGTCGACATGACGGCGTCGACCCGGCCCTGCTGCAGGCTGGTCAGGATCGCGGCGTTCTCCGAGAAGGACTGCACGGTGTACGGCTTCTTTCCGGCGTCGGTGCAGACGTTCTTCCTGGCGTTCAGCGTGCTCTCGAAGGTGGTGCCGGTGCCGGTGCCGATGGTCAGGCCGCAGAGCTGGACCAGGTCGGTGACGGTGCCCAGGGTGGTGTTGTCCTTCTTCACCGCGAAGCCCTGACCGTCGTCGATGTAGGTGACGAAGTCGATGGTCTTCAGCCGGGCCGTGGTGACCCCGAAGTTGCCGGTGCCCAGGTCGTACTTGCCGCTGCCCAGGGCGGGCAGGATGGTCTCGAAGGCGGCGTCCTCGCGGGTCACGGTCAGGCCGAGCACCTTGGCCACGGCGTCGGTGAAGTCCACGTCCAGGCCGGCCGGCTTCTTGGTGGCCGGGTCCGGGTAGTACGCGGTCGGCGGGGTGCCGACGGCGGCGCCCACCTTGATGCTGCCCGCCGCGCGGACCTCCGCGGGCAGCAGCGCGGCGATCGCGTCGACCTTGTGCTCCTGGGAGACCACGTCGCGCTGCGGGTCCACGCCCTGGGCGGCCTTCACCGGTGCACCCGAGGACCCGCACGCGGTCAGGGCCAGAGCTGGTAGCAGGGCCGCGGCGAGGGTCTTGAGGGGTCTCACGAGCTCGGTGCCTTTCGGTTCAGGGCCTTCTCGAACGGCAGCGGACCGATGGTGAGCGGGTCCGCGGCGAGGTCGAACAGGGGCGTGTAGCCGGCGGCCAGGTAGAGGCCCTTGGCCTCGGGCTGGCGCGGTCCGGTGGTCAGGTGGATCCGCTGGTAGCCGGCGTCGAGGGCGCGCAGCTCCAGCTCGGCGAGCACCCGGCGGGCCAGGCCGCGCCGGCGGTGCCCGGAGTGCGTCCACATCCGCTTGAGCTCGGCCGTCCGCTCGTCGTAGCGGCGGAACGCGCCGCCCGCCACCGGCTCGCCGTCCTCCAGCAGGAGCAGCAGCAGGCCGCCCGGCGGGGCGAACTCGGCCACCGGGTAGCGGCTCATCTCGGCGTGCGCGCCCTCGCCGTAGCGGGTCAGGTACTCCTCGGTCAGCTCGCGCACCAGCGGCTCGGCCAGCGGGTGGTCGGCCTCGACCTGGCGGATGGTCAGGACGCTCACGCCTGCACCGCGATCAGCTGGTGCCGGTCGCGTTCGGCGTCGGCCGCCTTGCGGGCCTGCTCGGCGTCCCGGCGGGCCACCTCGGCACGGACCAGCGGGATCACGTAGCGGCCGAAGTCGATCGCGTCGTCCAGCAGGTGGTAGCCGCGCGCGGAGAGGATGTCCACGCCCAGGTCGTAGTAGTCGAGCAGCGCCGCGGCGACCGTCTCCGGGGTGCCGACCAGGGCGTTGGAGTTGCCGGCGCCGCCGGTGGCGGCCGCGGTCGGGGTCCACAGCGCCCGGTCGTAGCGCTCGCCGGCCTCGGCGATCGCGATCAGGCGCTGCGAGCCGACGTTCTCGGGCGTCGCGGCCCCGGCGGTGCCGACGGCGTCGCCGCGCCGGGCCCGGATCGCCTCCACCGTGCGGTGCGCCTTCTCCCAGGCCAGCTCCTCGGTGGGCGCGATGATCGGCCGGAACGCCACCTGGATCCGCGGCGGGGTGGTGCGTCCGGCGGCCGCCGCGGCCTGCTTGACCCGTTCGATCTGCGCCGCGGTCTCGGCCAGCGGCTCGCCCCAGAGGCAGTAGATGTCCGCCTCGGCGCCGCCGGCCGCGTAGGCCGCCTCCGAGGAGCCGCCGAACGAGACGCCCGGGCGCGGCTGCTGGACCGGGAAGACGTCCGCGACGAAGTCGTTGAAGCGGTAGTACTCGCCCTCGTGGTCGAAGCGCTCCTGGCTGGTCCAGGCCTGCTTGACGATCCGGATGTACTCCCGGGTCCGGTCGTAGCGCTGGTCCTTGGTCAGGAAGTCGCCCTCGCGCTGCTGCTCGCGGTCGCTGCCGCCGGTGATGAAGTGCACGGTGAGCCGGCCCTGGCTGATCCGGTCCAGGGTGGCGAAGGTCTTGGCGGCGAAGGTCGGGGAGGAGACGTTCGGGCGGTGCGCCAGCAGGATCTGCAGCTTCTCCAGGTGGGAGGCCAGGAAGGCGGCGGCCGGCGCCGGGTCCGGCGAGCCCGAGCCGTAGGCGAAGAGCACCCGGTCCCAGCCGTGCTCCTCGTGGGCGCGGCCGAGCCGCAGGGTGTAGTCGCGGTCGAAGGCGGTGGTGGACCGGGCGGTGGTCTCCGAGGCGTCGCTGGTGGCGGCGATACCGAGGAACTCGACGGGCATGGCTGACGACCTCTCAGATCAGTTTCGTGGCACGACCGAGGGACCCCAGGGCGCGCCGAACGGGCGCCGGGGTACGGCGAAAGGGGCAGAGCGAGAGAGCAGTGCGGGAGAGCAGAGCGAGTGCGCGTGATGGCTGGCGCGAGAGCGCGAGGGTCAGCGACGGCAGGGTCCCGGCCCGCTACGGGGCACCGAGGGAGGAGGCTCCGAAGTCCATGACTTGGGAAGCGGGGCCGATCGGACGGCCCGTCGCCGGATCAGCCCAGACAGGCCGCGGACCACACCCGACCGAAGTCGATGTGGTCGCGAGTGACCAGAGGCTGCGCGGCGTTCATGAGCCCCAGTTGAGCAGCGAATGGTGGAATTCGTCAACCACTGTCCAGAACCGGGCACTCGACGTACGATCGTGACGGAGCGAGAGCAGTGCCGCCGCGTTGAGGGACGCGGCCCGCGTGTGATGGCGGATTGCCACCAGTCCCGCCTGCCCGCACTGGAGCTCCCCTGATGGCCACCTCTCCCGAGGTCCGCCCCGCCGTTCCCGTCCACGATCGCGTTCCGCCCGCCGCGCCCGCCGCGCCTACCGCGGCGCCCACCGCCGGGTCCGCCGATGCTGCCGCCGACCTGCCGATCGTCCGCCGCCGGCACCCCGGCCAGTGGCTGAGCACCGCGCTCGCCCTGCTGGCACTGGCCATGGTGGTCAACTCGCTGGTCCGCAACCCGCGTTTCCAGTGGGGCGTGGTCGGCGACTACCTGACCACCGGCGCGGTGCTGCACGGGCTGACCCTGACGCTCTGGCTGACCGCCGCCACCATGCTGCTCGGCTTCGCCCTCGGCACCCTGCTGGCGGCCGCCCGGATCTGGGGCAACCTGCTGCTGCGCACCCTGAGTTGGGCCTATGTCTGGCTGTTCCGGTCGATCCCGCCGCTGGTCCAGCTGCTGCTCTGGTTCAACATCGGCGCGCTCTACCCGACGCTGGGCCTGGGCATCCCGTTCGGCCCGGAGTTCCTCACCGTGCGGACGGTCAACCTGTTCGGCCCGGTGCTCACCTCGGTGATCGGACTCACCCTGCTGGAGGCGGGTTTCGCGGCCGAGGTGGTGCGCGGCGGGATCCTCTCGGTCGACCAGGGGCAGCTGGAGGCCGCGCAGTCGCTGGGCCTGGGACGGCTGCGGGTGCTGCGCCGGATCGTGCTGCCGCAGGCGATGCGCTCGATCGTGCCGACCGCCGCCAACTCGCTGGTGGCACTGCTCAAGGGCACCAGCATCGTCAGCGTGCTGGCGGTCCAGGACCTGCTCTACTCGGTGCAGTTGATCTACAACCAGACCTACCAGATCATCCCGCTGCTGCTGGTCGCCACCCTCTGGTACCTGCTGCTGACCAGCCTGCTCTCGATCGGCCAGTACTACCTGGAACGCCACTTCGCCCGCGGCTCCGGCCGGGGAACCCCGACGCCGGGCCCGCTGCGGCAGGCCCGGGCCGGCCTGGCCCGGCTGCGCGAGCGGGTGGACGCCCGATGACCCGCCCGGCGACACGCCCAACGACCCGCCCGGCGAACCGCACGGTGACCGGCCCGGCGACCACCTCACTCGCGATCGTCGGGGCCGGCCCGCGCGGCACCGGCCTGCTCGAGCGGATCGCCGCCAATACCGAAGAACTCCTCTCCCCCGAGCAGGAGTTGCTCATCCACCTGATCGACCCGTACCCGCCCGGCGGCGGCCGGATCTGGCGCCACGAACAGTCGCCGCTGCTGCGGATGAACTCGATGGCCGCGGACGTCACCATGTTCACCGACGAGCGCTCGGTCCTGGACGGCCCGGTCCGCCCGGGCCCCTCGCTCGCCGAGTGGGCCGCCGACCAGCGCGCCCACCCGCCGTACCGGCCGGTCACCGACCCGGTCACCGCCGCCGAACTGGCCGCCCTGACGCCCACCGACTTCCCCACCCGGCGGGCCCAGAGCGCCTACCTGGACTGGGTGCTGCGCCGCGCGGTGGCCGAACTGCCGCAACGGGTCACGCTCACCGTGCACCGGGACACCGCCTCGGCCCTGGACGGCCCGCCCGACGGACCGCAGCGGGTCACCCTGTCCTGCGGCACGATCCTGACGGTCGATCAGATCGTGCTGACGCTCGGCCACCTGGGCTCCGTGCCGGACCGACAGCACGCCGCCACCGCCGCGTTCGCCGCCCGGCACGGCCGCTACTATCTGCCGCCGTCCTTCTCCACCGAGGCCGACCTGAGCGGCGTCGCCCCCGGCGAGCGGCTGATCCTGCGCGGCTTCGGGCTGGCCTTCGTGGACCTGACGACGCTGCTCACCGAGGGCCGCGGCGGCCGCTTCGAGGACCGTCCGGACGGTTCCAAGGTCTACCACCCCTCCGGTCGCGAGCCGGTGATCCATGTCGGTTCGCGGCGCGGTGTGCCGTACCACTCCAAGACCGGCTACGCCCTGCAGGGCCCGCCCGCTCCGCTGCCCCGCTTCTTCGGTCCGGCCGCGGTCGACGCCCTGCTGGCCCGCCCGGGGCGGCTCGAACTACGCAGGGACGTCTGGCCGTTGATGGCCAAGGAGATCGGCTTCGGCTACTACCACGAGCTCTTCCACGCCCACCCCGAGCGGACCGCCCTGCCCTGGGAGCAGTTCCTCGCCGACTACGACCGGCTCGACTGGTACCACCCCGAGACCGCCGCCCTGGTCGCCCGCGCGGTGCCCGCCGAGGCCGACCGGCTGGACTTCGAGCGCCTCGACCACCCGCTGGCCGGCCTGCGCTTGACCGACCCCGAACAGCTCCAGCGGCACCTGCGCGACTACATCCGCGCCGACGCCGACCGCCGCGCCGACCCGGCCTTCAGTGCGGATCTCGGGGCCTTCCTCGCCCTGCTCTCGCTCTACGGGCAACTCCCGCGGCTGCTCGCCGCCGGGCGCCTGACGGCCCGCTCCACCGCCCGGGAGCTGGACGGCTGGTGGCAGGGCTTCTTCAGCTTCCTCGCCTCCGGGCCGCCGGGCTTTCGACTGCGCGAGCTGCTCGCCCTCGCCGAGGCCGGGGTGGTCCGTTTCCTCGGCGCCGACCTGCGGGTCGGCACCGACGAGGCCACCGGGAGCTTCGTCGCCGAGAGCCCGAGCCTGCCCGGTCACCGCACGGTCGCCACCGCGCTGATCGAGGCCTACCTGCCGCGGCACGCCCTGGAGCGCACCGAGGACCGGCTGCTGGCCGGCCTGCTGCGGTCGGGCGAGCTGGCCGAGGAGGTGCTGGCCGACCCGGAGCACACCCACCGCTCCGGCCTGCTGACCACCACCCCGGCCGAGGGCCGGTTGATCGACCCCAGCCTCGACCCCGACCTCGATCGCGGCCTCGACCCCAGCCTCGATCCCGGTCTCGAGCCCGGCGGCACCGGCCACCCCCGCCGGCTCGCCCTCGGCCCGCACACCAACGGCCGCGCCTTCGCCGCCTTCGCCCGCCCCCGCACCAACGCCCCGGCCTTCCGGCAGAACGACGCCGCCGCCCGCGCGCTGCTCACCGCACTGGCGAGCAGTGAAAAGATGGAGGTCGGGCTGACGACGGCGCGGCCCTGACCCCAGTTGGAGGAGTGGCAGTCATGGCCAAGCAGGCCCCGCAGAGCGACCCGGCACAGGACGCCCCGGCGGTAGGCGCCCCGCAGCACGCGGCGGCCGGGCTGCCCGCCGTCGGCCACAGCCTGCGGATGGCCGGCGAGCAGATGGGCGCCCGCCGGGCGCTGTCCACCCTGCTCAAGGTCAACCAGCACGGCGGCTTCGACTGCCCGGGCTGCGCCTGGCCCGAGCCGGACAAGCCGCACACCGCCGAGTTCTGCGAGAACGGCGCCAAGGCGGTGGCCGAGGAGGCCACCGAGCGTCGGATCACCGCCGAGTTCTTCGCCGCCCACCCGGTCAGCGAGCTGGCCGAGCGCTCCGGCTACTGGCTGGGCCAGCAGGGTCGGCTGACCGAGCCGATGCTGCTGGCCGAGGGCGCCGACCACTATGTGCCGGTCGGCTGGGACGAGGCCTTCGCGATCATCGCCGAGGAGCTCAAGGCACTGGAGACCCCGGACGGCGCCGCCTTCTACACCTCCGGCCGGACCAGCAACGAGGCCGCCTTCGCCTACCAGCTGTTCGCCCGCCGGCTCGGCACCAACAACCTGCCGGACTGCTCCAACATGTGCCACGAGTCCTCCGGCTCGGCGCTGGTGGAGACCCTCGGGGTGGGCAAGGGCAGCGTCAGCCTCAAGGACCTCTACCAGGCCGACCTGATCATCGTGGCCGGCCAGAACCCGGGCACCAACCACCCGCGGATGCTCTCCGCGCTGGAGCGGGCCAAGCGGGCGGGCGCCACCATCGTCAGCGTCAACCCGCTGCCGGAGGCCGGGCTCGAGCGGTTCAAGAACCCGCAGAACGCCCGCGGCCTGGTCGGCCACGGCACCAAGCTGACCGACCTGTTCCTGCAGATCCGGCTCGGCGGCGACCTGGCCCTGTTCCGCGCGCTCAACCAGCTGATCCTGCAGGCGGACGGCGTCGACCACGAGTTCGTCGCCGAACACTGCCACGGCTTCGCCGAGTTCGCCGCCGAGGCCAAGCTGACGGACCGTCAGGAGGTGCTGGCCGCCACTGGACTGCCCTGGGAGCAGATCGAGGAGCTGGCCTCGATGGTGCTGCGCTCGCAGAAGGTGATCGTCTGCTGGGCGATGGGCCTGACCCAGCACAAGCACGCCGTGCCGACCATCCGCGAGGTGGTCAACTTCCTGCTGCTGCGCGGCAATGTCGGCAAGCCGGGGGCCGGGGTCTGCCCGGTGCGCGGGCACAGCAATGTGCAGGGCGACCGGACCATGGGCATCTTCGAGCGGCCGAGCACCGCCTTCCTGGACGCGCTGGAGCGGGAGTTCGACTTCCGGCCGCCGCGCCACCACGGCTTCGACTCGGTGGAGACCATCCGGGCGATGCGCGACGGGCGGGTCAAGGTCTTCTTCGCGATGGGCGGCAACTTCGTCGCGGCCACCCCCGACACCGAGGTGACCGAGGCCGCGATGCGCCGCTGCCGGCTCACCGTGCACGTCTCCACCAAGCTCAACCGCTCGCACGTGGTGACCGGCGCCCGCGCGCTGATCATGCCCACCCTGGGCCGCACCGACCGCGACCGCACCGGAAAGGGCGACCAGTTCGTCACCGTCGAGGACTCGATGGGCATGGTGCACTCCTCGCAGGGCCGACTGCGCCCGCCGGCCCCCGGGCTGCTCTCCGAGACGGCGATCGTCTGCCGGCTGGCCCGCGCCACCCTGGGCCCGGCCGACGCCACCCCGTGGGAGGACTTCGCGGTGGACTACGACTCGGTCCGCGACCGGATCGCCCGCGTGGTGCCCGGCTTCGCCGACTTCAACGCCCGGGTGCGCACCCCCGGCGGCTTCGCGCTGCCGCACGGCCCGCGGGACA
Source organism: Kitasatospora azatica KCTC 9699 (assembly GCF_000744785.1). Lineage (NCBI taxonomy): Bacteria > Bacillati > Actinomycetota > Actinomycetes > Kitasatosporales > Streptomycetaceae > Kitasatospora > Kitasatospora azatica. Next base: position 1,371,202 of record NZ_JQMO01000003.1, on the reverse strand, counting down.
GCCGGACCTTCCCGACCGCCACCGGCAAGGCCAACTTCACCGTCAACCCGCAGACCGCCCCCGAGGTCCCGGCCGGCCGCCTGCTGCTGCAGACATTGCGCTCGCACGACCAGTACAACACCACCATCTACGGCCTCGACGACCGCTACCGGGGCATCACCGGCGGCCGCCGGGTGGTGCTGGTCAACCCGGCGGACCTGGCCGAGCTGCGGCTGACCGAGGGCGACTACGTCGACCTGGTCAGCGAGTGGCACGACGGCACCGAGCGCCGCGCCCCGCACTTCAAGCTGGTCGGCTACCCGGTGGCCCGGGGTGGGGCGGCGGCCTACTACCCGGAGACCAACGTGCTGATCCCGCTGGACTCCACGGCGGACATCAGCAACACCCCGACCTCGAAGGCCGTGGTGATCCGCTTCGAACCGGACTCCGGCCAGTAGCCCATCGGCCCCGGCTCGGGCCGGTCGGTCTCGGACCGACCGGTCCCGGTTCGCCAACCCTCGGTTCGCCAACCCTCGGTTCGCCAGGCCTCGGTTCGTCAGGCCTCAGTTCGACGGCGTGGCCGAGGGCGAGGTCCCGGAGGCGGCGGCCGAGGGAGAGTCCGTCCCCGACGGGCTGCCGGAGGCCGTCCCCGACGGCGAAGCCGAGCCGGACGGCGAACCGGACCCGGACGGCGTCGCGGAGCCCGATCCGGAGGCCGAGGCGCTGCCGCTCGTGGTCGGCTGCGGCGAGGCGGACGCACTCGCGCTCCCCGAGGCGGAGGCACTGGGGCTCGGCGAGCCCGGGCTCGGCTGACCCGAGGAGGACGAGGAGGCCGGAGCGGACGGCGCGGGCACCGCCGTCGGCGCCGGCGGCACCACCGGGAGCACCGGCAGCAGCGCGGGCAGCGGCGGCACGGTCGGCAGTCCCGGCACGGTGGCCAGCGAGGGCGCTATCGGCGTCAGCGTCTGCGCGTTCTGCAGCACGTCCGGCACCTTCCAGGCGCCGCCCTGATCGTCGGCGTTGGCCTCCGGGTCCGGTCGCACCGCGCCCAGGATCGGCGCGATCCCGATCGGCGAGACCCGCACCACCGCACCGGTGTGCGGGGCCTGCACGACCAGCCCGCCGCCGATGTAGAGCGCGATGTGGGTGGCCCCCTGGTAGTAGGCCACCAGGTCGCCGGGCCGCAGCTGGTTCAGCGGGATGTGCTGCAGGGCGGCCCACTGGTCCTGGCTGGTGCGCGGGATCTCCTTGCCGGCGTGCAGCCAGGCCTGCGAGGTGAGCCCGGAGCAGTCGAAGGCGTCCTGCCCGGCGGCCCCCCAGACGTACGGCTTGCCGAGCTGTGCCAGCGCGTAGGCCACCGCCTGCCGGCCGGCCGCCGACGGGGTCCGCTCGCCCTGTCCGAGCGCCCCGGAGGCCAGGAAGGTCACCTGGGCGTCGTCCGCCTGCTTCTTCTCCAGCAGCTCGAGGTCGTTGCGCTGCGCGCCGGTCAGCCCCGAGACCAGTTGCTCGACGGTGGTCAGCTGGCGGGCGATCTCGGCCTTGTTCTGGTCCTGCTGGGCCAGCAGCGCCTTGGCGTCCGCCAGTGCGGCGGTGGACTGCGCCTTCAGCTGCTCCAGCTGCGCCTGCTCGGTCTTGAGTTGGGCGATGAAGGCGGCCTGCGAGCGGCCGGCGGCGGCGAGCAGTTCGGCGAGGTGGACGGCCTGGTAGGGGTCGTCGGTGGCGAGCAGCTGGCCGTAGGCGGAGAGGTTGCCGTTGCGGTACTGGGCGGCGGCGAGTTCGGCGGCCACGTCGACTCCGGAGTCCACCAGCTTCTGCTGCTGGTCGAGCCGGGTGTTGACGGCGGCCAGGTCACCCTGCTGGGCGGTCAGGCGCTGGGCGGTGGCGTTGTACTGCTCGGTCGCCGACTCGGCGTTCTGGTAGAGCAGGTGGATCTTGTCGAGCAGCGGCCCGAGGGTGGCCTTGGCGGCGGCCAGCGGGTCGGCCGCGGGGTCGGTGCCGGGCACCGCCGGGGCGCTGCTGGAGGGCGCGGGCGAGGGTGCCGGAGCGGCGAAGGCGGCGGTGGCGGCCACCGGCAGCGCCAGCGCGGCCATCGCCAGCACGGCGCCGCAGCGCAGGGCGGCCCGGAGCCAGGGCTGGCTGCCGATCATCTGGTCACGTCGCACGGCCCACATCGGCGCCGGCCTCCCCCTTCGTCCGCCCGCTGGTCACGGGCCCCCGGGTGATCCTGCCATGCCAGCCGTCGGAGACGGCAGGTGGCGTCCGGGCGAACTGATGAATTCTCAGCCGAACGCCGACTGGTGACGCAGATCTCATCTTTCGGCAGCAAGACGGACATTCTCCGCATACCCCCAGATCGCACCAGGTCAAGACATCTGCCAGACTCTCTGCGGCAAGGCTCAGGACATGTACAACTCCCTGAAGCCGTGGGTAGTTAACCTTCCGTTCACCCACCATCCCTACGGTCACCGCTGAGCACAGCTGCAGAACACGTCAGTCCGACAACTACGACGATTGTTTGGTTATGGAACACATCACGTTCCTGGTGGCGGTGGTGATCGTCACGGCGCTCGCCTTCGACTTCACCAACGGCTTCCACGACACCGCCAACGCGATGGCCACCTCCATCGCCACCGGCGCACTGCGGCCCAAGGTCGCCGTCACCATCGCCGCGATCCTCAACTTCGCGGGTGCCTTCCTGTCCGTGAAGGTGGCCGGGACCATCTCCGGCGGCATCGTCAACGAGAAGGCGGGCATCCACCCCTCGGTGATCTTCGCCGCGCTGGCCGGCGCGATCCTGTGGAACCTGCTGACCTGGCTGCGCGGCCTGCCGTCCAGCTCCTCGCACGCGCTGTACGGCGGCCTGATCGGCGCCACCGTGGTCGGGGTCGGACTGCACGGGGTGAACTTCAGCGTCGTGGTCAGCAAGATCCTGATCCCGGCCGTGGCCTCCCCGATCGTGGCCGGCCTGGCCGCCTGGGGCGCCACCAAGGCCGCCTACCTGATCACCCGCAAGGCCGGTGAGAAGACCAGCACCAAGGGCTTCAAGGTCGGCCAGATGTTCTCCGCCTCGCTGGTCTCGCTGGCGCACGGCACCAACGACGCGCAGAAGACCATGGGCATCATCACCCTGACCCTGGTCTCGGCCGGCGCGCTGCCCAAGCACTCGCTGCCCCCCACCTGGGTGATCGTCAGCGCCGGCCTGGCCATCGCGATCGGCACCTACATGGGCGGCTGGCGGATCATCCGCAGCATGGGCAAGGGCCTGACCGACGTTCAGGCGCCGCAGGGCTTCGCCGCCGAGACGGCCACCACCGCGGTCATCCTGACCTCCTCGCACATGGGCTACGGCCTGTCCACCACCCAGGTGGTCTCCGGCGGCATCATGGGCGCCGGCCTGGGCGGCCCGAAGGCCCAGGTGCACTGGAGCATGGCCCGCCGGATGGTCTACACCTGGGGCCTGACCCTGCCCGCCGCCGCCACCGTGGCCGGCGCGGCCGCCTTCGTCGCGGACCGCGGCACCTGGGGCGTGCTGCTGGTCGGTGCCGCGCTGGTGCTCGGCTCGGGCTCCATGTGGCTGATCTCGCGCCGCCAGCCGGTGACCGCCGGCAACGTCAACGAGGTCACCCCGGTGGACGTGACGCCGACCGCGTCCGCCACCGCACCGTCCGCCGTCACCACCACCGTCGCTGCCTGAGGAGGCTGCCATGCAGATCAAGTGGAACGCCCTCGCGCAGACCGCCGGCATCAGCTTCACCATCACGGTGCTCGTGGTCGCCGCCTTCGCCCTCGGCATCCTGGCCCTGTCCCGGCGCGAGGCCGCCGTCGAGGCCTCGGCCGCCGGTGAGTCCGGCGCCGGTCGCGGCACCGTCGCGCTGGCCGGCGCGGGTGTCTGCTTCGCCGCCTGCGCGGCGGCGGTCGGCTACGGGATCAGCCTGATCGCGGGCTGACACCCGGACACAACGCGAGAGGGGCTCCGCACGAACCGTGCGGAGCCCCTCTCGCGTTGGTCGCGGTCAGCCGCTCTCGCGGGTGCGCAGCGGCACCTCGCGGATGCCCAGCACCAGCAGGAAGGCCAGCAGCGCGAACGGCGCCGCGACCAGGAAGACGGTGCCGATCCCGTGCCCGAAGGCGTCGGTGACCAGCGGCACCAGCGGCGCGGGCAGCCGGTGCAGGTCGGGCAGCTCGCCGCCGCCCGGCGCACCGCCGGCTGCGGGCAGGTGCGCGGCCGCCAGGTTCTGGGTCAGGTAGTGGGTGACCTTGGTGCCGAGCAGCGCGCCGAGCGCGGAGACACCCATCGCCCCGCCCATGGTGCGGAAGAAGGTGACCGCCGAACTGGCCGTGCCCAGTTCCTTGACCGGGACGGTGTTCTGCACCGCCAGCACCAGGTTCTGCGAGGTCAGGCCGAGGCCCACGCCGGTGGCGAGCATGTAGAGCGAGAGCAGTCCGTACGGGGTGTCGGCCCGGGCGGTGCCGAGCAGCAGGAAGCCGAGGGCGAGCAGGAAGGTGCCGGCCACCAGGTAGCGCTTCCACTTGCCGTGCTTGGTGATCAGTCGGCCGGCCGCCGCGGAGGAGGCGGCCAGGCCCAGGATCATCGGCAGCGTCATGATGCCGGCCATGGTGGGGGTCTTCTCCCTGGCCAGCTGGAAGTACTGGCTCAGGAAGGTGGTCGCGCCGTACATCCCGATCCCGACCAGCGCGCTGGCCGCGGCGGCCAGGCTCACCGTGCGGTGCCGGAACAGGGTGAGCGGGATGATCGGCTCGGCGGCCCGACACTCGGTCAGCACGAAGAGCGCGGCCAGCAGCAGCCCGCCGCCGACCATCGCCGCGGTCTGCCAGGAGGCCCAGGGGTAGTTCTTGCCGGCCAGCGTCACCCAGATCATCAGCAGGCTGACCGCGCCGGCGATCAGCAGCGCGCCGAGGTAGTCGATCCTGGCCTTCCGCCGGACCACCGGCAGGTGCAGGGTGCGCTGCAGCACCACGATGGCGACCAGCGAGAACGGGATGCCGACGTAGAAGCACCAGCGCCAGCCGAGCCAGGGGGTGTCCACGATGACGCCGCCGATCAGCGGCCCACCGATCGTGGCCAGTGCGAAGACGGCGCCGAAGTAGCCGCTGTAGCGGCCGCGTTCGCGCGGCGGGACCATGGCCGCCAGGCAGATCTGGCCGAGCGCGACCACGCCGCCGGCGCCGATGCCCTGCAGCACCCGGCAGCCGATCAGCTCGCTGGTGTTCTGCGAGAGGCCGGCCAGCGTCGAGGAGACGATGTAGATCACCAGTGCCACCTGCATCAGCAGTTTCTTGCTGACCAGGTCGGAGAGCTTGCCCCAGATCGGGGTGGAGGCGGTGAGGCTGAGCAGGGCAGCGGTGATCACCCAGGTGTAGGCGGACTCGCCGCCGTGCAGGTCGCGCAGGATGGTCGGCAGCGCGTTGGAGACGATGGTCGAGGAGAGGACCGCCACGAAGAGGCCGAGCAGCAGGCCGGAGAGCGCTTCGAGGATCTCCCGGTGCGTCATCGGACGGTCGTCGGCACCGCCCTGGTGCTGGCGGTGGACCTGGGGTGTCGCGGGTATTGCGGCCATGGAGACGCGTCCTTAGATTCGTTGCCCAGGGCAACTATAAGGACATTGGTTGACTCAGGCAACCTTCTCGGCCGGCAACCTTGTCAGTCGGCAAGCTCCGGGTGCCGGTAGAGGGTCTGGGCCGCCTCGTTGAACCGGGCCAGCAGCCGGGCGAACTGGGCCAGGTCGTCCGCCTCCCAGGCGCCGAGCAGCTCGCGGAACGAGGCCAGCCGCGCCTCGTGCGCCCTGCGGTAGCGCCGGGCGCCGTCCTCGGTGAGCGAGACCAGCGAGGCCCGCCCGTCCAGCGGGTCCGGCTGCCGGGCCACCAGGTCGAGCTCCTCCAGCGCCTTGATCTGCCGGCTGATGGTCGCCTTGCCCACCCCGAAGTGAGTGCCGACCTCGGTCACCCGGACCTCGCCGGCGTCGTAGAGGTGGGCCAGCAGGCTGTAGGCCATCCCCTCCAGCTGCGGGTGCACCAGGCGGGACATCTCGGCCGAGCGGGCCCGGCCGCGCCGGAACATCACCGCGACCTCGCGCTCCACCGCACGGAAGACAGCCTCCTGCGCCGCCTGCTCCTCGTCCACGCCCACCGCCGCTCACCAGCCCGTTTCGCCGATCCCCGGCGCGCGATCAGTATCCACGAAACCGTTCATGCTATGACGTGTCGAACTAGTCCGTCTTGCTGCCGTATCGCCGGAAATGGAGCGCCGATGCCAGGATTCGTCAGCGAGTTCAAGGACGCCGTCACCGCCCGCGCAGCCCTCCTGGTCGTCGCCGTGCTGCTGCTCCGCTGATGCCGCCGTTCTGGCGGGCGATCGGCGCCTGGCTGCCGAACGGCGCCGGCACCGAGGTGGCCCGCTCGATCGCCCACTTCGGCGGCACCGACGTCACCGCGCCGCTGCTGGTGCTCAGCGCCTGGGCGGTGGCCGGCTTCGCGCTCGCCCTGCTCGCGGTAGTGATCCGGCCCCGGAGCGGCCGCCCGATGGCGGCGGCCCCGGGGCCGGAGGTCGAGCTGACGCGGGTTCAGCCCTGAAAGTCGTGGGGTCGTGCAGGTCGCGCAGGTCTGCGGGTCGTGCGGAAGGCGGTCAGCCCACCCGCGCCGGCGGCTCGGCCTGCTCGTCGGCGGTCTCGCCGCTCGCCTTGGTGGTGGTGAAGACGAACTTCTTCATCGCCCAGTAGCGGAACGCCATCGCCACCAGCGTGCCGAGGATCATGCCGCTCATGAAGTCGGCGACTTCCTGCGTGAAGTGCGTCACATTCGGCTCGCGCAGGTTGAACACGTACCGGCTGGCCAGCAGCGGCAGGTCGTTCACACCCACCGCGATCGCGCTGACCACGATGAACGGGATGGCCTCCTTGTGGCTGCCCTCGGAGCGGAACGACCACGCCCGGTTGAGCAGGTAGGAGACCACGGTGGCCACGGCCGTCGCGATGGTCAGCGCGACCACCGGCTTGGATCCGCAGACGGTGAGCTTCAGCCCGTAGTTGATCACCAGCGTCAGCACGAAGCACGTGCCACCCACCAGCAGGAACTTCACCAGACTGCGGTGCTGCACCAGGAACGGACGCAGCGGCCCAGGCACCTTGGCCAGGGCTTTCTGTGTAGGCGACGGCATTTGCGCAGTGTCGCACAGGAACCCGATCGGCTGTCACCCGACTCCCCGGATCGGCACGCCGGTCAGCCTGCCGCGATCCGGAGCGCGCCCGTGGTAGCGCCCTGGTGGACCACACCGGCGGTGGGTGCACGACCGATGCCCGGCGGACCGTCAGGTCCGTCGGGCACCGGTCACGCTCCGGTCGGGCACCGCTCCGCGTCAGCTCACGCCGCCGCGCTCTCCACCAGCACCCCCGCCGGCTCCAGGGCCAGCGCCAGCACCTCGCGGACGTCCGCGACCGGGTGCACGGTCAGGCGCTCCAACACCTCGGCCGGGACGTCGTCCAGGTCGGGCTCGTTGCGCTTGGGGATGATCACCGTGGTGATACCGGCCCGGTCGGCGGCGAGCAGCTTCTGCTTGACGCCCCCGATCGGCAGCACCCGGCCGGTGAGCGAGACCTCGCCGGTCATCGCCACATCGGTGCGGACCTTGCGGCCGGAGAGCAGCGAGGCCAGCGCGGTGGTCATGGTGATGCCGGCGCTCGGTCCGTCCTTGGGGACGGCGCCCGCGGGGACGTGCAGGTGGATGCCGCGCTCCCGCAGTCCGGTGACCGGGAGCTCCAGCTCGGCGCCGCGCGAGCGCAGGAAGGAGAGCGCGATGTGGGCGGACTCCTTCATCACGTCGCCCAGCTGCCCGGTCAGCGTGAGGCCGGTGGAGCCGGTCTCCGCGTCGGCCAGCGAGGCCTCGATGTAGAGGACGTCGCCGCCGGCGCCGGTGACCGCCAGGCCGGTGGCCACGCCGGGCACGGCGGTACGCCGCTCCGCGGGCTCCTGGGCCGACTCCGGGGTGTGGTGCGGCCGGCCGATCAGGCCGCGCAGGTCCTCGGCGCCGATCGCGGTGGGCAGCTCACGCTCGCCCAGCTCGCTCTGCGCGGCGACCTTGCGCAGGATCCGGGCCACCGCCCGCTCCAGGTTCCGCACGCCGGCCTCGCGGGTGTACTCGCCGGCCAGCTTGCGCAGCGCCTCCTCGGAGACCGTCACGGTGTCGCCGGACAGGCCGGTCCGCTCCAGTTGCCGGGGCAGCAGGTGGTCGCGCGCGATGACGACCTTCTCGTCCTCGGTGTAGCCGTCCAGTCGGACCAGTTCCATCCGGTCGAGCAGCGGCTCGGGGATGGCCTCCAGCACGTTGGCGGTGGCCAGGAAGACCACGTCGGACAGGTCGAGCTCGACCTCCAGGTAGTGGTCCCGGAAGGTGTGGTTCTGCGCCGGGTCCAGCACCTCGAGCAGGGCGGCGGCCGGGTCGCCCCGGTAGTCCGAGCCGACCTTGTCGATCTCGTCCAGCAGCACCACCGGGTTCATCGAGCCGGCCTCCTTGATGGCCCGCACGATCCGGCCGGGCAGCGCGCCGACGTAGGTGCGCCGGTGGCCGCGGATCTCGGCCTCGTCGCGCACCCCGCCGAGGGCCACCCGGACGAAGTCGCGGCCCATCGCCCGGGCCACCGACTCGCCCAGCGAGGTCTTGCCGACGCCGGGCGGGCCGACCAGGGCCAGCACCGCTCCGCCGCGACGGCCGCCGACCAGGGTCAGCCCCTGGTCGGACCGGCGCTTGCGCACCGCCAGGTACTCGACGATCCGGTCCTTCACATCGGCCAGGCCGGCGTGGTCGGCGTCCAGCACCGCGCGGGCGCCGGCGATGTCGTAGGTGTCCTCGCTGCGGTTGTTCCACGGCAGCTCGAGCACGGTGTCCAGCCAGGTGCGGATCCAACTGCCCTCGGGCGACTGGTCGCTGGAGCGCTCCAGCTTGTCGACCTCCTTGAGGGCGGCCTCGCGGACCTTCTCCGGCAGGTCGGCGGCCTCGACCCGGGCGCGGTAGTCGCCCTCCTCGTCCACCGCCTCGCCGTTCAGCTCGGCCAGCTCCTTGCGCACCGCCTCCAGCTGGCGGCGGAGCAGGAACTCCTTCTGCTGCTTGGCCACGCCCTCCTCGACGTCCTTGCGGATGGTGTCGTTGACCTCCTCCTCGGCGAGGTGGTCGCGCAGCAGCTGCAGGGCGTACTCCAGCCGGGCCACCTGGTCGGCCTCCAGCAGCACCTTGAGCTTCTGCTCGGCGGTGGCGAAGGGGGCGTAGCCGACGTTGTCGGCCAGCTCGCCGACGCCCTCGATCTGCGCGACCCGGTCGACGATCTGCCAGGCGCCGCGCTTGCGCAGCCACTCGGTGGAGACCGCCTTGTACTCCTTGACCAGCTCGGCGGCCCGGCCGGCCACCGGCGTGCCCACCGAGGACTCGCGGAACGGGCTGGTCTCCACCCAGAGCGCGGCGCCGGGGCCGGTGGTGCCGACGCCGATCCGCACCCGGCGGACCGCGCGGACCAGTGCGGCCGGCTCGCCGTCGGCCAGCCGGCCGACCTGCTCGACGGTGGCCAGGGTGCCGACCGCCGCGTAGGAGCCGTCCAGCCGGGGCACCAGCAGCACCTGCGGCTTGCCGCCGTCCACCGACGACCGGGCGGCGGCCCGGGCCGCCTCCACGGCGGCCCGCACCTCGGTGTCCTTGAGGTCCAGCGGCACCACCATGCCCGGGAGCACCACCTCGTCGTCGAGGGGCAGCACGGGCAGAGTGAGCGAAGCGGACGTCGATGCCATGATCTCTCCCCAGTCAGTGAACTTGAGTCGACATGACTAAGGCTTGGTCAGGGCCGGATGTTCCCCGGGCTTTGTTCGCTCTGAGCGATCAGGGAGGGAAGGTTCGGACTACGCCCGGTCGAGCGCCGGCTGCGTCAAGTTGGCATCGAGCCGACTGCGCTGCCGCACCGGCCGGAGCGGCCCGCGCGGACCGCGGCGCGGCCGCCGCAGCACCGGCCAGAGCGCCACTCCGGCGAGCAGGGCGGTCGGGTGCCCGACCGCCGTGACCAGGTCCTGGTCCGAGGTGATCTGGTGGACGATCAACAGCACCGCCCCGGTCAGACCGAGCAGCCGCCCGCGCGGCGTGAGCAGGCCGCTGAGCGCCCCCAGGCTGGCCAGCACGCCGTAGCTGACGCCGATGTCCAGCTCGTCCAGGATGCCCGGACCGATCTTGCCGAGCGCCACCGCGACCCCCACCACCAGCTGGGAGAGCAGCGTCCCGGCGACATGGCCGGCCGCGAAGACCCCGGCCGCGCGCAGCGGGCCGACCCGGCGCTCCAGCGGCGCCACGGTGAAGGCGAAGGCCCACAGGTAGGGCATCCAGACCGGCCCGGCCACCCAGAGCCCGCTCATCAGCAGCGAGCGCACGGGGGTGCTGAGCAGGTGGTGGCCGTCGGTGCTGGACATGGTCTGCAGCTGGTGCACCAGCCGCGGGTCGGCGAGCCGGGCGAAGACCGTGGTGCCGGCCAGCACCAGCAGGTAGAGCAGCGCGAAGGGGTTGCGCCGGGGCGTCGGCGCACGATCCAGCACCCACTGCAGCGGGCCGGTCCGCAGGCCCAGGCGCAGGCCCGCGTAGGGCGCCACTGGGGCGCATCGCGCGCCGCCCCGAGATGCGTCCGCCATTGCGCCTCCGTCCGTCGCCGGTCCACCGGGCCAGTCGGGGCCAGGTGAGCATGACACGCTCGCTCCGCGTGCACACCGTGCCATCAGGGGCCGGTTTCGTCCACGGTACGGGTTCAGCCTGAGAGTCAGCTGAGGAAGCTTCTGTGGTGCTCGTTACGGCAGTTCAGGACTTGGTATAGACCTTCATGCGGGAAAGCACAGCCGCCGGGGCGGTGACGGGTTCGTGCATACACACCGTTACGGTGAGGCGACATGGACGGGTAAGGTAGCGGCCCGTGCCGGTCCCCGGGGCGCGCGCTACGGCCGGTGGTCCGGAAATCTGCGGTCCGCCTGCCGGGGCCTGCCCGCTGTCCGTACGCTGCGAGGTGTGCAGCCCGGGACCACGTACCGGCACGGCAAACAACGACGGAACAAGACTACGAGCGGTGCCGCACTCCCACAGGTGACGGCCCGCAGGCCCTGGGGGCGGTGGCGTGACCGTGACAGAAATTCAGCAGGACACCAGCGCGAGCGGTGTGATTGCCCAACGACGTGTTCTGGTGGTGGAGGACGAACCCACCATCGCCGAGTCCATCGCGGCCCGACTGGGCGCGGAGGGCTTCAAGGTCGCCGTGGCGCACGACGGTCCCGGCGCGGTGGACGGCTTCCACACCTGGCAGCCGGATCTCGTGGTGCTCGACATCATGCTCCCCGGCTTCGACGGCCTCGAGGTCTGCCGCCGGATCCAGGCCCAGCGCCCGGTCCCGGTGCTGATGCTGACCGCCCGCGACGACGAGACCGACCTGCTGGTCGGCCTCGGTGTGGGCGCCGACGACTACATGACCAAGCCGTTCTCGATGCGCGAGCTGGCGGCCCGGGTCAACGTGCTGCTCCGCCGGGTCGAACGGGCCCAGCAGGCGGCCAGAACCCCGGCCCTCGGATCGCTGCGCTTCGGCGAACTGGAGATCGACCATGTCCAGCGCCGGGTCCGGCTCGCCTCGGGCGACGTCCACCTGACGCCGACCGAGTTCGACCTGCTGGCCTGCCTGGCCGCCCAGCCGCGCGCGGTGCTCACCCGCGAGCAGCTGCTGGCCGAGGTCTGGGACTGGACCGACGCCTCCGGCACCCGCACCGTGGACAGCCACGTCAAGGCGCTGCGCCGGAAGATCGGTGCGACCTGGATCCGTACCGTGCACGGCGTGGGCTACGCACTGGAGGCACCGGTCGGATGACCGGCCCGGTCGACCACCGAGGTGGGTCGACCAGTGATGTGAATGGGTACCTGCGGGGGGCCACGGGGGCACAGGAGCACGGGGACCGAGCACCGATGACAACCGATACCGAGTCCGACCCGAAGCCGCGCCGGCGGCCGCTGGGTCGATTGGCAGCGCGGATCTGGCAGGCCATCCGGCCGCTCGATCCGGTGCGTTCGATCAAGGGCAGGCTGGGCCTGCTGGTGATCATCGCGGTGGTCATCGCCACCGGCCTGGTGGTGATCGCGATCCGGTCCGGCACCCAGGTGCGGGTGATCATGGTCTTCTCGATGATCGCCTCGCTGCTCTTCATGCAACTGCTGGCCCACACCCTCACCGCGCCGCTGCGCGAGATGACGGTGGCGGCCCGGGCGATGGCCGGCGGCGACTACAGCCGCCGGGTCAAGGCCGGCTCACGCGACGAGATCGGCGAGCTGGCGGCCACCTTCAACACCATGGCCGCCGATCTGGAGGCCGCCGACCGGCACCGCCGGGAGCTGGTGGCCAACGTCTCGCACGAGCTGCGGACACCGATCGCGGCACTGCAGGCGGTGCTGGAGAACATGGTGGACGGCGTGGTCCCCCCCGATGCGGGGACCCTCGGCGCAGCCCTGGAGCAGACCGAGCGGCTCGGTCGACTGGTCACCCACCTGCTGGACCTGTCCAAGCTGGACGGCGGCGTGGTGCCACTGGACGCCCGCGAGTTCGAGGTCGGCCCTTTCCTCACCGGCGTGCTGCGCGGGCTCACGGTGGACGGCGCGACCGCCGGCGGCGCGTGGAGCCGGCGCGACGACGTCCGGCTGCGCCTCGACGTGCACCCGGAGGGCCTGACCGGCGTGGCCGATCCGGAGCGGCTGCACCAGGTGGTGGCCAATCTGGTGGACAACGCCTGCAAGCACTCCCCGGCCGGCGGACTGGTGACGGTCCGGGCCCGGGCCGGCGAGTCGCCGCAGGCCCTGCTGCTCGAGGTGGAGGACCAGGGCCCGGGGATCCCGGCCCAGGACCGCACCCGGGTCTTCGACCGGTTCAGCCGGACCGGCACCGCGACCGCGCACGGTCCGGGCAGCGACGGCGGCACCGGTCTCGGCCTGGCCATCGCCCGCTGGGCGGTGGACCTGCACGGCGGTCGGATCGAGGTGGCGGACGGCTCCGGCGGCTGCCTGATCCAGGTGGCGCTGCCGGGCGAGCTGCCGGCGGTGCCACGGCCTCGGCTGTGAAGCCCACCGCGCAGCCCGCTGTGAAGCTCGCCGTGAAGCCCGGAGGTGGCCGCTGACCAGCGCCGACCTCCCGTACTGTCCACCGCGGCCAGCTTTGTCACCGAATTGGGACAACTCGGTGATCGACAGCCCCGAAACGGTCACAACCGGCCAATCTCCCGGCTCTTTGTCCGCTTTGGGGCTGTTTTATCCGCTGCTCAGCCGCGATCGCTTCCCCGCCCAGGCGCGTTTCTAACGCATCTTTCCGGCCAATGTGGCTGAGGACACTGTGATCTGGGCGACGCCTACCCCCCGGGGACTGCGCGATCACTGATCAGGGGCGTAGCCTTAATCCCCGCTGTCCAAACATCCCAAAAGGAAGCGGAAGAGGGCGGTTGCCGCCGTGTCGCCACAGTCCCCTGAAACCCCCAACAGCTCGGCAAGCTCCACTGGCTTCGGCCCCAATGAGTGGCTCGTCGACGAGATCTACCAGCAGTACCTCCAGGATCCGAACTCGGTCGACCGAGCCTGGTGGGACTTTTTCGCCGACTACAAGCCCGGTACCGAGGTGACCCCAGTGACCCAGGCCGCGACCCAGGTCGGCCCCACGCCGACCACCGTTGCTGCCCCTGCCCCAGCTGCCGCCCCCGTGGCGCCTGCCCCCGCCGCCGCTCCGGCAGCCGCGCCCGCCGCCCCGTGGCCGCGCCCGCGCCTGTCGCCGCCGCGCCGCTGGCAGCCGCTCCGGCCGCGCCCCCGGCCCCCAAGGCCGCCGCGCAGGCCGCTCCGGTGGTGGAGAGCGCAGGGCCCGAGCTCGTCCCGCTGCGCGGCCCGGCCAAGGCGGTGGCGACCAACATGGACGCCTCGCTCGAGGTCCCGACGGCCACCAGCGTGCGCGCCGTCCCGGCCAAGCTGTTGATCGACAACCGCATCGTCATCAACAACCACCTGCAGCGCGCCCGTGGCGGCAAGGTCTCCTTCACGCACCTGATCGGCTACGCCATGGTGCAGGCGCTGAAGGCGACCCCGGGCATGAACCACAGCTACCAGGTCAAGGACGGCAAGTCCTTCCTGGTGAAGCCGGACCATGTGAACCTGGGCCTGGCGATCGACCTGGTGAAGCCCAACGGTGACCGCCAGCTGGTGGTCGCGGCCATCAAGAAGGCCGAGACGCTGGACTTCTTCGGCTTCTGGCAGGCCTACGAGGACATCGTCCGCCGGGCCCGCGCCAACAAGCTGACGATGGACGACTTCACCGGCGTCACCGTCTCGCTGACCAACCCGGGCGGCATCGGCACCGTGCACTCGGTGCCGCGCCTGATGCAGGGTCAGGGCACCATCCTCGGTGTCGGCGCGATGGAGTACCCGGCCGAGTTCCAGGGCTCCAACCCGGAGACCCTGGCCCGGCTCGGCGTCTCCAAGATCATGACGCTGACCTCGACGTACGACCACCGGGTCATCCAGGGCGCCGCCTCCGGCGAGTTCCTGCGCGCGATCCACCAGCTCCTGCTGGGCGAGCACGGCTTCTACGACGAGGTCTTCGAGTCGCTGCGGATCCCGTACGAGCCGGTCCGCTGGGCCACCGACGTCGCCACCACGCACGAGGACGACGTCAACAAGACCGCCCGCGTCATGGAGCTCATCCACTCCTACCGGGTCCGCGGCCACCTGATGGCCGACACCGACCCGCTGGAGTACAAGCAGCGCAAGCACCCCGACCTGGACGTGGTCCAGCACGGCCTCACCCTGTGGGACCTGGAGCGCGAGTTCGCGGTCGGCGGCTTCGGCGGCCAGAAGATGATGAAGCTGCGCGACGTCCTCGGACTGCTGCGCAACACCTATTGCCGCACCGTCGGCATCGAGTACATGCACATCCAGGACCCCAAGCAGCGCAAGTGGCTGCAGGAACGCCTGGAGAAGCCGTACACGAAGCCGGAGCGCGAGGAGCAGCTGCGGATCCTGCGCCGGCTGAACTCGGCGGAGGCCTTCGAGACCTTCCTGCAGACCAAGTACGTCGGCCAGAAGCGCTTCTCGCTGGAGGGCGGCGAGTCGCTGATCCCGCTGCTGGACGCGACCATCGACTCGGCGGCCGAGCACCGCCTGGACGAGGCCGTCATCGGCATGGCCCACCGCGGCCGGCTCAACGTGCTGGCCAACATCGTCGGCAAGCCGTACGGCAAGATCTTCGGCGAGTTCGAGGGCAACCTGGACCCGAAGTCGATGCACGGCTCCGGCGACGTGAAGTACCACCTCGGCTCCGAGGGCACCTTCACCGGCCTGGACGGCGAGACCATCAAGGTCTCGCTGGCCGCCAACCCGTCCCACCTGGAGACGGTCGACCCGGTGGTCGAGGGCATCGCCCGGGCCAAGCAGGACATCCTGGACCAGGGCGGCACCACCTTCCCGGTGCTGCCGATCCAGATCCACGGCGACGCGGCCTTCGCCGGCCAGGGCGTGGTCGCGGAGACCCTGAACATGTCGCAGCTGCGCGGCTACCGCACCGGCGGCACCGTGCACATCGTGGTGAACAACCAGGTCGGCTTCACCGCCGCCCCGGCCTCGTCCCGCTCCTCGATGTACTGCACCGACGTGGCCCGGATGATCGAGGCCCCGATCTTCCACGTGAACGGCGACGACCCGGAGGCCGTGGTCCGCATCGCGCGGCTCGCCTTCGAGTTCCGTCAGGCCTTCCACAAGGACGTCGTGATCGACCTCATCTGCTACCGCCGCCGCGGTCACAACGAGGCCGACAACCCGTCGTTCACCCAGCCGCTGATGTACGACCTGATCGACAAGAAGCGCTCGGTGCGCAAGCTCTACACCGAGGGTCTGATCGGTCGCGGCGACATCACCATGGAAGAGGCGGAGCAGGCGCTCCAGGACTTCCAGGGCCAGCTGGAGAAGGTCTTCGCGGAGGTCCGCGACGCGGCCTCGGCGCAGACCGCGGCCGCCAACGGCCGCCCGGTCGCCGACTTCCCGGTCAACATCCAGACCGGCATCTCCCAGGAGATGGTCAAGCGGATCGCCGCCTCGCAGGTCAACCTGCCCGACTGGCTGACCGTGCACCCGCGTCTGCTGCCGCAGCTGCAGCGCCGCGCCGCCTCGATCGAGGACGGCACCATCGACTGGGCCACCGGCGAGACCCTCGCCATCGGCTCGCTGCTGATGGAGGGTCACCCGGTCCGGCTCGCCGGCCAGGACAGCCGCCGCGGCACCTTCGGCCAGCGCCACGCGGTGCTGATCGACCGGGTCACCGGCGAGGACTACACCCCGCTGCTGTACCTGACCGAGGACCAGGCCCGCTACACCGTCTACGACAGCCTGCTGTCGGAGTACGCGGCGATGGGCTTCGAGTACGGCTACTCGCTGACCCGCCCGAACTCGCTGGTCATGTGGGAGGCGCAGTTCGGCGACTTCGTCAACGGCGCGCAGTCGGTGGTGGACGAGTACATCTCCTCGGCCGAGCAGAAGTGGGGCCAGCACTCCGGCGTCACCCTGCTGCTGCCGCACGGCTACGAGGGCCAGGGACCGGACCACTCGTCGGCCCGCCCGGAGCGCTTCCTGCAGCTGTGCGCCGAGAACAACATGACGGTCGCCATGCCGACGCTGCCGTCGAACTACTTCCACCTGCTGCGCTGGCAGGTGCACAACCCGCACCACAAGCCGCTGATCGTCTTCACGCCGAAGTCGATGCTGCGTCTGAAGGCGGCGGCGAGTGCGGCGGAGGAGTTCACCTCCGGTTCGTTCCGTCCGGTGATCGGCGACTCCACGGTCGACCCGAAGAACGTGCGCAAGGTGGTCATCACCGCGGGCAAGTTCTACTACGACCTGGAGGCGGCCCGCGCCGAGCGCGGCGTCACCGACACCGCCCTGGTCCGGATCGAGCGGCTCTACCCGCTGCCGGTCGCGGAGCTCCAGGAGGAGCTGGCCCGCTACGGCGAGGACGTCCAGTTCATCTGGGCCCAGGAGGAGCCGGCCAACCAGGGTGCCTGGCCGTTCATCGCGATGAACCTGGTCGACCACCTGGACGTGGTGATCGGTCGCAAGGCCAGCGGTGGCCGGCTGCGCCGGGTGGCCCGTGCGGCCGCCTCGGCTCCGGCCGTCGGCTCGGCCAAGCGGCACGCCGCCGAGCAGCAGGCGCTGGTCGAAGAGGTCTTCAGCCTCTGACAGCACGCCTGACATCGCGTCAATGATGTTGTGGGGCCCGGTCTCATCCTGAGACCGGGCCCTTCGCTAGTCTCTGCGCCATGCCTGCCGAGCACTCGCGACCAGCCATGTCTCCGTTTCCGATCTTCCAGCCGCTGCTCTCGGACGACCCGGCGGAGGTCGCCGGGTACCGGCTGTACGCGCGGCTCGGCTCCGGCGGGATGGGACGGGTCTACCTCTCGTACACCCCCGGCGGGCGCCCGGTGGCGATCAAGGTGGTCCGACCGGAGCTCGCCGAGGACCCCGAGTTCCGCCGCCGGTTCGCCCAGGAGGTGGCGAGCGCCCAGCGGATCCATGGCCTCTACACCGCCCAGCTGATCGACTCCGGCACCACCGCCGAGGTGCCCTGGCTGGTCACCGCGTACGTGCCCGGTCCCTCGCTGCAGCAGGTGATCCGCGAGCACGGTCCGCTGCCGGTGCGCACGGTGCTGCTGCTGATGGGCGGCATCGCCGAGGCGCTGCAGGCGATCCACAGCGTCGGGGTGGTGCACCGCGACCTCAAGCCGGCCAATGTGCTGATGGCCGCCGACGGTCCGCGGGTGATCGACTTCGGCATCGCCCGGGCCGCCGACGCGACCTCGCTGACCAGCACCGGCCTGCGGGTCGGCTCGCCCTCCTTCATGGCTCCCGAGCAGGCCCAGGGCAGGGAGATCACCCCGGCCGCCGACGTCTTCGCACTCGGCGCGCTCGCCGCCTACGTGGCCGGCGGTGTCCCGCCGTTCGGCGAGGGCTCGGAGACCGCGGTGCTCTTCCGGGTGGTGTACGAGGAGCCCGAGATGGCCGCGGTGCCGGCCGACCTGCGCGGGCTGCTGCTGCGCTGCCTGGCCAAGTCGCCCGAGGAGCGGCCGGCGCCCGCCGAGATCATCGAGTCGGCCCGCAGCCACCCGGAGGTCGGCGGGCAGCTGCGGTTCACGGACGGTTGGCTGCCGGCGACGGTGGACAGCGAGATCACCCGGCGCTCGGAGCTGCCCAGCGCTCCCGCCACCACCGTCGCGCCGCCCGGCGAGGTCCTCGCCGGCCCGCTGTCGCCGGCGCGGCAGACCATGGTGCTCCGGGCGGCCGCACCGTCGGTGCACCCGGTGGCACCGGCGACCGAGACCCTGCCGACGAAGCCGCAGCGGCCCAAGGGCGCCTCCCGCAAGACCGTACTGGCGGTGGCCGTGGCGACGGCCCTGGGCGGCGCGGCGGCGGGCGTGGCGCTGACCCGCGACGACCACGGTGGCGGCGGCCGCAGCGCCGACCACGTGAGCACGGCGCAGCCGGCCAACCCGACCTCGGCGCCGCCGACGCCGACGCTGACGCCGACCACCGACGCCGCGCGCACCGGCTCCCCGGCGGCCAGTGGCTCGCCGAGCGGCGGCCCGTCGGCGAGCGGCAACGCGTCGCCGACCGCCCGGCCGCCCAAGTACACCGCGGTCTACAAGGACCGGGTGCTGTCGATCGGCACGGACGCGGACTACCAGTTCGACCTGAAGAACGGCAAGGTCGAGCCGGGCGGCGCGGCCGACTGGCACCTGAGCACGTACGGCCCGTACTACCAGATGAGCGACGGCACCGACGCCTACATCGCCAAGGACGGCAGCGCGCTGACCGCCGAGCAGTGCTCGGCCGGCATCGACCGCGAGCCCACCGGCGAGCTCGCCGCCAGCGCCCTGCCGGCCAACCGCTTCTTCTGCCTGCGCTCTCGCGCCTCGGGCGCCGTCGTGGTGCTGCGGGTGGTCAAGCCGGCCGACACCAACGGCGCCACCACCTGCTCGCTCAGCTACTACCGCAATGACGGCTGACGATCCCCGACTATCCTGACCCGGTAGCACCCATCCCGAACCGGAGCACACCGTGTACTTCACCGACCGCGGCATCGAGGAGCTGGCGGACCGGCGTGGCGAGGAGGAGGTCACCTTCGAGTGGCTGGCCGACCGTCTGCGCGAGTTCGTGGACCTCAACCCCGACTTCGAGATCCCCGTCGAGCGGCTGGCCACCTGGCTGGCCCGGCTCGACGACGAGGACGACGAGTAGAGGACGACGAGTAGCAGGAGCACCACGTTGAAGGGCCCGGGAGGCAACCGCCTCCTGGGCCCTTCAACGTTCTCGGCGCGCAGAACTCCTTGACTTCTGCGCCACGCGATATATCGTGTTTCTCGGAAGACGCGATACATCGCGATCGCCGGATCGTCGCCCCTCCAGGGTACGACGGC
Source organism: Kitasatospora azatica KCTC 9699 (assembly GCF_000744785.1). NCBI lineage: Bacteria > Bacillati > Actinomycetota > Actinomycetes > Kitasatosporales > Streptomycetaceae > Kitasatospora > Kitasatospora azatica. The sequence continues at coordinate 1,351,726 of NZ_JQMO01000003.1, read as the reverse complement.
GGCCGCGCAACGGGAGGAAGAAGCAATGAGCCAGTGGACGGTCAGCGAGCCTGACAAGATCACCATCGAGGAGCCGGTCAGCGCCCTGCAGGTGCGGATCATCGGCGGCGCGGTCAACGTGGTCGCCGCCGAGGGCCCCGCCCGCCTGGAGGTGACCGAGCTGGAGGGCGAGCCGCTCCAGGTCACGCTGGTCGACGGCGTGCTGACGGTGACGTACCCCAACCTCTCCTGGGGCGACTTCAGCGAGGGCCTCAAGTCGGTCGACGCGGCCAAGAGCCTCTTCGGTTCCTGGCGGCGCAAGCGCCAGGCCGTCGCAGTGGTCTCGCTCACCGTCCCGGCCGAGACCCCGGTCCGGCTCGGCACCGTCAACGCCGAGGCCACCGTCTCCGGCGTCCGCGGCAGCACCACGGTCTACGGCGTGGCCGGCGGCACCACGCTGGTCGGGCTGGACGGCACCGTCGAGGCCAGCTCGGTCTCCGGTGACGTGGACGCCCAGTCGGTCTCCGGCGAGCTGCGGGTCAAGACCGTCTCCGGCGACCTGACCGTGGTCTCCGGCACCGCCGCCAAGCTGCGCGCCAACACGGTCGGCGGCGCGGTCACCCTGGACCTGGCGGGCGGCTCGCCGGCCGACATCAAGATCAACACCGTCACCGGGGACGTCGCGGTCCGACTCCCCCAGCCCGCCGACACCAAGGTCGAGGCCGGCAGCACCAGCGGCGAGTTCTCCACCGCCTTCGAGGAGCTGACCGTGGGCGGCACCTGGGGTGCCAAGCGGCTCACCGGCACGCTCGGCGCGGGCACCGGCAAGCTGCAGGTCGCCACCGTCTCCGGCGCCATCTCGGTGCTGCGCCGCCCGGAGCCGGAGGACGAGGGCCCCAGCCTGGTCAAGGAACTGGAGAAGGGCGCGGAGGCATGAGCGAGCGAAGCGAGCGAATCATGATGGGCGGCGCGTGCTGCGAAGCGGCCGCCGAGCGAAGCGAGGCGGGCGCATGAGTAGCGTGTTCGCACACGGGCGGTTGCGGCTCTACCTGCTGAAGCTGCTGGAGGAGTCGCCGCGCCACGGCTACGAGGTGATCCGCCTGTTGGAGGAGCGCTTCCACGGTCTGTACGCGCCCTCCGCCGGGACGGTCTACCCCCGGCTGGCCAAGCTGGAGCAGGAGGGCCTGGTGGAGCACTCCACCGAGGGCGGCCGCAAGGTCTACCGGATCACCGACGCGGGCCGGGCCGAGCTGACCGCCCGTCAGGAGGACTTGGCGGAGCTGGAGGTGGAGATCAGCGACTCGGTCGCCCAGCTGGCCGGCGCGATCCGCGAGGACGTCCGCGACCTGGCCAAGGACCTGCGCGACGAGCTGCGCACCGCCGCCCGCACCGCCCGCCGGGCCGAGCCCGCGGAGCCGGCCGGCGACCCGGCCTGGCAGCGCACCAAGGAGGAGTTCGCCGAGTTCAAGGCCCAGGCGAAGCGGGCCAAGGAGCAGGAGCGGGCCGCCAAGGAGCAGGCCAGGCGGGCGAAGGAGGAGGCCCGCAAGGCGCGCGAGCAGTCCCAGGCCGTCCGACAGGCCGCCCAGCAGGAGGCGCTGCGGATCAAGCGGCGGGTCGAGCAGCAGGTCCGCGACCACGTCAGCAAGGGCGACTGGCCGACCGGACTGGCCGAGGGCTTCTCCGAGCTGACCAAGGGCCTGGCCGGCCTGGCCGATCCGTCCCGCTGGGACACCTCGGCCAAGTCCGAGGAGAAGATCACCGTCAGCCGGGTCGACCTCGACAAGGACACCGCCCCGGCCGACCTGCCCGACTGGGCCCGCACCGACGCGTCGGCCGACCCGAGCCGCGAGTTGGACCGCCTGCTGGACCGCTTCCGCGACCAGATCCGCGACGCGGCCCGGGACGGCGGCCCGCTGACGGCCGATCAGCTGGCCGAGGCCCAGTCCGTGCTCGCCTCGGCCGCCGAACGGCTGCGCCGCCGGCTGGGCTGACCGCAGAGCGAAATGAACAGCGAGCGCGAGCCCGGTCCCCCGGGCTCGCGCTCGCTCTGCTACGGCTCCAGGACGATCTTGCCGAAGACCTCGCCCTTGGCCAGCCGGGCGAAGGCCTCGCGGGCCTCGGCCAGCGGGAGCACCGAGTCGATCACCGGGCGCACCCCGGTGTTGGCGCACAGCGCGAGCAGTCCGGCCAGCTCCTCCTTGGTGCCCATGGTGGAGCCGACCACCTTGAGCTCCAGGAAGAAGATCCGGTTCAGCTCGGCCGACTTGGGAGAGGGCCCGGACGTGGCGCCGGAGATCACGATGGTCCCGCCGGGCCGCAGCGCCTTCACCGAGTGCGACCAGGTGGCGGCTCCGACCGTCTCCATCACCGCGTCCACCCGCTCCGGCAGCCGGGCGCCGGACTCGAAGGCGGCGTCCGCACCCAGCTGGACCGCCCGGGCCCGCTTGGCCTCGTCCCGCCCGGTGACCCAGACCCGCAGGCCGGCCGCCTTGCCGAGGACGATCAGTGCGGTGGCCACGCCGCCGCCCGCGCCCTGGATCAGCACCGTGTCGCCCGGGCGGACGCCCGCGTTGGTGAACAGCATCCGATAGGCCGTCAGCCAGGCCGTCGGCAGGCAGGCGGCCTCGGCGAAGGACAGCTCGGCGGGCTTGGGCAGCAGGTTCCAGGTGGGGACGGCCACCTTCTGCGCGAGGCTGCCCTGGTAACGCTCGGTCAGGATGGAGCGCGGCTCATCGGGTCCGACCCCGTGGCCGCTCTGCCCGATCACCGAGTGGATCACCACTTCGCGGCCCTGCTCGTCCACCCCGGCCGCGTCGCAGCCGAGGATCATCGGCAGCCGCTCGGCGGGCAGGCCCACCCCGCGCAGCGACCAGAGGTCGTGGTGGTTGAGGCTGGCGGCCTTGACGGTCACCACGCTCCAGCCGGGCCGGGCCTGCGGCTCGGGCAGCTCCCCGAGTTCCAGGGCACCCAACGGGTCGTCAGCATCGATACGGGCGGCGTAGGCGGCGAACATGGACCGGACACTAGCCCGCAACGACCGGGGCCCGGAACCACGCGCGAGTGTGACCTCCACCGCGTGTCCCGGGCCCGGTGCCGGTGGGTACGGCTAGGGCCTGTCCGGCCCTAGCGCCGTGCGACGCCCTCGCGCCGGGCCGCCTCGGCGACGGCCTTGGTGACCGCCGGGGCCACCCGCGGGTCGAACGGCGACGGGATCACCTTCTGCGCCGTCAGCTCGTCCGCGACCACGGCGGCCAGCGCCTCGGCGGCGGCCAGCTTCATGCCCTCGGTGATCCGGGTGGCCCGCACCTGCAGCGCGCCGGCGAAGATGCCGGGGAAGGCCAGCACGTTGTTGATCTGGTTCGGGAAGTCGGAGCGGCCGGTGGCCACCACGGAGGCGTACTTGTGCGCGACCTCGGGGTGGATCTCCGGGTTCGGGTTGGCCATCGCGAAGATGAAGCAGCCCTCGGCCATGGTCGCCACCGCCTCCTCCGGCACGGTGCCGCCGGAGACGCCGATGAACACGTCCGCGCCGTTCAGCGCCTCGGCCAGCGAGCCCTTGAGCCCGGCCTTGTTGGTCAGCGCGGCGATCTCGGCCTTGACGTCGGTGAGGTCCTCGCGGCCCTGGTAGACCACGCCGCGCCGGTCGCAGACCGACACGTCGCCGATGCCGGCCGCGACCAGCATCTTGGCGATCGCGATGCCGGCCGCACCGGCCCCGGAGATGACGGCCCGCAGCTCGCCGATCTCGCGGCCGGTCACCTTGGCGGCGTTCCACAGCGCGGCGGTGGAGACGATCGCGGTGCCGTGCTGGTCGTCGTGGAAGATCGGGATGTCCAGCGCGTCCTGCAGCCGGCGCTCGATCTCGAAGCAGCGGGGGGCGGAGATGTCCTCCAGGTTGACGCCACCGAAGGACGGGGCCAGCCGGACCACGGTCTCCACGATCTCGTCCACGTCGGTGCAGTCCAGCGCGATCGGCACCGCGTCCACGCCGCCGAACTGCTTGAACAGGATCGCCTTGCCCTCCATCACGGGCAGCGAGGCCTGCGGGCCGATGTCGCCCAGGCCCAGCACGGCGGTGCCGTCGGTGACGACCGCGACCACGTTGGACTTCCAGGTGTAGTCGTTCACCAGCTCGGGCTGCTCGGCGATGGCGGTGCAGACCCGGGCGACCCCGGGGGTGTAGGCGAGGGACAGGTCGTCCGCGTCGCGCACCGGCACGGTCGCCCGGACCTCCATCTTGCCGCCGCGGTGGAGCGCGAACACGGCGTCGACGGGGTCCTCGGTGTCCTGAGTACGAGGGTGAATGATCTCCGCTGCCACGATGACCTCTTCGTCATGATCAGCGAGGACGACGCCCGACGTTTTCGACCCGCCCCGAAGAAGCTGAAAATCCCGGGCCGCGTCGTCGCGATCCGGATTCGGGGGGTCGGGGCGACTGTCGGGGCCGCCCTCGAATGAGGGTTTTTGGGTGTTTCGCACGGTGCAACGGGCTGAGCCTAGGCCTCGGACCAGGCACCACACCGATGCCTTGGTTCCTCGTCACGCACTGTTCACCGGCCGTAGCGGTAAGGCGCGCACACCCGCAGGAGTGAACAGGAAGACGCTCACGGGAGCTGGTGCTTCGGATACGGAGTCGGCGTCATGACTTCCGGTCCTGGGCACCCCGGTCCTGTCGCGAACCGGTGGTCTCTGTTCGGTATCGGGGGTCACCCGATAGCAGATTCTGACACACCCGGCGCTCCGACCGGCAGACCGGGATGGGAGGATCCCCTTTCCCGCTCCCTTCACCGGACCTCGTCGGACACCGGCCGCGCACCCTCCTCCTGCGGCCTACCAGGGCAGACCCGAGGTCACGCTGCACACCCCAGCAGCCGGTCCGTGGCGGAGCTCACTTCGTTCTTCCCTCCCTCAGGAAGTCCTTCGTCATGTTCAGACGCACCTCCATGCCCAGACGCACCCTCAGTCCCGTCCGCCACCGCTCCCTGCTCAACCGCTCGCTGCCGGCCGGCCTCGGCGTGGGCGGCCTGCTGCTCGCCGGCTGCGGCAGTGCCACCGGAACCACCACCGACCCCGGCGCCGCCCTGCGCGCCAAGCTCCCCGCCTCGCTGCGCTCCGCCGGCGCGCTCAGGATCGGCTCCAACCTCAACTACGCCCCGGTCGACTTCAAGGGCAGCGACGGCACGCCGGCTGGCCTGGACATCGACCTGGCCAACGCGCTCGGCGCCTACCTCAACCTGCGGATCCAGTTCGTCGACCGCCCGTTCGCGCAGCTGATCCCCGCGGTCCAGAACCACGAGCTGGACCTCGCCATGTCGGCGGTGATCGACACCCCGCAGCGCCAGAGCGGGGCCGACGACAACGGCCGGCAGGCCAACCCCGGGGTCGACTTCGTCGACTACTTCCTGACCGGCACCGCGATCCTGGTCAAGGCCGGCAACCCGCAGTCGATCGTCAACCTGGACGGGCTCTGCGGGCGGACCGTGGCGATGCAGCGCGGCACCATCCAGGCCGAGATCGCCGCCCGCCAGGTGGCGGCCTGCACCAAGGTCGGCAAGTCGCTGACCATCGACCTGTTCGACACCGACGAGCAGGCGCTGGCCGAGGTGGCCTCCGGCAAGGCGGTGGCCGACCTGAACGACTACCCGGTGGCCGCCTACAACACCCAGCCCGACCGGGGCGGCGACCGCTTCCAGGTGACCGGCGCGATGCTGCAGACCAGCCCGTACGGGATCACCGTCAACAAGGCCGACAACGCGCTGCGTGACGTGCTGGCCAAGGCGGTGGACCAGCTGATCCGCAACGGCACCTACGACAAGATCCTCACCAAGTGGAACGCGCGCAACGGCGCGGTCCCGGTCTCGGAGATCAACGGCGGGTTCTGACAGCCGCTGACCGGACCCGCTCGGACGCACCGCCGGGCGGGTCCGGGTCACCGGTGAGAGGCTGTCAGAAAAGGGCTCTCGCCGGCTCAGCACAGATAAGCGGATGTCAGAAGGAGGGTCGGCTACCCCCGTTATCCATTTTTGATCTGAATGGTGCTCCGCTCAACAGTTCGGTGATGGCAGGATCTCCACCACCACCTCAGGCGGAGGGTGGGCCACCATTCACACCCGATTCACCCCCGAAAACAGCGGGCCCGATCCGCCTCACCTCTCACCAGGAGGCTCCCCCCAAATGAGCACCCGTACTCGCCGTTCCCGCCTCGCCGCCCTCGGCGCCGTCCTGGTCACCGGTTCGCTGGTGGTCACGGGCTGTAGCAGCAGCAAGAGCAGCTCCAGCGGCTCCTCGGCGGTCCCGACGCCGACCGCGGTCGCCTCGCTCTCCGCCCTGGTGCCGGCCGACGTCAAGGCCGGCGGCAAGCTGGTGGTCGCCACCGACGCCTCGTACGCGCCGAACGAGTTCAAGGACGCCAGCGGCACCATCGTCGGCATGGACGTCGACATGGCCAAGGCCATCGCGCAGACCCTCGGGCTGACCGCCGACGTGCAGAACGCGACCTTCGACTCGATCATCCCGGGCATCACGGCGAAGAAGTACAACATGAGCCTGAGCTCCTTCTCGATCACCACGGAGCGCGAGGCCAGTGTCGACATGGTCAGCTACTTCTCGGCCGGCACCGGCACCGCGGTGAAGAAGGGCAACCCGAACAAGGTCGACGCCAACGACCTGTGCGGCAAGAAGGTCGCGGTGCAGACCGGCACCACGCAGGCGGACTCGATCAAGAACACGATCAACCCGGCGTGTGTGAAGGCCGGCAAGCCGCCCATCCCGAACGACGGGGACAAGTTCGACCTGCAGACCGACGTCACCACCGCCCTGGTCTCCGGCCGCGACGACGCGATGCTGGCCGACTCCCCGGTGGTCGACTACGCGGTCCAGCAGACCGGCGGCCAGCTGCAGACCATCGGCTCGGTCACCGACACCGCCCCGTACGGCGTGGTGCTGCCCAAGGGCACCGACCTGACCAAGGCGGTCCAGGGCGCGATCCAGTCGCTGATGAGCAACGGCACCTACAAGGCGATCCTGCAGAAGTGGGGCGTCCAGGCCGGCGCGATCAGCAGCTCACAGATCAACCCCAGCTGACGCTCCGTCCGGACCCCTAACCCCCGAGGCCACACACCGTGAATTCATCCGATCACGGGGCGGTGAACAAGGGACGGCCTGAAGCCATCAAGGCCGTCCCGGTCCGCCACCCCGGACGCTGGGCCGGAGCGATCGTCGTCGCGGTGCTCGCCGCGATGCTGATCCACGCCCTTGTCACCAATCCCCAGTTCCAGTGGCATGTCGTCGGGCAGTACCTGTTCGACTCCTCGATCCTGCACGGGCTCGGCGTCACCCTCGAGCTGACGGCGCTGTCCATGCTGATCGGTGTGTCCGGCGGCACCGTGCTGGCGATCATGCGGCTGTCGCCGAACCCGGTGCTCTCCTCCACCGCCTGGTTCTACATCTGGATCTTCCGCGGCACCCCGGTGCTGGTCCAGCTGCTGTTCTGGAACTTCCTCGGCGCGCTCTGGGGCAAGCTCTCCATCGGTGTGCCGTTCGGCGGCTTCCTCGGGCTGTCCGACGGCGGCGCCTTCTGGTCCGAGGACACCAACAAGCTGATCCCGCTCTTCGTCGCGGCGCTGCTGGGCCTGGGCCTCAACGAGGCCGCCTACATGGCCGAGATCGTCCGCGGCGGCATCCAGTCGGTGCCGCTGGGCCAGACCGAGGCGGCGCACGCGCTGGGCATGAGCCAGTCCTCGACCATGCGGCGGATCATCCTGCCGCAGGCCATGCGGGTGATCATCCCGCCGACCGGCAACGAGACCATCTCGATGCTGAAGACCACCTCGCTGGTCTCGGCGATCTCGCTGGAGGAGCTGCTGCGGGCCGGTGAGAACATCTACTCCCGCACCTTCCAGACCATCCCACTGCTGGTCGTGGTCAGCCTCTGGTACCTGTTCCTGACCTCGATCCTGACCGTCGTCCAGTACTACATCGAGCGGCACTACGCTCGAGGTGCGAACCGGATCCTGCCGCCGACCCCGATGCAGCGGCTCCGCGGCCTCTTCTCCGGTCGACCCAAGCCACCCAGCGCACCCGATGTGGTCCCCGGACTCGAGGGAGGCGGCCACCTGTGAACGACACCGTCAACGACACGCCGAAGGTGATCAGCGACTCGGTCACCCCGATGGTGAAGGCCGAGGCGCTGCACAAGTCCTTCGGCCTGGTCCAGGTGCTCAAGGGGATCGACCTGGAGGTCCGGCAGGGCCAGGTCTTCGTGCTGGTCGGGCCGTCCGGCTCGGGCAAGTCGACCTTCCTGCGCTGCATCAACCACCTGGAGAAGATCAACGCCGGCCGGCTCTGGGTCGACGGCGAGCTGGTCGGCTACCGGCAGAAGGGCGACCGGCTCTACGAGCTGAAGGACCGCGAGGTCGCCCAGAAGCGGCGCGACATCGGCATGGTCTTCCAGCACTTCAACCTGTTCCCGCACATGACCGCGCTGGAGAACATCGTCGAGGCGCCGGTGCAGGTCAAGGGCGAGTCCAAGGCGGCCGCCCGGGAGCGGGCCAGGGCGCTGCTGGACCGGGTCGGCCTGTCCGACAAGGCCGCCAGCTACCCGTCCCAGCTCTCCGGCGGGCAGCAGCAGCGGGTGGCGATCGCCCGGGCGCTGGCCATGGAGCCCAAGCTGATGCTCTTCGACGAGCCCACCTCGGCGCTCGACCCGGAGCTGGTCGGCGAGGTGCTGGACGTGATGCGCGGCCTCGCCGAGGACGGCATGACGATGATCGTGGTCACCCACGAGATGGGCTTCGCCCGCGAGGTGGGCGACGCGCTGGTCTTCATGGACGGCGGTGTGGTGGTGGAGTCCGGCCACCCGCGCGACGTGCTGGCGAACCCGCAGCACGACCGCACCAAGGCCTTCCTCTCGAAGGTGCTGTAGCGCTCGGAGACCGGGCAGAACGAACGCACCGTTTACCCGGACGGCGTAATAGGCTTAAGGCGACTCACCCGTTACCGCTCCCTCGGAGGGCCCTGTGGAGCTCGCCTCCTACGCCGATTACGCCGTCCGGCTGGTGAACAGCGAGGAGCCGGACCGCGGCACCGACGCGCTGGTCTCGGTGGACGCCGTGCGCGACCTGTTCGGCAGCCCTGACTCGCGCGCCGCCCAGCTGACCGAGCCCGCCGACCTGCCCCGGCTGCGGGGCGTGCGGGCCCGGCTGCGGGCGGTCTTCGAGGCCGCCGCGGGCGGCGACGAGGTGCGCGGGGTCGACCTGCTGAACGGCCTGCTGGCCGAGTACCCGGTCAGCCCGCAGGTCTCCGGGCACGACTACCTGGACGAGAGCGGCCGGCCGCGCTGGCACCTGCACCTGGCGGACAACGCGCCCAGCGCCACCGCGAACTTCACCGCGGTGGCGTGCATGGGCCTGGCCATCCACCTGACCGAGCTGGGCGCGGACCGGCTCGGCATCTGTCAGGCCGCGCCCTGCCGCAACGCCTACCTGGACACCTCGACCAACCGGTCCCGCCGCTACTGCTCGGACCGCTGCGCCACCCGCGCCAATGTGGCCGCCTACCGGGCCCGCAAGAAGCAGGAGGCCGCCGCGGCCGCCGCTACCGCGAGGGGCTGAGCCGGCGCAGCACCCCGAACCGGGCCGCCAGCCACGGCACCCGGCCCAGCGGCCAACGGCAGAGCAGCCGCTCCAGCCAGCCGGCCGGCGCCAGCCAGGACACCCGCGGACTGACCCGCAGCAGCACCCGGCCGAGCACCAGCTCGGTCGGCACCGCGCCGAAGTCCCGGCTGTCGTTGCCGAGGAACTGATTGTCCGACAGCAGCCACCAGCCCTTGGGCCGCAGCTCGGCGGCCCGCTTGACCACCAGCAGGTCCTGCCGCATCGGATGGCGGACCAGCACCACCGCACCCGGGCGGACCCGGGCTCCGTAGCGGACCACCACCTTGTCGCCGTGGTAGAGGGTCGGGACCATCGACGGCCCGTCCACGTCCATCAAGCCGAACGGCAAGAGCCCGCCAGCCGTACTCTGCACGGGCTCAGTACCCGTGTCAGCGTCCCGCAGCCGCATCGCCGCCATTGGTGCCCTCCTCCTCGTCCTGCCGACCCGGTCGGGTCCAGCATCCCGCATGGACAACGCGTGCCCGATATCGACCGGTTCCGACTCCACCTTTTGCCCTAGGCCCCCGTCCCGGCCGAGAGAACCGGGGTCCGGCGGGGTAGTCTCGGCGCGGGAAGACGATCTAAGGAAGGACTCCCATGTTCTCTCGTCTGTTTGCGCCGCGGGTCACCGCTCACGCCCACTGCGACCTGCCCTGCGGTGTCTACGACCCGGCTCAGGCCCGGATCGAGGCCGAGTCGGTGAAGGGTACTCAGGAGAAGTACCAGGCCAACGAGGACGCTCACTTCCGCGCTCGCGCCATCATCATCAAGGAGCAGCGCGCCGAGGCCGTCAAGCACCACCTGTCGGTGCTCTGGAGCGACTACTTCAAGGCCCCGCACTTCGAGAAGTACCCGGAGCTGCACCAGCTCTTCAACGACGCCCTCAAGGCCGCCTCGGCCGCCAAGGCCTCGACCGACCCGGCCACCGGCCAGACGCTGCTGGACTACATCGCCCAGATCGACAAGATCTTCTGGGAGACCAAGCAGGCCTGATCGCCCGGTCCCGTCGACGGCGCCGCTCACCCTTTGGAGTGAGCGGCGCCGTCCGCGTTTCGGCCCAGTACCCTCGGTTGCATGATCAGAGAAGCCGTCCGCGAGGACGTCCCGACCATCATCGAGCTGATCCGTGAGCTGGCCGACTACGAGCGCGCGCTCGAGGAGGCCAGGGCCACCGAGGACCAGCTGGCCGAGGCGCTCTTCGGTGAGCAGCCGGTGGTCCACGCACTGATCGCCGCGGACGAGGCGACCGGCGAGACGGTGGGCTTCGCGCTCTGGTTCCGCAACTACTCCACCTGGAACGGCACCCACGGCGTCTACCTGGAGGACCTGTACGTCCGCCCGGGCAACCGCGGCGGCGGGCACGGCAAGGCACTGCTCAGCGAGCTGGCCAGGATCGCCGTGACGCGCGGCTACCAGCGCTTCGAGTGGAGCGTGCTGAACTGGAACGAACCTTCGATCGGCTTCTACAAGCGGCTCGGCGCCGAGCCGCTGGACGGCTGGACGGTCTACCGGTTGACCGGGGACGCGCTCCGCGAGCTGGGCACTTCCTGAACCACGTAAGCGGGAATCCGGCTCCAGGTCGCGACATCCGCACTCTGATCGCGGTAACGTCTCGGCGGACGGCCCGCGTCCGGTGCCGCCCGGCTGGGTAGGAATCGGAACGTACCGCACCACCCCTCAAGACAGTTGGGGCGAAGCAGTTGAGCCAAGCAACAGAACGTGCCGCGGCCTCGGGGTCACAAGCACAGCGCGTCACCCAGGAGGTGAGGGTGGACCAGAACGTCGGCGATCCCGCGGGAAAGGCCGAACAGGACCGGGCTGCCCAGGATTTCGTGGAGGTCCGGCTGCCCGCGCAGGGGGCGTACCTCTCGGTGCTGCGGACGGCCACGGCCGGGCTCGCGGCCCGGCTGGACTTCACCCTGGACGAGATCGAGGATCTACGGATCGCGGTGGACGAGGCCTGCGCCATCCTGCTCCAGCAGGCGGTGCCCGGGTCGGTGCTGTCCTGCGAGTTCCGGCTGGTCGGCGACGCACTCCGGGTCACCGTCTCGGCCCCGACCACGGACGGTCGGGCCCCCGAGCGGGACACCTTCGCCTGGACGGTGCTCTCCGCACTGGCCGGCGAGGTGGAGTCCTCGGTGGCCGCGGACCGCACCGTCAGCATCAGCCTGCACAAGAAGCGCGGCGGGACCATCCTGCAGCCGTGAACCCCGCCCTGGGGCGAAGTACCGGCCGGTCCGCGACCGGAATCGCTCCCGTTCGGGAGTCCGGTCGCGGTACAACCAATGTGATGGCCCGGCCGCGAAGGCGGCCCGGGTGCTCCCGGAACGGAACGGGGGATCGCCGTGAGTGATCTGGATCGCAACTCTGCCGTCGGGCACCCGCCCGTGGACGGCCTGCCGACGGACGCCTCGTCCGCCGGCGCCCGTGCCGCGCGCACTCCGGGCGCCCGGCGCCGTACCGTACCGGCGCAGCCCGGCGGACCCGCGCCGGGGCCCGCCACCGACCAGCACGCGCACCCGAAGGACGCCCAGCGGATGAGCCAGCCGACCGACCCGACGCCGGACCAGACAGCACCAGCGCTGCCGCCGGCCGCCGACGAGGACCCGCTGGCGGAGGTGGTGCGGGCCGCGCTGCCGGCCCAGACCGCCGTGCACCACCGCTCGTCCGCGCCGGACCGGGAGGCGGCCCGGGCGCTCTTCGTCCAGCTGTCCACGCTGCCCGAGGGCTCGCCGGAGCGGGTGGAGCTGCGCAACCAGCTGGTCCGGATGCACATCCCGCTGGTCGAGCACCTGGCCCGGCGGTTCCGCAACCGCGGCGAGCCGCTGGACGACCTGACCCAGGTGGCCACCATCGGCCTGATCAAGTCGGTGGACCGGTTCGACCACGAGCGCGGGGTGGAGTTCTCCACCTACGCCACTCCGACCATCGTGGGCGAGATCAAGCGGCACTTCCGCGACAAGGGCTGGGCGGTGCGGGTGCCGCGCCGGCTGCAGGAGCTGCGGCTGTCGCTGACCACGGCGACCAGCGAGCTCTCCCAGCGGCACGGCCGCTCCCCCACGGTGCACGAGCTGGCCGAGCACCTGGGCATCTCGGAGGAGGACGTGCTGGAGGGCCTGGAGTCGGCCAACGCCTACTCCACGCTCTCGCTGGACGTGCCGGACAGCGACGACGAGTCGCCGGCCGTGGCGGACACCCTGGGCGCCACCGACGAGGCGCTGGAGGGGGTCGAGTACCGCGAGTCGCTCAAGCCGCTGCTGGCCCAACTGCCGCAGCGCGAGCAGAAGATCCTGGTGCTCCGGTTCTTCCGGAACATGACGCAGTCTCAGATCGCCGCCGAGGTGGGGATCTCGCAGATGCACGTGTCGCGCCTGCTGGCGCGCACGCTCGCCCAGCTGCGGGACAAGCTGCTGGTCGAGGAGTAGAGCTCGAAGCATGCACCGGGGCGCGCGCCAGTCGGCGCGCGCCCCGGTTCTGCTGTTACGAGCTCAGCCCGACGAGTGATCCCAGTCCGGCGGGTGGTCCCGGCCCGACGAGTGGTCCCGGCCTGGCGGGTGCTCTCAGTCCGCCGTCTCGTACAGCGCCTTGGTCACCTTGGGGTTGAGCAGCACCACCAGCCCGGCCAGCCCCACCAGGCCCACCAGCGCCCCGAGCAGCGGCATCATCCCGGTGCTCTGCCACATGTAGTAGGCCACCGGCAGGCAGAGCGAGTGGGTCAGCACGGCCGGCGTGCGACCCCAGCGGCGCAGCCGCAGCAGGGCCCGGGCGGCCAGCAGCGGCAGCAGGCCCATCAGCAGGATCACCGCGCCGCCGTACTCGGCCAGGCCCTGGTTCCTGGTGCTCTCGACCAGGCCGGCCACGATCATGTAGCCGCCCCAGACCACCAGCGCGGAGCCCTCGGCCACGGTGAGGGCGACGGCGGCGAGCAGCTGGGGCGGGCGGGCTGCCGACTGGACGGGTGCGGAGGTTTCTGCGGTCACCCCAGCAGGGTAGCCGCCGCCCCGCGAGTGCCGAGCCGTAGGCTGAGCCCCATGCGCGCGCTCCTGGTCGTGAATCCGAAAGCCACCACCACCAGTGGCCGGACCAGGGACGTCCTGACCCACGCGCTGCGCAGTGATCTCAAGCTGGAGGTGGCGGTCACCGAGTACCGCGGCCACGCCCGGGACCTGGCCCGCCAGGCGGCCGCGGACGGCGCGGTGGACCTGGTGGTGGCGCTCGGCGGCGACGGCACGGTCAACGAGGTGGTCAACGGACTGCTCGCGGCCGGTCCGGGCGAGAAGGTGCCGCGGCTGGCGGTGGTGCCGGGCGGCAGCACCAATGTCTTCGCCCGCGCGCTGGGCCTGCCCAACCACCCGGTGGAGGCCACCGGGGTGCTGCTGGACGCACTGGAGCAACGCCGGGAGCGGGCGATCTCGCTGGGCAAGGCGATGACCGAGGGGCTGCCGGACCGCTGGTTCACCTTCACCGCGGGGCTGGGCTTCGACGCCGGCGTGGTCGGCCGGGTGGAGGAGCAGCGCCGGTCGGGGCGCAAATCGACGCACGCGCTCTATGTCCGCGAGGCGCTCCGGCACTACGTCACCGAACGTGAGCACCGCCGGAGCGGGCCGGTCACCTTGGTACTGCCGGGTAGGGCACCTCAGCCGGGACTGGTGATGACCATAGTTTCGAACACCTCACCGTGGACCTTTCTCGGTAACCGCCCGGTACTGCCCTCTCCGTCGGCATCCTTCGAAACCGACCTTGACGTCTTCGGCATCACTCGAATGACGGCGTTCGGAACCGCTCGTACGGTTCGTCAGATCCTGCGGCCGCACACTCCTTCGGAGCAGTCGCAGAAGGCTGTTGGACCTTCCGGGAAGCATGTCGTCTCCTATCACGACGTCAGGCACTTCACCTTGGTTTCAGAGGAACCGGCCCCATTTCAGGTCGATGGGGACCACCTTGGAGACAGGAGTCGCGTCAGTTTCACAGGCGTACGGCGGGCACTGCGTGTGATTGTGTGACCAGAAGGGGGTCCCGCCCTTCTTCTCGAACGCGCTAGCCCCCTTCACCCCATAGAAGTACTGCCTGTGAGGTAGGCGACACCGAAGAATCAAAAATTCCTCCTCGAAGGGGGTTGTATCCGAGCCCGAGGTTTGCGAACCTCTACATGGCGATCGGGACGCATCGCAGCGGGACAGCGAAGCGACCCACTGATGGCATCCCACTCAGCCTCCGGCTGGGGATCCGCTCAGGATTCGCCCGAAACCCCCTCAGCTCAGACCGCCAGGCCGTAGAGGCCTCTGGTCCGTTTTGCCGTTGTGGGATTCGTGAAAGCGTTCACATTCACAAGCCATCGATTGTGCTGACCGGCCACCGCCTGTCAGCAGGAGGAGTTGGACGACCATGGACTGGCGCCACCGCGCTGTCTGCCGCGAAGAGGACCCGGAGCTGTTCTTCCCGATCGGGAACACCGGTCCTGCTCTGCTGCAGATCGAGGAAGCCAAGGCCGTGTGCCGCCGTTGTCCCGTCATGGAGCAGTGTCTCCAGTGGGCCCTGGAGACCGGTCAGGACGCCGGCGTCTGGGGCGGCATGAGCGAGGACGAGCGTCGCGCCATGAAGCGCCGCGCCGCCCGCAACCGCGCGCGCACCGCCTGAAGCGAGTCACCTCGCTTCACTTGCAACACCCCAGTAGTACCGATCACGTAGTACCGATCAACACATGATCACAGGCTTCGACCGCCACTCCGTCGAAGCCTTCCGACTCGGTCGCGACACTTGCCACTGTTCACGCAGAGCAATATCGTGGACCTGGGACGCTCACCGTACGCAATATGACGGGGCGGGCGACCCGCCTGCGACTGCCGCAGGCCGACCCTCGTCGGCCGACGACAGACCGCAACACAGAGCCCCCGTTCCGACCGACTCCCCCCGACGGCCGGAACGGGTTGAGAGGCCCTGCCGACCCTCCCCCCCCGGTCGGCAGGGTCTCGTTTCTCTCTCTGTGCACCCTCTCCGTGGCACCTTCTCCGCGAAGGTCGCTCCGCGAACCTTCTCCCGGGGCTTATCTGACCGGGATCTCCAGCACCACCTTGGTCCCGCCGCCCGGCGCCGCGACCATGTCGAAGGTGCCGCCCAACTCCCCCGTGGCCAGTGTGCGGACGATCTGCAGTCCGAGGTTGCCGTCCTCCTGCGGGTCGAAGTCCTCGGGCATCCCGCGACCGTCGTCCTGCACGGTGATCAGCAGGTACTCCTCCGGCTTCTCGCCGCCCGTCCAACTGTCCGACCAGCCCTTGCCGGTGGCCGGCGCCCGGCCGCGCAGCGCGCTGACCGAGAGGTTGCCGGCCGCCTTCGGACCGAAGGCGTGCTCCAGCGCGTTCTGCAGCAGCTCGGTGAGGACCATCGCCAGCGGGGTGGCCACCTCGGCCGACAGGATGCCGAAGCTGCCGCTGCGCCGGGTGGTCACCTGACCGTCCTGGGACAGCTCCATCACCATCGCCAGCACCCGGTCGGCGATCTCGTCGAAGGCCACCTGCTCGTCCAGCGTCTGCGAGAGCGTCTCGTGCACGATGGCGATCGAGCCGACCCGGCGCACCGCCTCGTCCAGCGCGGCCCGGGCCGAGTCGTCGCCGAGCCGGCGCGACTGCAGCCGCAACAGCGCGGCCACCGTCTGCAGGTTGTTCTTCACCCGGTGGTGGATCTCCCGGATGGTGGCGTCCTTGGTGATCAACTCCCGGTCCCGGCGCCGCAGCTCGGTGACGTCCCGGGCCAGCACCAGCGAACCGGTGTGCACGCCCTTGGGCTTCAGCGGGATGGCCCGCAGGGTCACCACCCCGCCCTGCGCCTCCACCTCGGTCTGCCGGGGCGCCCAGCCGCTGGCCAGCTTGACCAGCGCCTCGTGCACCGCGTTGCGCGACGGGGGCGCCAACTCGGCGGTGGTGCGCCCCAGGTGACCACCCACCAGATCGGTGGTCAGGCCGAGCCGGTGGTAGGCGGAGAGCGCGTTGGGGCTGGCGTAGGTGACGATGCCGTCGGCGTCCAGCCGGATCAGGCCGTCGCCGACCCGGGGGGCGGCATCCATGTCGACCTGCTCGCCCGGGTAGGGAAACGTTCCGGCAGCGATCATCTGGGCCAGGTCCGAGGCGCTCTGCAGATAGGTGAGCTCGAGCCGGCTCGGGGTGCGCACGGTGAGCAGGTTGGTGTTGCGGGCGATCACTCCGAGTACCCGGCCCTCGCGCCGGACCGGGATCGACTCGACCCGGACCGGCACCTCCTCGCGCCACTCCGGATCGCCCTCGCGGACGATCCGGCCCTCGTCGAAGGCGGCGTCCAGCAGCGGCCGGCGGCCGCGCGGGACCAGGTGGCCGACCATGTCGTCCTGGTACGAGGTGGGCCCGGTATTGGGCCGCATCTGGGCCACCGAGACGTACCGGATGCCGTCCCAGGTGGGGATCCACAGCACCAGGTCGGCGAAGGATAGGTCGGAGAGCAGCTGCCACTCCGAGACCAGCAGGTGGAGCCATTCCACGTCGGCACCGGTGAGGGTGGTGTGGCGGCGGACGAGTTCGTTCAACGAGGGCACACCGCGAGCGTAGCCAAGTTGAGGCCGCGGGGCGCGATCTTGGTTGTCCAGACCAATGTGGAGCTACTTCTGGACAACCCAGATTGGTCTAGTCCACAATGGAGGCGCACCAAGGAACGACCACCCGCGCAACTGCCCTGACCGCGCGCGGTCGCTCCACGGTCGGCCGCCGACGCACCGGGACCCCGCACAGTTCCAGCGCCACACCAAGGCGGCCGACGACAGCTCCGGGCTGCGGTGCCACGTGGGTTGAGGGTCCCGCGTCGGCGCCGTGGCCCGTAGTGCTTTCCAAGCGCTTGCTCAGTGCGGTGCGGCTCAGTGCGGCCCAGCTCGGTGCGGTGCGGCTCAGTGCGGCCCAGCTCGGTGCGGTGCGGCTCAGTGCGGCCCAGCTCGGTGCGGTGCGGTGCGGCTCAGTGCGTCTCGGTGACCTTGGCGAGCGCCCGCGGCGCGTCCGGGTCCTGGCCGCGGGCGATGGTGATCTCGTAGGCGAGCTGCTGCAGCGGCAGGATCTCCAGGATCGGCTGCACCTCCTCCGGCACCCCGGCGGGCAGCGCGAAGCCGGCCGAGGCCGCGTCCACCTGGTCCTGCTGCCCGACCACCATCAGATCGGCGCCGCGCCCGCGCAGCCGGTCGAGCACCGGCTGCAGCGCCTCGCCGCCCTTGCCGTCCGGGACGATCGCGATCACCGGCGAGACGTTGTCCACCATCGCCAGCGGCCCGTGCAGCAGATCCGCGCCGGAGAACGGCGAGGCCGGGATGTAGGTGGTCTCCATCAGCTTCAGCGCCGCCTCCTTGGCGGTCGGGTAGCCGTAGCCGCGCGAGGTGATCACCAACCGCTGGGCGAACCGGTACCGCTCGGCCAGCGCCTTCACCTCGGCCTGCCGGGCCAGCACCGCGGCGGCCAGCTGCGGCAGCCCCTTGGCCGCCTCCGTGCCGCCCCCGCGCAGCCCCTCCACGAGGAGGTAGAGCGCCAGCAGCTCGGCGGTGTAGGTCTTGGTGGCCGGCAGTGCCTTCTCGGCGCCGGCCAGTACGTCGATGTGGAACTCGGAGACCTCGGCCAGCGGCGAGGCGGGGTTGTTGGTCACCGCCAGGGTGACCGCGCCGGCCTCCCGGGCCGCCTTGGTGGAGGCCACCAGGTCGGGCGAGCCGCCGGACTGGCTGACCGTGATCACCAGCACGTCCCGCAGGTCGGGCTTGGCGCCGTAGGCCGTGGTGGTGGACATCGAGGCCAGCCCGGCCGGCTTGCCGAGCAGCACCTCGATCAGGTACTTCGCGTACAGCGCCGCGTTGTCCGAGGTGCCGCGCGCGGTCAGCAGCACGAAGCGCGGGCCGCGGGCGGCGATCTCGGCGGCGATGTCCCGGATCCGGGGCGCGCCCTCGTCCAGGATCCGCTGCAGGACAGCGGGCTGCTCGGCCATCTCGGCCGCCATGATCCGTCCGGGGAGGTTGGTCTGCTGCTCGGACATCCGGTGACCTCCGGTGATTGGCTGGCCTGCCCCCCCGTCAGCGACCGATCCTACGACTGATTGTTGATCAGCTGGTTGATCTGCGCGTCGGCGGCCTTGGTCGCCTCGTCGATGGACTTGCCCGCCAGGATCGCGTCGAGCATGTTCACCAGGACGTTCTGCTTCTCCACCTGGGCCCAGCCCGGCGCTAGCGGGGTGAACCAGGCGTCCGGCACCGCGTTGGCGGCCGCCGCCGTCTCCGGCTTGGAGCGCAGCGGGCCCAGCTGGGTGAGGTTGTTCGGCAGGATGTTCTTGGCGGCCAGCAGGGCCTCGGACTTGGTGCCGGTGAAGAGCTTCACCCAGGCCTTGGCCACGTCGGTGACCTGCGACTTGGCGGTGATCGCCAGGTCCGAGCCGCCGATGAAGCTGGGCAGCGGCTTGCCGTTCGGGCCGGGGAAGCCGGCCACCTTGAGGCTGTCCTTGAGCGCCGGGTCGCCGCCGGGCGCGGTGGCCGCACCGGCCGCCTCCCAGCCGTTGCCGTAGATCACCGCGGCCTTCTGCTTGCCGAGCACGTCCGACTGGTGCAGCTCGTTGACCGTCGGATCGCCGTGGTTGTACTTCTTCACCAGGTCGACGAAGTGCTGGATGCCCTGCTGGGACTTGGGGTCCTCCAGGGTGCCGTGCCAGTTGCCGGCGCTGTCGAAGCGGGCGATGTTGCCGCCGAAGGCCGCCACGTAGGACATCGCGGCGTACCAGTACGGGCCCGGGAGGTAGAGCGCGGAGTAGCTCTTGTCCTCCTTGTGGGAGGCCTGGAGCCTGTCCAGGGCCGCCTTGAGGTCGTCCTCGGTCTTGGGGAACTCGGCGCTTCCGGTGGCCTGTTGGAACATCGCGGTGTTGTAGATGCCGACCCGGGCGCCCGCGTAGTACGGCACGCAGAAGAGCTTGCCGTTGTAGGTGCAGGTGTTCTCCAGGCCGCGGATCCAGCTGTCCGAGTTCTCGAAGTCGGCCTTGTCGAGCGAGGCCAGGGTGCCGTTGAGGATGTACTTCATGGTCTCGGTGTTGCCCAGCTCGACCACGTCGGGGGCCTTGCCCTGACCGATCGCGGTGTCCAGGTTGTTCACCTTGTCGGCCCAGGTCTGGTAGCTGAGCTTGATCGTGACGTTCGGGTACTGGGCCGCGAACTCGTCGTTGACCTGCTGCACCAGCTCCGGCCAGCTGGTCTGCGCGTCGCTCATCAGCCAGATGTTGACCGTCCCGGTCACCGACTTCGGGTCGACCGACTGGTTGGCCGTCGCCCCCGACCCGCCTGACGACCCGCAGGCAGCCAGTCCCGCGACGAGCGCGGTGACGACGGACGCGGCCATGAGCTGACGCTTCACGCAATCCTCCCGGAGGGACGGCAAGAGGGTGTTCCCGCGGCAGGCTGGGCCAGGGGCAACCGAAGGGTTCTGTGGTCTGCGTGGTCTTCGTGGCCCATGAGTGGTCCAGACCAGGTGCCTGGAGCCTGGCCTAGACCAAACGCGCTGTCAACGCCGTGGGTTCACTTGGCCGCCCGCCGTTGCACACCTGTTGTCACCGATCAGCACTCCGCTGTCGCACCGTCACTTGAGGTTGCCTTAATGCCTGCTTAAGGCATGACAAGTCCGGTGCGAACCGCGGGAACGCGAAGGCCCCGAGAGGAGGATTCCTCTCGGGGCCTTCGGGTTGAGCGGCAGTCAGTGGGGCCTGCGGGTGACGTCCTAGACGCTGACCGACGGCTGGCCGGTGAGCACCTCGACCGCGGCCAGGGCGCAGACCCGGGCCGCGCCGTGGGTGGCGATGTGCAGCGCGCCGACCGGCTCGGCCTGCGGCACACCCATCTCCACCACCAGCGCGTCCGGACGGGCCGTCAGCAGCAGGCGCAGCGCCGCCGACATCCACTCGTGGCGGTGCAGGTCACGCACCACCAGCACCAGGCGTCGCCCGTCGGCCTCCGCCAGCACCTCGGCCATCAGCGCGTCCAGCTGCCCGCTCGCCGCCTGCTCCGGGCCGAAGTTGCGGCTGCGGGTGCCCGGGAAGCGCTCGGCCAGCATGCCGGCCAGGCCCCACGGGGTCTCGTCGCCGACCGCGATGTTGGACTCCGCCGAGAAGGAGGCGACATACGGACGGTCCGTCACCGGCACGAACGGCTGGGCCGGATCGGCGGTCACCCGCAGCGCCCGACGGGCCGCCCGCAGGCCGATCGACAGGTCCGGCTCGGTCGGCGCTCCCTGCGCCCGCTGCCGGGCCCAGCTGCCCAGCTCCCGCACCCGCTGGGCCGCCTGGGCCAGCCGCTCGGCGGGAAGCCGGCCCGAGCGGACGCCCTCCACGATGGCGTCCCGCAGCTGCAGCACCGTCTCCTCGTCGCACAGGCCGCCACCCACGCAGATCGCATCGGCACCCGCGGCGAGCGCCAGCACCGTCCCCTCCGCGATCCCGTAGGTGTCGGCGATGGCGCCCATCTCGATGGCGTCGGTGACGATCAGCCCGTCGTAGCCGAGGCCGCCCTCGCTGGCCGGCCCGCGCAGCAGGCGCCCCAGCACGGCCGGGCTCAGGGTGGCCGGGTAGACCGGGTCCAGGGCCGGGATCATGATGTGCGCGCTCATCATGGCCTTGGCCCCGGCGGCGACCGCGGCCCGGAACGGCGGCAGGTCGCGCGAGCGCAGCAGCTCCTCGTCCACGTCGATCAGCGGCAGGCCGTGGTGCGAGTCGACCGCGGTGTCGCCGTGGCCGGGGAAGTGCTTGGCGCAGGCGGCCACGCCGGCCGACTGCAGGCCCTCCACCCAGGCGGCGGTGTGCCGGGCGCACAGCTCGGGGTCGGCGCCGAACGAGCGCACCCCGATGATCGGGTTGCCCGGGTTGGAGTTGACGTCCGCCGCGGGCGCCCAGTTGAAGGTGATCCCGCACTCGGCCAGCGCGCGGCCGAGCTCGCGGGCCACGTCCCGGGTCAGCACCGGGTCGTCGATCGCGCCGAGCGCCAGGTTGCCGGGCCAGGAGGAGCCGGAGCCGACCTCCAGCCGGGTGACGTCGCCGCCCTCCTCGTCGATCGCGATCAGCACGTCCGGGTTCTGCTCGCGCAGCGCCCGGGTCAGCTCGGCCAGCTGGGCCTGGTCGGTGACGTTGCGTCCGAAGAGCGCGACCGAGCCGAGGCCGGCGGCCAGGTGCCGGCGCACCCACTCCGGCGGCTCGGTGCCCTCGAAGCCGGGCTGCAGGACGGTGAGCGCGTCCCGGTGCAGCTGGTCGCTGTCCAGGATGCTGGGGGTGAGGATGCTCATCGGTCGTCAGCCCTTCACTGCGCCGGCGGTCATGCCGCCGACGGCCTTGCGCTGGAGGAAGAGGAAGAGGATCAGGATCGGCAGCGCGAAGAGGGTGGAGGCGGCCATGGTGGCGCCCCAGTCGTCGCCGAAGGTGGTCTGGAACGAGGTCAGCCAGAGCGGCAGGGTCTGGGCGGTGCCCGGACCGGTGGCCTTGTTGAGCACCAGGACCAACGGGAACTCGTTCCAGGCGGTGATGAAGCCGAACAGCGAGGTCGACATCAGACCGGGCGCGAGCAGCGGGAAGACCACCTTGACGAAGGCCTGCGGCCGGGTGCAGCCGTCCACCATCGCCGACTCCTCCAGCTCCTTGGGCACGGCGGCGATGAAGCCGCGCAGCGTCCAGATCGTGAAGGGCAGCACCATCATCATGTAGAAGATGACCAGCGGCACCAGGCTGTTGAGCATGTCGTTGTCGCGGACGATCAGGTACACCGAGATGACCATGATCTCCCAGGGCGCCATCTGCGCCAGCATGATCACCAGGATGAAGGTCTTGCGACCGCGGAACTTCATCCGGGCCACCGCGAAGGAGGCCAGGGTGGCGATCACCAGCGAGGCGAGCACCGAGGTCACGGTGACCACGAAGCTGTTGCGCACCATGTCCCAGAACTGCGGCGCGTGGGTCGCGGTGCTGAAGTGCTCGAAGGTGGCGTTCAGCGGCAGGAAGACCGGGGTCTTGCTGATGATGTCGTTGTTCTGCTTGAAGGCCGTGGAGGCCATCCAGTAGACCGGGAAGGCGAAGAAGACCAGGAGGACGACCGCCACCGCGTTGGCCCAGCTGCGTCCAAGGAAAGAGCGCCTCACAGCTCGTCCTCCTGCTTCAGAATGATCCGGAAGTAATAGACCATCGCCACGGCCAGCATCAGGATGGTGAGCATCGCGATCGCGCCGGCGACGCCGAAGTGCTGGTTGCCCATGCCCTCGACGAAGGCGTAGACCGGGAGCGTCTCGGTGGTCCGCTCGGGGCCGCCGTTGTTGATGGCGAAGACCTGGGTGAAGCACTTGAAGACCCAGATGATCTCCAGGAAGGTCGTCCCCAGGAAGAACGGCTTCAGGCTCGGGAAGATCACCGAGCTGAAGATCTTGAACGAGCCGGCGCCGTCCATCCGGGCCGCCTCGTAGAGTTCGGTCGGGATGGTGGTCAGGCCCGCGTACATGTTGAACGCGACGAACGGGATCGAGCCCCAGACGATCAGCAGGATGATCACGAAGAACGTCGAGTACTGGGTGCTGTACCAGTTGAAGGTGGCCATGCCGTGCCACCCGAGCTTGTCCAGGAACCAGTTGACCACGCCGTAGCGGGAGTCGAAGAGCCAGGTGAAGACGGTGGCCTGGGCCACGAACGGCATCGCCCAGGCGAGGATCAGGCCGACCGACAGCACCAGCCGCATCTTCTTGCCGAGCTTGTTGAGCAGCAGGCCGACCAGGGTCCCGCCGATCATGATCAGCACGACGTTGACCAGCACGAACGCGACCGAGCGGCCGGTGGTGTGCCAGAAGTCGGAGCTGGTCAGCTGCTCCTTGTAGTTGTCGAAGCCGTTCCACTCGGTGATGTGCTGGATCAGCTGGCGCTTGTTCATGTTCTGGAACGACAGCAGCAGCGTCTTCAGCAGCGGCCAGCCCAGCAGCGCCAGCGTGGCGGCGATGGCCGGCAGGAGCAGCAGGTACGGGGCGGCCTTGCTCAGCAGTCCCGGGCCGGCCGACGGTCTGGGTGCCTTCCGGGACGCATCCGCCGTCACTTGCCCTGGGGATTGCACCCGCACCGGGTCCGACTGAACAGCCATCGTTCTCTCTTCCTCACGCCTGGCCGAACTGGGGCGGCCACCGTCCGGCCGCCGTCGCGGCCCCAAACAGGGCGGCGACGCCGCCCACCGCCTCCGTCAGGAGGGCCGGTGAGCGACGCCGCTCGGGGTACTAGTTCTTCTGGCCGAGACGCTTGGTGATCTCGTCGTCGTACTTCTTGGCGAGGCTGTCGTAGTCGCCACCCTGCAGGGCGGCGGCCATGAAGTCCTTGATCGGGTTCGGGGTGTTCTCGACGTTCGCCCAGGCCGGGACGTTCGGCGTGGTCGCACCGTTGGTGGAGGCCGGGATGGCCGCCTTGGCGTAGTCGGTGGTGGCGAGCGCGTTCAGCGAGGTCTTGTTCGGGACCAGGCCGGCGGAGGCCATCTGGCCCTCGTACTTGTCCGACAGGGCGATCTTCAGGAAGCCCTTGGCCAGGTCCTGGTTCTTGCTCGCCTGGGCGATGGCCAGGTTGGAGCCGCCGAGGAAGACGCCCGAGGGCTTGTCCGCGGTCGCGCCCGGCAGCGGGAAGAAGCCCACCTGGTCGGCCGGCATGTCCTTGGGGGCCGGGGCCTCCCAGCCGAGGCCGATCATCGCGCCGATGTCACCCTTGGGGAACAGGGTCATCTGCTGCGGGGTGGCCTCGTCCTTGTCCTTCGGCGCGGTCGAGTAGCTCTGCAGCTTCTGGTACGTCGCGAAGGCGGCCTTGGCCTCCGGGGACTCCAGGTTGCCGACCCACTTGCCGCCGCTCTGCTTGGCGATCTGGCCGCCGGAGCCGGCGATCAGGCCGAAGTAGGTGTACCACTCCTGGCCGGGCAGGTAGATCGGGTTCGCGACGCCGGCGCCCTTGAGCTTGTCCAGGTCGCCGTAGAACTCGTCCAGGGTCTTCGGGGCGGCGGAGATGCCGGCCTTGGTCCACAGCGCCTTGTTGTAGATGACGACGCGGTTGGCGAAGTACCACGGGGCGGCGTACTGCTTGCCGTCCAGCACCGAGGAGGCGTTCAGGTTCGGCGCCCAGTCGGCACCGCCGATGTCGGCCTTGTCCTTGGTGATGTCGAGCAGACCACCGGTGGCCGCGTAGCCCGCGGTCTGGGTGTTGCCGAGCTCCAGGACGTCCACCGAACCCTCGGAGAGGGCGGTGGTCACCTTCTGGCCGATGCCGTCCCACTTCTGGATCTGGATGTTCAGCTTGGCGCCGGGGTAGGCGGCCTCGAAGTCGGCCTTCACGCCGTCCTGCCAGGCCTGCGGGGCGGACCCGTCCATGAACCAGGCGGTCAGGGTCTTGCCGTTGTAGTTGGCCGGCTTGGCCGAGCTGCTGCTCGCAGAGTTGTCCGACGACTTGGTCGAGGAACCACAAGCCGCCACGCCGACGACCATAGCCGCGACGCCGACCGCCGCGATGAGCTGACGCTTCACGCCATCCTCCTGAGGGATGCCCGGTGTGCCCCCCATCGGGCGGCTGGCGACATACGCCCGCAAACCATCGCAAAATGCTAGGAAGCGGTGCCGCGAACCCGTGAGATGGGCTGGGATTCAAGTACTTGGCCTGCAGTGGTGTAGACCAGATGCCTGGAGCTTGGCCTAGACCAATGGCACTGTCAACGGGCCGAAGACCAATCCGGACGAGCCGTTATCAAGCCGACACCGCTCATCGTTCATCGCGTGACGCTCACCGTTCATCGCGTGATGAGCTCCCCGTCGCCCCGGCATACGTGCAACGATGTGTGCCGTTAACGAGGTAGTGGGGTCGACAGCGGCCTCGCGAGGAAGCGGAGAAGCGGCCATGAGCAGCGATGGGGGCACCACGGCCCAGCTCCCCCAGGCGGGGGCGCTGCCCACGCAGACCAGTCCCGGGGCTGGCACGGGAAGCGACCCGGCAGCAGCGCGGGTGCCCAAGTACTACGGGCTGAAGCGCCACCTGCTCCAGCTCACCGAGACCCAGCCAGCCGGCACCCCGGTCCCGCCCGAGCGCGCACTCGCGGCGCAGTTCGACACCTCGCGCACCACCGTGCGCCAGGCCCTGCAGGAACTGGTGGTCGAAGGCCGCCTGGAGCGCATCCAGGGCAAGGGCACCTTCGTCGCCAAGCCCAAGGTCGCCCAGGCCCTGCAGCTGACCTCCTACACCGAGGACATGCGCGCCCAGGGCCTCGAGCCCACCTCCCGCCTGATCGAGGTCGGCTACATCACCGCCGACGACCACCTCGCCCCGCTCCTCGACATCAAGCCCGGCGGCCGGGTGCTGCGGATCGAGCGCCTGCGCCTGGCCAACGGCGACCCCATGGCCATCGAGGTGGCCCACCTCTCCGCCAAGCGCTTCCCTGCCCTGCGGCGCAACCTGGTCAAGCACAACTCCCTGTACACGGCGTTGCGGGAGGTGTACGGGGTGGTGGTGGCCGAGGCCGAGGAGACCATCGAGACGACCTTGGCCAACCCGAGGGAGGCCGGCCTGCTGGGATCGGACCTCGGGCTGCCGATGCTGCAGCTCGCGCGGCACTCCTTCGACGCGGAGGGGGCGCCGGTGGAGTGGGTGCGGTCGATTTACCGGGGGGACAGGTACAAGTTCATCACGCGGCTGCAGCGGCCGGGGGTCTGAGGCGGTTCGGGGGCGCAGTCCACGGCCCCGATCCCCGCATTCGCGCTCGCGATCGCGGTTGCGGTTGCGGTTGCGATCGCGGTTGCGTTCGGAGGGCGGGGCCGTGGGCTGTTTGTCGCTTCGACATGGCGTGAGTGGACGTCGATCCGACCTCAGCCGCTGTACTGTGTCCGGGGCACTTTGTGGAGGCCATGTTGAGCACGGCAGCACACAGCGCCGAGGAACTCATCCCGAGGCCTGCGAAAACTCCGGCGGCATTGAAGGCCGCCCTGGCGGTCGTGGCACCGAACCTCCTGCCGAAGATGCAGGCCGACTCGGAGAAGGCGTTCAACCGGGCTGCCGAGCTGGACAGCCTCACTCCCGTGCACGCGTTCCTGGCGCACTGGTCCGCGATGGTCGAGATCGAGCGCTTCCCCGACACCGCGCGCAAGTGCCACCGGAGTCTGTACCTGGCGCAGCAGGCCGACACCCCCGATGAAGCCCGCGAGCACCTGACCGTCTCCAGCGAGATCCTCCGCGTGGCCACGCGGGCTGTCCAGGGATGAGCTAGCTGGTCCTGGGAGTACCACCCCGACGTTGAGTAGGTGGCCGCGGGCGCTCCCGCCGATTTCCTTCATCGCTCCGCGTCTCAAGCGTGTCTTCGTCGTCCAGGTCACCCTGCTGTGAAGGGCGTCACGGCTCAGGACAGCCGGTGCTCTGCGTGTCGCGGACACGTGCAGTCCGGCCATTGGTCGTAGCGCGGGGAATCGAGGTATCCCGGCTCGCCCTGGACGGTGCGCTTACGGGTGAGAGGAACGCGCTTGCCCGTGGCGGTGATGCGGTAGACGCGGATGGTCATGCGGCTGCTCATGCGGTCAACTCCTGTGTCGAGACGCGGAGGCAGAGGGGACAGCTCGGCCAGCCGAGGGGGCAGGGCGGCGGCGCTGCGGGAGGTCGGCGGAGGCGGCGGAGGACCTTCAAGGTCAACAAGGTCACTTGGGTGGCCGGCTGGTGACTGCGACTCCTCTGCGGAGCACGGCGGTGAGCTTGGCGACGGTCTCCGGGCGAGCCGCGCCGAGGTCGATCAGGAAGCGGCCGGTCACCTGCCCGCTGCGCCAGTCGACGCCCACGCTGGGCAGTTGCACGCCGGCGAGTGCGAGCACGGCGGTGAGGTCGTCCAGGGCGTCGGCGGCTTCCCGGCGGGCGTAGGCGAGTTGCCGGGCGAGAGGGGTGGTGGGCATGGGGCATCCCGTCCTTGAGCGCAATCTGCGATCGAGTGGTAACTGTGTGATTCCAGGATCGGCAGTTGGGCATACCCTCGCTAGGGCTGGATCTTGCCTGACCTGACAGACCGTTGACAGATCCGGCAGGGCTTCGTCGCAGGATGAGGACGTGCGGTGGCTGGTCGAAAGAATGAGCTGGATCCGAGCGAATCCCCCGGCAGCCTGTTCGGCGGAATGCTGCGGATGTACCGGGAGTTGAGGGGCCTGTCACAGCCCCAGCTGGCCGGGCGGATTCCGTGCGACGACAGCCTGGTGAGCCGTATCGAGAGCGGTACGCGGGCGCCCAAGGACGGGTTCGCGGAGCGGTGTGACGAGATCCTGGAGACCCAGGGGGCGTTGGCTTATCTGATGCCTTATGTGAAGCGGCGTCAGGCGCTGATCTTCCGCGAGGGCTACATGGACTACGTGGCCGAGGAGGCGAAGGCCACGGAGCTGAAGATCTACGAAATCGCGTGCGTGCCGGGACTGCTCCAGACGCCCGCCTACGCTCGCGCGATGCTCGAAGCTGGGGCCTCACGAGGCTCTCAGCTGCAAGAGGGTCCGGACACGGTGGAGGAGCGGCTGGCACTGCGGCTCGACCGCCAGCAGATCCTCACCTGCGAGAGCCCGGCCTTCGCCTTTTTCGTGATCGACGAGAGTGCGCTGATGCGACCGGTCGGCGGCCGAAAGGTCATGGGTGAGCAGTTGGACCACCTGGTAGCTACTGCGCAACTGCCGAACATCGCACTGCAGGTGGCGCCGCTGTCGCTCGGCGAGCGCCTTCCACTGTGGCGGAAGCTGAATCTGCTGAGCCTTCCTGACAGTTCGCTGATCGGATACAGCGAGTCGCTGCACCAGGGGTCGCTGGTACGTGATCAGGCAACGGTTCGCCACTGGCAGCGTGAGTATGCTCTCCTCCAGATCGCAGCCCTCTCGGAGGACGCGTCCCTGGACGTGATCCGCAAAGCCAGACAGGACCTGTACTCATGAGCAATGACCAGTGGCGCAAGTCGAGTTACAGCGACGGTGGCGGCGACTGCATCGAGGTCGCCGACGGTCAGTTCACCGACCTCGTCCCCGTCCGCGACTCCAAGGACCCGTCCGGCCCGGTGCTCGCCTTCCCTACCGCCTCCTTCGCCGCCTTCGTCGCGAGCATCAAGGCCGGCGCCTTCGCCTAGCATCCCGTCCATGAACGAAACGGAGCAGGTCCTCGACTGGCTGCAGCGCTGGTACGCGGCTCAGTGCAACGAGGACTGGGAACATGAGTGGGGCGTGCGGATCGACACGCTCGACAACCCGGGCTGGAGCGTCCGGATCGACCTGGAGGAGACCGACCTCGAGGACCACGAGCTTCCCCGCCAGGACGTCAATCGCAGCCAGCACGACTGGGTTTGGGTGTGGACCGCCGACAAGGTCTTCCATGCAGCCTGCGGCCCCGGCAACCTCACCGAAGCCCTCACCCTCTTCCGCTCCTGGGCCATCGCGAACGGGTGCCCCACGTGATACTCCTGTGCGACCCGGCGTACGGCGAGGTGGACCTCACCGCCTCTGCGGAAGAACTGCACCGCCTGGCAAGCGCGGTGACCCAGGGCGAAGGGCTGGTCAGCGCCACGCCCTCGCCGGATGACCACGCCTTGGCCGGGATCGAGGTCAGGGAGAGTCCCGGTCCCGGAGTCCTCATCCTGCTGGACTCCCCACGGCAGCTCCTGGTGATCAGCGGCGACCCCGCCGCCCGGGCAGTACTCGCGGAGAACCTGCACGGGATGGCCGACGCCGAGGACGGCGGACACCTCCACATCGACCACTACCCCGGCCACTTCTACCTCGCCGAGGGGTCGGTGCCGCTGATCGTCAACAGCCCGCACGGCGGCATGCCGGCCAGGTGACGGCGACCCGCGCCTACCGCTCGCTCCTAATGAGCGCCTGCGCCCTGCCCCGGGAGCCTCGGGGCAGGGCGCAGTAGGTCCTACGGAGTGTCGATCAGTTGGGCTAGTTGATCGGCCAGCTCTGCGCGTTGGAGGAGTTGCAGTCCCACAGCTGGAGCTGAGTGCCGTTGGCGATATTGCTCTGCGGCAAGTCCACGCACTCGTTGTGGGTCTGGCTCACCAGACGGTTGTTGTTGCTCGGGTCCGGGTTGAACTTCTGTGGCCCGCTGCCGTTGCAGTCCCAGAGCTTGAGCGGCGTTCCGGCAGTCCCTGCCCCGGAGTCGAGGCACTTTCCGTAGATGTGGATGGTGCCGTCACCGGGGAGGGAGAACTTCTGCGGGTCGGAGCTGTTGCAGTCCCAGATCTGGATCTTGTTGTCGTTGTTCCGGCTCCCCTGGTCATCATCAATGCACTTGCTGCTGCTCAGACCGCTGGTCATGGTCTGCTTCGGAAGGCTGTACAGCGCGGCGACCTGCTGTGTGGTCAGCGCGTAGGGGTAGGTACGGACATCGGAGACCAAGCCGTTGAGCTGGTAGACGATGGCGCCGTAGTTGTTGTTGAAGTAGCAGCCACCGATCATCATCGGCCGGCTCTCGCCCCAACTGTTGGCCGGCGTGGAACCGGCGAAATAGCCGTTGAGGTAGAAGCTCAGCATCTTGGAATCAGCCGAGTAGGTCGCCGCCACATGCGTCCAGCCATCCACGAAGGCCGTCCCAGCTGGTGCACCCGCGTAGGCCCAGGAGGCGTTGGGGTCGTCCTGGTTGGGGGCGTAGACGCCCCAGCCGTGGTCCGACTCCCGGTAGACGATGTTCATGGACGGGACGGAGTTGCCCTGCTGGCAGACCGGCGTCTGATCGTGTCCGGTGTCGCCCTTGATCTTCACCCAGGCGGCGACACTGTAGCTGCCGCTGGTGTCCACGCCGGGAGCGGCGAGGCTGTTGGCGATGTCCGACCGTCCTGCCGCGACCCGCACAGAGCTGTAGGCGGTGTTGTAGGTATTGGTCGTCCAGACCACGTTGGTGCCCTGATAGATGACCAGGTTGAGGTCGGACTGCAGCTTCAGCTGGAGGTTAGTGCCGAATGTGTTGGTGCTCCAGATCGCGTTCTGGCCGTCGTAGATGACGAAGTTGCCGTCCACCTGCATCTTGGCGATCGCGCCCGGATGGTTGTAGGTGCCCGAACTCCACAGCACTCTCGTCGAATTGAGCGGCGAGAGGATGAGATTACCGTCGCTCTGCATGGTCAGCGTGGCAGTCTTCGAGGCGATCGACTTACCCGAGGCAATCTGGTCATTGCTCAGGGTGGTCACATCGGAGTTGGGAAGGTACGGCGTGGCGAGGATCCCAGTGTTGTTCACCGTCACAGATCCCTTGAGGGGGGCCGCCAGCCCGCCCGGATGCTCGGGGCTGTAGCTGACGCTGCCGGTGCCGGTCAGGGGGTTGATGCCGGCGCGGTCCTCGCCGCTGACTCCGACCGCTTCCTGAGTGACCGTGCCGAGCCACTCATCCGGCACGGTGGTGGTGTTGCCGATGGTCCAGTCGCCGCCTGTCCAGTTGTAGCCGGTGGCAACACCGTTAGTCATGGCCGGGGCGCCGTACCAGGTGGTGATACGGCTCTTGTCTCCGGGCTTGTCCGCGGTCACGCCCCACAGGGACGGGAACCCCTGGCCAGTGAGGTTGCCGTCGGACTGCAGGATCGGGACGTCGGACACCGGGACCATGCCGATGGTAATCGGAGCGCTGATGGCGGTCAGGGTGTCGTAGCCAAGGTTGGTCTTGCTGCTCGTGTCGGTGCCCGGGGTCAGGGCGTAGGCAGTGATCACGCCGGTGCTGCGATTGCGCGCCCACAGGCCCGGGGTGCCGCCTCCGGTCCAGTCACCAGGGGTGATTAGGTCCATGCCCGCCCAGCCGGTGGTCGCGAGCTGGACCGGCTTGTCGAATGTGCCAGTGGTCGGGGTCGGGTAGAACCAGAGACCTGTGTTCCCGTCCCTGCCGAGCTCCTCGGCGATCAAGCCGGCCTTCTTGTAGTCAACCGGGCTGAGCTTGCTGTTCTTGGGGTCGCCGATCGCGGCGATCTGCACTGTGCCGGACCAGTCAGTCTGGTAGGAAGAGCAGTTCTGGTTCGCACTGATAAAGCAGTCCGGCTTTTTTAGCGTGAACTTCTGGCCTAGGCGCCCCGGAATTCCGCTGGCGGTCGAGTTGTTGGGATAGTAGTAGAGAGTGGCGTCACCGGGCTTGTGAACGATGACGTCGTCCACATTGTTGCCGCCGCTGAGGCTGCCGCGGTGGGTGATCTGGTAGTTCGACCACGGGTCGTTGCCCGGGTTGGCGGGGTCGTAGTAGTGCGGGCTGTCGCTCTTCAGTGCGGAGAGCGCGACCGCCGGTCCGCTGGCCGAGGCATTGCCGGGAACGCTGTACGTGCGCAGGTTGCCGCCGGCGTCGGTGGTCAGGATGTCGGGCGCACCATCACCAGTGAGGTCGCCGAAGACCGGCGGTGGACCGTTCGGATTCCACGGCGCGTAGTAGGGGTACTGCAGGACAGGCGAGACGTTGCCCGCGTTGTCCTTGGCCTGGATGTACTCGATGTTCGTGCCCCAGTGCCCAGGGGTCACCGGGACCTGGCCGTTGGGCATGTTGCTGCCGCACTGGAAGCTGGCGCCGTTGAACTGCGGGTCCGCGGACCAGCGCAGGCAGGCCAGTCCCGATACGTCCGTGCCCCCGGTTGGGACCGGATCGGTGACAGTAATCGGGAGGTACCCGGACTGACCGGCGAAGAGCTGGGTGGTCTGCCCATTGCCGGACGGCGGGAACTGGTGTGCCAGGTCGTTCACCCGGCTCGGGAGACTGACCACCGGCGGAGTCTGGTCTACTCCGAAGGTGCAGACCGGGCCCCAGCCCGACCAGGAGCTTCCGGAGAGCTCGTCGGTGGCTTGCAGGTGGTAGCCGTAGACGTGGCCGTTCTTGATGAAGCCACCGGGCAGCGTGTAGGTCGCCCGGGAGCCGTTCGTCGTCCACGGCGACTCGGTGTTGGTGCCGGCCGGCAGCCCGGCACCACCGCTGGTGTAGTCCCAGATGCCGAGGTTGCTGCGCAGTTGGTCCTGCACCGGGCTGGAGACCACCGTGCTGATGGTCACAGCGCCCGCCGCGTCGGTGCCGGCGCCTAGCCAGCTCCAGTTCTGCCAACCGCCGTTGCAGTTCTGGTTGGTCTGGCCGGTGCTCACCATGTACGGCGCCGGGTTGACCTGCGGGTCGGTGGGCACGCTGGGCACCCGGTCGTAGGTCACCGAGAGGCTGGCGTTGTACTCGAAGCGCTTGAACGCGTTCTGGTTGTTCTCGTCGCCACGCAGACCGATCGTGACGATGTTGTTCCCCGTGATGGCGTTGCTCAGGGTGGCGCCCATGTTGGAGAACTGGACGTCGATGTCGTTGTAGCAACCGCTGCTGCCGGACCCGGCGACATTGCTGGAGTCGAGCTTCCCGCCCTGGGGGTTGGGCTGATGGCCCCAGTCGGTGCCAGGGCCGATCGGGCCGTCCTCCCAGTAGACGTCGACCGGGTAGGAGTTGGTACAGCTCCAGTCGGCGGAGGAGTACTCCCAGACGTCCAGCTTGGCGGAGTTGATGATCGCGCCGCGCAGTGGGCTGGTGTCGAACTGGTAGAAGGCACGATAGAGGCCGGACGGGACGCAGCTGTCGCCGGCGGAGTAGGTGCCGCACTTGCCGACGCCGAGGCGCTCAGTGTTGACGTTGTAGTGCGTCGCGGTCGGGTAGTTCGACTGGACGAAGGTGTTGCCGTTACTGCTGGTGGACCAGGGAATCCAGGCCGGGTCGACGTAGAACGGCGCCACGCCTGTGGTGAGGAGGGTCTGATCCGGCGTCAGGTCCAGGCCGTCAGACGTGGCATCGACTGGCATCGTGACGACCTTGGCCGCGCTGCCCGGCCCGTCGGCGGAACTCGTCGCCGAGATCGGAGGCTTGGCTGTCGGGTCGGACTGGTCGGTGACGGTGCTGCTCATCACAGCTGCCTTGGCCTGCACAGGCTGGAGCGTGGTGTTGCTGCTGTCCCACATGGTGGGTGCAGGCGCGGTCCAGCGGGGCTTGCCGTCGCTGCCCTGGGCGGTGAGGTTCTGGTCGGCACCCGTCTGGACGGTGACACCGTCGGCGGTCGTGGCGAAGTGCAGCTTCTTCAACGCCGGGTTGGCGGCGGCCGCCTTGGTCTTGAGGACCAGGACCGTGCTGACGCTGCCGCTCTTGCCGACGGTGACCTTGAGGTCCGTGTCGGGGAGCACGCTCGGGTAGAGCAGATTGTCGCCGCTGACCTGCGGGGCGGGCAGGTTGAACGGCGCGGTGAGGGCGAGCTTCTTGCCGTCGGGGCTGGTCATCGTGGCCAGCGGCCCGCTACCGCCACCGGACAGGACCACACCGGAGGGAGTCGCGCCGGGCGCGTAGCCGCCTCCCTGCTGGGGCGCGAGGGTGGCGTCCAGGCTCTTCCACTGGTCGCCCGCCTTCAGACGCTGCTGGTCGGGATGCGCGGTCTGCTGGTAGTGGCCGGCCGGCGTCGCGTAGGTCTCGGTGAACTCGGTGGTCAGGCGGTCGATCTGGACGTTCTTGCCGGTCGACTTGGCCTGGGCGAACGCCGTGTCGTCCTGGCCCGCCGGGCTCGGGTCGTTCGCGTGCGCGGCGTTGATGGCGGCAGCGGTGGCGGCATCCGGAAGGCCGGTCGTGGCGCCGGCGTGGGGGGCCAGGCCGGCTTGGGTGGCCAGGGTCGCGGTGGTGAGTATAAGGACGCTTGCGGCAGCCGCCAGGCGGGCCGGGGTGCCGCGAGGTCGGCGGCGCTGCGATGACAGCCGAGCAGACACGAAAAATCCCCCTCCTGTACTAGGTGTTCAAATTTCTGGCCTCACTATGGCCGCAGACTCCGACACGCTGTGGCTGGAGCAGTGCCGCGAGCAACTGGTTATGACCGGAATAGGTGGACATAGTCGACTTCTGAATACGTATGAGATGAATCACTGTGAGGATTTCTCTTGGGGGTCTCGCACCGCTTGATCTGACCGCGCTAACGTCACCCGGACTATCTGACGAACACACAAATATGGTGACCCTGTGTCACCTGGGGGGTTCTGGTGTCCGTGCCTGCTGCCCGCGCAGCTTCCGGCGGCCTTTGGCAGTCCTTGCGTCCACGCATAGCGATGGTCAGCGCGTTGGCGGTGGTGACGGCGATGCTGTCCACGCCGGCCTTCGCGCTGGCGGGTGACCCGAGCGACAAGGTCTGGTCGCCGCCCAACACGCCGTTGCCGAAGACGGCTTCGGTGCCGGGGAAGAGTCAGGCGGCGCTGGCGGCGTCGAAGCCCTCGTATCCGGCCGGTCAGGTGTGGACGCCGCCGGCTGGGGGTGCAAAGAAGGCGAAGCCCGGGCAGGCGAGCGTGACGCTGCCGGCGGCTCCGGCGGCGGGTGCGACTGCTCCACGCGCGAATGCGCTGGGTGGCAGTGACCAGGCTCCGGCTGCTGGTGCTGATGTGCAGGCGGGGACATTGCCCATCTGGGTGGCGCCGCTTGCTGCTGACAAGCCCGCTGGGACGCCGCAGGCACAGGCGCAGTCCGCCGAGCCGGCGGCTGGCGCGTCGGTGCAGGTCTCTCTTGCTGATCAAGCCACGGCGGCGGCCGCCGGTGCTCCGGAGGGCGTCATCGCGCTTTCCGGTGATGGTGCAAAGCCCGGTTCGAAGCTGCGGGTCGGTGTCGACCCGACCCAACTCGGTGGTGTCGGGGGCAGTTTCCTCAGCCGCGCGACTTTGGTGCAGCTTCCCGCGTGCTCGCTGACCACTCCGCAGGTCAAGGGTTGCCAGACGCGTACGCCGATCCCCTCGCACTACGACGAGGTGAGCAAGCGCTTGGTCGCGGATGTCACCGTGCCCGCTGCTACTGACGCGACCGCAACCCCGACTGGTGGTGTCCACCCGCAGGCCCTGTCAGCTCAGGCTGCGCCTGCTGCTGCCGCTCCTGCGGTTGTGGGTGTGGTCTCCGGAAGCAGCAGTGGTGCCGGTACCTACAGCGCGACTTCGTTGAATCCGAGTATGGGTTGGACGGCCGGCGGTTCTTCGGGTGCGTTCACGTACGGGTATCCGGTGTCGGTCCCGCCGTCGATCGGCGGGTCTGCACCCAGTGTTGGGCTGTCCTATGACTCGGCGTCGGTGGACGGCAAGACGTCGTCGACGAACGCGCAGGTGTCGTGGGTGGGTGGCGACGGCTGGGACCTGGGCACGGGTTTCGTGGAGCGGTCCTATCAGCCGTGCAACCGTGACGGGATCACTGGCTCGGGTGATGAGTGCTGGGCGGGTGCGAATCTGACGATGTCGCTGGCGGGTCACTCGGGTGAGCTGGTGCCGGACGACGTGTCGTGCAACAAGACGTTCGTTGCCACAGAGGAGCAGTCGAACTGCTCCTGGCACTTGAAGAACGACGACGGCACGAAGATCGAGTACCTGACCGGTGCGAGCAACGGCACCTGGAACGGCTCCTACCTGCGGGTCACCGACACCACCGGCACGGTCTACTACTTCGGCGCGAGCCACCTGCCCGGTGCGGACGGCAAGGCGAGCACCATCGGTCCGGACGCCCAGTCCGCGTGGACCGTCCCCGTCTACTCACCAAAGCCGGGCGACCCCTGCTACAACTCCTCGACCACCACGTCCTCGTGGTGCCAGAGCGCCTGGCGTTGGAACCTGGACG
This sequence comes from Kitasatospora azatica KCTC 9699, assembly GCF_000744785.1. NCBI lineage: Bacteria > Bacillati > Actinomycetota > Actinomycetes > Kitasatosporales > Streptomycetaceae > Kitasatospora > Kitasatospora azatica. The sequence continues at coordinate 1,315,490 of NZ_JQMO01000003.1, read as the reverse complement.
CCGTCGTCGACCTGCACGGAAACCTGACCACGTACCGGTACAACGCGGAGGCGAACTACTACTCCCGTGGCGCCGGCCAGCCCGGCAGCGGAAACTCGTCCTACACCCGTGCAGGTGTGCTGGCGGAGATCGACTACGGCCAGCTGCTCTCCGACCAGCTGAACGCCAACGGCAACTACCAGAGCGCCGCGAAGGTCGTCTTCACCTCCGGTGAGCGCTGCGTCACCTCGACGGCCGCGTGCGACCCGAGCCAGCGCACCCTGGCCAATGGCGCGAACTGGCCTGATGTCCCCCTGGACCAGCAGTGCGACGCCTCGAGCTGCACCAACATCGGCCCGTCGTTCTGGACCAGCAAGTGGCTGAACACCATTGCCACGCAGGTCCGCAGCAACGGCGCCTATCGAACGGTCGACAGCTACCAGCTGACGCACTTGTTCGTGAGCGCGCAGAACAGCTCGGAGAACACCCAGATCCCGTGGCTGGCGTCGGTCCAGCGAACCGGTCAGGACAACCAGAACGGTCAGACGGCAGCCCCGCTGCCGCCGGTGTCGTTCGGTTGGATGCTCATGCCGAACCGGGTGGACGGCAACAGCCCGGCCCGCCCCGACTACAACCGCCCCCGCCTGACGGTGGTGACCACCGAGACCGGCGGCACGATCGGCGTCGTCTACCAGCAGAGCGCGTGCTCAAACGCCAACCACGTCATGCCGACCAGTGCAGACAGTGACACGCTGAGCTGCTACAACGTCAAGTGGTACCCACCGAACTCGACCGCCGACACCACGCCGGTGGACGACTGGTTCCTGCGCTACCCGGTCACCACCGTGACCGTCGACCCCAAGCTCGCCGCCGGTGACAAGCCGCAGACCACCAACTACACCTACGGCCCGGCCGCCTGGCATCACAACGACGCCACCATTGTGGACGCCAAGTCCCGCACTTGGGACCAGTTCCGCGGCTACGCGTCGGTGACGGCAGTGAAGGGTACCGGCAACGACGGCCCGCAGGGTCAGAGTTCGACCAGCTTTTACCAGGGCATGAATGGCGACCTGACCAGCACAGGTACTCGCTCGGCTACAGTGTCGGGGCCAAAGAGCGGCGCCGTCTCGGACGACGACTGGTTGTCCGGCCGTGCCCTGGAATCCGACACCTACAGCACCGCCGGCGGTTCGGTCCAGGCGTACACCGTAAACACCAGCAGTGGTCCGGTGACCACAGCCACCCACCCGCGTTCCGGTCTGCCGGACCTGGTCGCCCGCTACGCTGCTACTACGGCCACCACCGCCGGTAAGGCATTGAAGGCCGACGGTACCTGGCAGACCACCGGCACCGTCACGACGACTGATCCAGGGCACACCAACCGAGTGGTCTCCAGCTTGAGCAGCGCTGATGGGACGCCCGATGTGTGTGCGGTGCCAACGTACGCGACGAGCAGCAACCCGATGCTGACCGGCCTGGTCGCGCAGACCCTGACCCTCTCCGGCGCGGGTGCGTGCACGGCCACACCAACGGCAGCCAGCACGGTTTCGGGCAGCCGCACGCTGTTCGACGGTCAGCCGTACGGTGCAGCGGGCGCCAAGGCGGAGGCCACCAGTGCCCAGGTGCTGGACCGCTACGACGCCAGCGGCAACCCGCAATACACCACCACCGCCACCACCAGCTACGACACCTACGGCCGACCCGTCTCGGTGACCGACGCGAACGCGACCGACGGTGCGCACACCGGCGGTGCGACCACGACCACCGTGTACAGCACGGCGAACGCCGGCGAGTTGCCGAACTCGGTCGCGGTGACGGCTCCGGCCCCGGCCGGCGCCTCGGATGCCGCGAGTGGTCGTACGACGACGAGCACGCTGGACCTCGCCCGGGCATTGCCGTTGACAGTCACGGACCCCAACGGCCGTACCATCACGAAGTCCTACGACGCGCTGGGCCGGGTCACCTCCGCGTGGGCGCCCGGACGAGCGACCTCGCAGACCGCTTCGGCGACGTTCGCCTACGCAGTCAACGGCACCGGCGCCGCCTCAACCGTCACCAGTAAGACCCTGCAGATCGACGGCGCCAACTACACCACCTCGATCGCGATCCTGGACGGCCTGGGCCGGACCATCCAAACCCAGGGCTCGGCGGGGGTCAGCGGCTATGCGGGCCGCCTGGTGACGGACAACCTCTACGACTCACAGGGCCGTGTCTGGTGGGCCAACGCCACCTACTACAATGCCGACGCCGCTCCTGGCACCACCTGGTTCAACCCGAACCTGAACCAGGTTCCGCACGAGACGCTGACCACCTTCGACGGCCGTGGCCGACCGGTGACCAGCGAGTTCCGTGCCTACGGCGTATCACAGAACACCACCACCACCGCCTACCCCGGCGTGGACCGCACCGACGTGACCCCGCCGGCGGGCGGTACCGCCACCAGCACGGTGCTGGACGCCCGTGGTCGCACCGCCCAGTTGTGGCAGTACCGGACCGCCAATGCGACCGGTAGCGCGAGTAACGCAGACGTCACCCGCTACACCTACAACCCGTCCGGCCAGCCCAACACCCGCCAGGACGCGGCCGGCAACACCTGGTCCTACTCGTACGACCAGCGCAATCGACAGATCTCGGCCGTGGACCCCGACACCGGCACCACCACCCAGAGCTACGACGCCGACGGCCGCCTGGCCACCACCACCGACGCGCGCGGCCAGTCCATCGCCTTCGCCTACGACCTGCTCGGCCGCAAGACCGGATCGTTCAATGGCACGTCGACGACGGACACGACCAAGCAGCTGACCGGCTTCACCTACGACACCGTCTCCGGCGCCAAGGGTCAGATCGCCACCTCCACCCGCTACGTGGGCGGCGCCTCGGGCAGCGTGTACTCCAAGGCCTTCAACTCCTACGACACGGCGTATCACCCGACCTCGGTCACCGAGTCCATCCCGGGTAGCGAGGTGGGTCTCACCAGCCCGTACACCTTCACCGACCTGCGCACCTATGACCCGATCAGCGGCGCCCTCAACGAGGACATCCGCGGTGCTGCTGGCGATGTGGCCACCGAGCAGATCGACTACAAGTACGATCTTCTCGGTCCGCTGGGCGGCTTCGGAAGCACCGTCACGTACGACAAGATCAACGCCTACGACGCCTACGGCCGCAACGTACGCACCACGGTCAACCCCTGGGGCACCGAGCTGGTGGCGACGAACACCTGGGACGAGCCGACGGGTCGTCAGGTGTCGCAGTTCGTGGATGCGCAGCCGAACCCGACCGGGTCGGTGCAGCAGCTCAACTACGCGTACAACCAGGCCGGCAAGATCACGGCGATCACCACCATCCCGAACAACACGCCGTCCGCGACCGACCGTCAGTGCTTCACCTACGACTACCTCGGCCGCCTGAGCACGGCGTGGACCGACACCGGCTCCACCACCATGGCCCCGCAGCCCTCCGTCGGTGCGATCGGCAACTGCACCAACACCACCCCCACCAGTGGCGCTCAGACCCCCAACCGCACCACGGTCGGCGGCCCGTCCTCGTACTGGCAGTCGTACAGCTATGACCTGACCGGCAACCGCATTCAACAGGTCCAGCACGACACCGGCGGCGACAGCACCAAGGACCAGACCACCAACCAGACCTTCCAGCCCACTGGCACGGTCAACAACGGCAACGGCAACGGCGGCCCGCACGCCTTGACCGGCAGCCAGAACACCGTCAACGGCGTTACCGCCGCCGCGGGCAGCAACCAGTACGACGCCGCCGGCAACACCACGAAGATCGTCGACCCCTCCGGCACGCGCAACATGTTCGGCGGCTGGGTCCTCGGCTCCGGCCAGAGCATCACCTCCAACACGACTCGCCTGGCAATGCAGGCCGACGGCAACCTCGTCGTCGTCTCCCTGCGCAACGGAGCTGTGACCTGGAGCAGCGGGACCTACAACCACCCCGGTGCATGGGCCACCATGCAGACCGACGGCAACTTCGTCATCTACGACACAAACCACAACCCGCTCTGGGCCTCGGGCACCTACCCCACCCCCGGGGCCTACCTCGCCCTGCAGGACGACGGCAACCTGGTCATCTACAAATCCGCCCAGGCCCTCAACCAGAACCCCATCTGGAGCCCCAACTGCTGGAACACCATCGACGCGGCCAACACCACCACCCTCACCTGGGACACTGAGGGCAAGCTCGCCTCCCAGACCCGCGCCGGTGCCACCACCACCTACCTCTACGACGCCGACGGTAACCAGCTCATCCGGCGCAACCCGGGCAAGACCACGGTCACCCTCAACGGCGGCCAGGACGAGCTCACCTACAACCCGTCCAACGGCGCCCGCACCGGCACCCGCTACTACGCACTGCCCAGCGGCATGACTCTCGTCCGCACCGCTAGCACCTCCTCTTATCAATTCGCCGACAACCATGGCACCAACACCCTCAGCATCGACGCCTCCTCACTGGCCGCGACCCGCAACCCCGTCGACCCCTTCGGCAACCCCCGCACCACCAACACAGCCACCAGCAACTGGGCCGGTGACAAGGGCTTCGTCGGCGGCACACGGGACACCACCAACTACTTCACCAACCTCGGCGCCCGCGAATACCAAGCCTCAACAGGTCGCTTCATCAGCCCTGACCCGCTGCTCACCACTGCCGACCCCCAGCAGTGGAACGGCTACGCCTACAGCAACAACAACCCCGTAAACCTCAGCGACCCGGATGGCCGGATAGCCTGGGACCCGGACACTGGGGTTGCCGCGGGCGCGACGCATTTTCAGGACGCTGTAACGAAGGCGATATCGAAGCCGGGCTACCAGCCGCCTCACGTCGACACCAGCGACTGCAAGGACCAGTGCACGCCCCATACCCCGAATTCTGACTACACCTACACCTACCGGGAAGACATCGGCCCGGTCTCAAAGACAGGCCTGCCGATCGATGTGATGTCGAAGTTCAGGCAAGCTCCGGGCGCAATATTCCCGTTCCCTGTGACGGGGTGCACCTCGTTCTGGGATGGCGCAACGTGTGAGTTGCATCCCGGACCGAAATGGGTCGATGGAGTTGGAACTGTCAAGGTGGTGTTGGACACACCCGCAAGTTTCACCTTCATCGTGATGTCTGACCACTACTTTGACAAGGCAGGCTCCACTATCCGATTCTCGCTGGCGGCGGACCACAATGAGCTGTATCTGACCCAGCATGCGGAGGCCAGGAGCAATTCACCGTTCGTGCATTCGGGAGAAATGGCGGGGTTTATCCACACAACGTGGAAGGATATGGCTCACAACCTGCGCTCAAATCTCGGAGTAAAACCGTCCAGGCCTCAAGTTGACTGGACATCCGTGAGCACCTGGGGTGATCTCATCGGGGGCAACTGGGATCAGTTCCAGTAGCCGGTTCCGTTGCTGCGGTCCCGTCGACACAGGCGCCGACGGGACCGCTGTGGCAATTAACAGGTTTACTTGCATGGTGTAGCGGCACCCACCAACACGGTACAATGCTCGCAGTCGGTGGAATGTGGAAGGCGCTGATTCTTGATGATTGCCACGTTGGTATCGTTTCTCTTTAATGCCGTTGTGTTCATTTTGCTACTTTCTTCCCCAATGCTAGCCGTGTGGGCCTGCGTGCGACTTAAAAGGATCTTTGCCCGGTCGAAGATCCGCGCTATCGGTATTATTGCGATATCTTCCGTCTCGCTTGTCGCTGGCGGCTACGCTATTCTGCGGTACGGGGGAATCCCGCTCATTTGACGCCGCTCTGTGAACTGTCGCCGGAGGCGGGCGGCCACGAGAACGTCCTGCTCGAGTGAGCGATAGTTCACCGATTGTGCCAGGTTATGGCATTTTCACCCATTGCCGCTTGGCAAGGTTCGAGATCATCGCGAGGGGATCAAGCTTTCGGAGTGCTCAGGCTTGCTCTCGCAGTCGCGGGCGAGTCGGCGGTGCATCATGATCCAATCGAAACCGCGCTCGACGACCATTCGAGGTCGAATACAACCGCACCAGGCCCCGCAAACACCCCGAGCAGGTCGACCAGGGTGGGCCGGAAGGCCGGTGCTTCGGCCAAAGGATTTGTCGCAAATGGACGAATGGATTGGGTCGCGGCCGGGTGCTGCGACCGCACCGCATGCCCTGACCGAGGAACTTCTTGGGGCAGTCGTAGACGTAGCAAAGGTTGCCAAGTGAGTACTTCCGAGATCGCCGACATTGTTCGTGAGATCGACCTTGTAAGAGCCAGGGTCGAAGCAACTCTCGCACGAGAGGTTCCGACTATTCGATCGGTCCTCTCACATCGAAGCACGCCGGCGTTCGTGCTCTACTCACATACCTCGTTCTGGAGAGAAGGGACGGATGCAGATCCGATTGATGCGGCACTTCTGATCAAGCAAGTCGAGGACGGCCATGTTGCCTCATTGGACATTTCTCACGAGTCTGGCGAGATCATTTCGGCGAGGCGGTGGGCGCGTAGCTCGGCATCGAGCTTCTCGCGGTGTGCGGCAACGTGCTGCGGGTCGGTGATGGCGTTGGACCGGATGTCCTTCCAGGACTTCATGGGTGCCCTCCTCGATGCGCCGAGTATGCCCCGGCCCGCAGTTGAGCCGCAGGCTATTCGGCCGCCGCCAGGGCCTCGCTGATCCGCCGGTTGCTAGCCAGCGTGAGCGAGAGCACCGCCGTCGACGCCAGCAGCACCGCTCCCGCCAGGAACGGCGCGCGCAACCCGGCCGCCGTGGCCAGCCACCCACCCAGCAGTGCGCCGATCGGGGCGGCCCCCACCGCCATCAGCCTGCGCGTCGCGCCCACGCGGCCGGCCAGTTCCGCCGGGATCAGGGCCTGGGAGACCGACGGGGCGAGGACCATGGTCGCCCCCATCGCGGCTCCGAGGAGGGCGAGGGCGAGGCCGGCTACGAACGGGTTGCCGGAGAGGCCGAGGGCGACGAGGGCGACGGCTTCGAGGAGGGCGGTGGCGGTCAGGGCGCCACCCGTGCCGAGCCAGGCGCCGAGGCGGTGGGCGAGGGCCGCGCCGAGGAGGCCGCCCGCTGCCTGCGAGGCGAGCAGGACGCCGTAGCCCAAGTCGCCCAGGTGGAGGAGTTGGTGGGCGAAGAGGACCAGGATCGCGTCGGCGCCGACGAAGGCGAGGTTGCCGATGGCGGGGCGCAGGGCGAGGCCGAGGAGGACCTTGTCGCGCAGGAGGTAGGAGGCTCCGACCTTGGCCTCCGCCCACAGGGAGGGCCCCGCCTCGCGCGGCGGGACCGGGCGGCTGGGCAGGGTCCGGATCAGCAGCGAGCTGGCGAGGAAGGAGACGGCGTCGAGCCCGAACGGAAGGGCGCGGCCGAGAACGAACAGCGCGCTCCCCGCCGGCGGCCCGGCGAAGTCGGCGGCGACCGTACGCGCGCCCATCGCACGGGCATTGGCCTTCTGCAGCAGCGTCATGTCGCGGTCGAGCAGCTGCGGGAGGTAGGCGGAGGAGGCGGTGTCGAAGAGGATCTGGCCGATGCCGAGCAGGAAGGCCACCGCGATCAGCAGCGGGATGCTCGCGAAGCCAAGACCGATGGCAAGAGCGGGTATCGCGAGCAGGGCGGCGCGGCAGAGGTCGGTGAGCCACATGGTGCGGCGGCGGTCCCAGCGGTCGACCAGGGCGCCGCCGATCAGGCCGAAGAAGAACCAGGGAGCCAGGGCGGCGGAGGTGACCAGGCCGAGGGTGAGCGGGTCCTGGGTGAGGCCGGCGGCGAGCAGTGGGAGGGCGGCGAGGTAGACGCCGTCGCCGAGGGAGGAGGCGGCGGAGGCGGCCCAGAGGCGGTGGAAGGCGGCGGGGAGGGTGGGTCGCGGGGCGGCGGCCGGTGACTGCGGGGTGGCGACGGCCGGCTGAGCAATGGTCACTTCGGCTCCTGCGGGCGGTAGAAGGCGATGGCCAGGTTGGCGGTGGGCTCGTCGGGGTCGGCGGCGGCGCGCAGTTCCTCGGTGAGGGCGACCAGGCGGCGGGCGAACTCCTCGTAGGCGGACTCGCCGATCCGGACGTGCTGCAGGCGGACGAGGCGGGGTCCGGGCGGGGCCGCCTCGAGGTCGGCGACGGCGTGCCGCATCACGATGTCGGGCTCGCCGGGGGCGGGGTCGGGCAGGCTGATGCCGCGTGAGGTGCGGGCGTAGTAGCGCTCGTTGACGCCACGGACCTTGCGGGTGCTGACCACCTCGACCAGTCCGGCCCGCTCCAGCAGCCGGACGTGGTAGCTGGAGCTGCCCTTGGCCAGGTCGAGCTTCTGGGCGAGCTGGGTGATGGTCGCGGGGCCGTCGCGCAGGATGCCGAGGATCCGGTGGCGGACCACGTTGTTGATCGCGCGCAGCTGCTCGTCGGTGGAGAGGTGGACGACTTCGTCCTCGGAAGGACCCGCGAAGGGATCGTCGTCAGAAGGCGCCACGGAGTGGTCATCAGGAGCATCAGTCACAGGAGTAATGGTCAACGTTCCTTGACCATTCGTCAAGCACGATCAACCGGCCGACCCGACGCAGCAGCTGACTGCACGTCGAACGGGTGTCCAATTTCCGAGACTGTCGGTTTTACCTGGTGACACCGGGGCATACGGTGCCCTACATTCCGGACAGTCCAAGCCGATCACCAGGGGCGCTGCTCGGCGGGCGCATCGGTCGTACGTACGCCGAGGCGCTGCGGTGCTGCTCGGGATCGCGCTGAAACGTCGCACCCCGCAACAGCCGCAACCTCGCAACCGCTGCAACCGCCGGAGCCGCTCTCATGTCCATCGATACCGACGCCCGCCCAGTACCGCCACCCCCGCCGCCCCCGGGCGCGCCGCTGCCGCCCGTCACACCCGCCCGCGTGCTCGCCGGGGTCAGCCTGGCCGTGCCGATCGTCGCGCTGCTCTGGGTGAACTCCTATGCGCGACTGACGCCGAAGCTCGGCGGGATGCCGTTCTTCTACTGGTACCAGATCCTCTGGATCCCGGTCTCGGCGCTCTTCACCGGCGCCGCGTACCTGCTGCTCAACCATGACGCCAAGCAGCGCAAGAGCAGGAAGACCGCGAAGAGCGCGAACTGGGGCGTGAACTGATGAAGCACGGCGTGAACACGGTCGCCCTGGTGGTGTTCGTCCTCTTCTTCCTGCTGGTCACCGTGATGGGCTTCCTGGCCTCGCGCTGGCGGCGGGCCGACTCCGCGCTGCACCTGGACGAGTGGGGTCTGGGCGGGCGCAGCTTCGGGACCTGGATCACCTGGTTCCTGCTCGGCGGCGACCTCTACACCGCGTACACCTTCATCGCGGTGCCGGCGGCGGTCTACGGCGCGGGCGCGGCGGGCTTCTTCGCCGTCCCGTACACGATCATCGCCTACCCGCTGGTCTTCCTCTTCCTGCCGCGCCTGTGGTCGGTGGCCCGGGTGCACGGGTACGTCACCCCGGCCGACTTCGTGCGCGGACGGTACGGCTCGCGTGGTCTGTCGCTGGCCGTGGCGGTGACCGGGATCCTGGCCACCATGCCGTACATCGCGCTGCAGCTGGTCGGCATCCAGGCGGTGCTGGACACCCTCGGGGTGGGCGGCGGCGCGAACTCCAACTGGTTCGTCAAGGACCTGCCGCTCTTCCTGGCCTTCGCCGTGCTGGCCGCCTACACCTACTCCTCGGGTCTGCGGGCGCCGGCGCTGATCGCCTTCGTCAAGGACACCCTGGTCTACATCGTGATCATCGTCGCGGTGATCTACCTGCCGATGCGGCTCGGCGGCTACGGGCACATCTTCGACCAGGCCGCGCAGAAGTTCAGCACGATCAACCCGAAGACCAAGCAGCCGGTCGGCGCGATGTTCACCGGGCCGAAGGCGCAGTGGACGTACGCCACCCTGGCGCTCGGCTCGGCGCTCGCGCTCTTCATGTACCCGCACACCGTCACCGGCGTACTGGCCGCCAAGTCGCGCAACACCGTGCGCCGCAACATGGCGATCCTGCCCGCCTACTCGCTGATGCTCGGTCTGCTGGCACTGCTCGGCTTCCTGGCCATCGCGGCCGGGGTCGGCAAGGGCGTGGCGGGGTACAACCCGCAGCTGGCCGTCCCGCAGCTGTTCGACAAGCTCTTCCCGAGCTGGTTCACCGGCGTCGCCTTCGCCGCGATCGGGATCGGCGCGCTGGTGCCGGCCGCGATCATGTCGATCGCCGCGGCGAACCTGTTCACCCGCAACATCTACAAGGAGTTCATCGCCCCGGCCGCGACCCCCGAGCAGGAGACCAAGGTCGCCAAGATCGTCTCGCTGCTGGTCAAGGTCGGCGCGCTGGTCTTCGTGCTCGGCATGGACAAGCAGCTGGCGATCAACCTGCAGCTGCTCGGCGGGATCTGGATCCTGCAGACCTGCGTCTCCATCGTCGCGGGCCTGTTCACCCGCTGGTTCCACCGCTGGGCGCTGCTGGCCGGCTGGGCGGCCGGCATGGCGTACGGCACCTGGAAGGCGTACGGTCTCGCCTCCCCCGCCACCAAGCACTTCGGGGGCAACAGCACGACCATCCCGGTGATCGGGCAGATCGGCTACATCGGCCTGACCGCGTTCGTCCTCAACCTGGGGGTCGCGGTCCTGCTCACCCTGGTCCTCAAGGCGGCCAAGGCCCCTGAGGGCGTGGACGAGACCTCCCCGGCGGACTACAGCGCGGAGACGGGCGACCCCGAGCTCAAAAACGCGCCCCAGCCGGTGGCGGCGCATTAAGCGCCCCACTGCGCGCCCTGTGATCGCGCCGCCATCGGCCTCAACACTGAGGGGGTGGCGGCGCGATCATATGTAGGGCACCCCTTTTGCAGCGAAGCTCGCATTTTGCACCGAAAGTCGCACCGTTACTCAGCGGTAAGAGCCGATACGCACCGAACCAACGGGGAGCGGGAATGCCAGAGCTGAGCACCATCCTCAACGGACAGCCCCGCCAGGACCTCGCGGCCGCGCAGCCGTCCGTGCTGATCGCCACCCGGCACGGCCAGAGCACCGCCAACGTGGAGTTCCAGCTCGCCGAGAGCACCGGTGCGCTCAGCGTCCCGATCAGCTGCCGGGACGCCGACATCCCGCTTTCCATGCACGGCCAGGCTCAGGCGCAGGCCTTCGGCCGCTGGTGGGCCGAGCTGCCGTCCTGCGACCGGCCGCGCGCCGTCTGGTGCTCCCCGTACGTGCGGGCGGCCGAGACGGCCCGGATCGCGATCGCCCAGGCGGCCGGGCTCGGCTCGGTGCCGGTCGGCCTGCCGGTCCGCTACGACGAGCGGCTGCGCGACCGGGAGCTCGGCGTGCTGGAGATGCTCACGGCGGCCGCGATCGAGAAGCACCACCCCGAGGAGGCCGCCCGCCGGCGCAAGATGGGCGAGCTCTACTACCGGCCGCCGGGCGGCGAGAGCTGGTCGGACGTGGCACTGCGGGTCCGCGACTGCCTGCGCGACCTGTGCGCCGAGGAGGCCGAGCGCCCGGTTCTGCTGGTGGCGCACGACAACGTGGTGCTGATGCTGCGCTACGTCCTGGACCGGCTCACCGAGGCGGAGCTGGTGGCCCTGGAGGCGGTGCACAACTGCTCGGCCAGCCTGTGGCGTTCGCAGCACGGGCGACTGCGGGCGGAGCTGTGGAACGGGGTCGGACACCTGCGGGACTGACCCGAGGGGCCTGGCCGCGCATCAAGCCAGGTCGTGAACGCTGTGCTCGCTGAGGTCGGTGGCGTGGCGGGCAACCGTGCGGTAGTCGGCGTCGTCATGAAGAACGGTCAAGCCATGGTGGGCCGCCGTCGCGGCGATCACGAGGTCCACGGCCGACGCGCTCCGGTGCTCACCGCTCTGCGCCATGCGGTGCTGGACCGCGCCGATCCAGCGGGCGGCGTTCTTCGGCACGGACACATCGGGGTAGAGGTCTGCGAACATCTCCGCGATCTCGCCGTACTCCCTGCTGTTCTGGGCGCTGTACAGGAACTCAGTCCGCTGTGGGTAGCAGGAGCCAACAACTCCGGCATCGATGGCGTCGTACCAGCCGGCCTGCAGCCTCGGGTCCCGGAGCAGCCGGACGAGCGCCGAGGTGTCGAGCAGGTAGATCACCGGCCGCTCTTCTCCTCATCGTGCAGGCGCTCGGCCGCCTCGACCGCCCCCCACTGCCGCGCGCGCTCGAAGTGGCGGCTTATCCGCGCCGCCCGCTCCTGCCGATCGGCGTAGTACTGGAGAGCGAGGTTGACTGCCTCCTTCTTGGTCTTGGCGTGGGACAGCGCCATGGCGCGCTCCAGGGCATCGTCGTCGATGTCGATCTGGGTCACGGTCATCGCACACCTCCAGCAGCGATATTGGCCATGTACAAGGATTTGTATTCTATCAACATTAGGCCGGATTCCCCCGAGTGGACGGGCGAGGGGCTCACTCCGCCTCAGCGGCGGCCGCTGTACGGGCGGCCGCGTCGACGATGGCGCGCAGGGCGGCCAGGTGGGCCGCCAGGGCGCTGCGGCCCTCCGGGGTGAGCGAGAGCCAGGTGCGCGGGCGCTTGCCGACGTAGCCCTTGCGGACGTGCACGTAGCCGGCGGGCTCCAGCGCGGCCACGATCCGGCTGACGCTGGCGTCCGAGATCCCGCAGTAGTCGCGGACGGCGGCGAACTCGGCCTCGTGGCAGCCGGAGAGGAAGCCGACCAAGGCGAGGCGGGTGGGGTGGTGGATCAGCTCGTCGACGGTCACCGGCGGGCCGCCAGCCGGCGCTCGTACTCGCTGGTCGCCCAGAGGAAGCCGCCGAGCAGCAGCGCGGAGGTGACCGACCCGGCCCAGACCCCGCCGGGGACGGCCGCGAGCCAGCCGAGGCCGTAGACGGGCAGGCTCTGCCAGTGGGCGCGCAGCTTCGCCCGGCGGCGCGGATCGTCCTTGGGCAGCACCAGTACGCCGCCGGGGCGGACCGCGGCGCCGTGCACCGCGAGGAAGGCCAGCGCCGACACCAGCAGGAGTCCGACGAGCCACGGCTGCCACCGGCCGGGGAGGAGTGCCGGACCGAGCGCATACGTGAGCGCCGCGAGGAGGCCTCGGGCCGGCGGATACCAGGCCGGGGTCGGCCGGGAGCCGGCGGCGGCCGCGCGCGCCTTCCCGTAGGTCTGGAGCGCGGCCGCGGCGGCCTTGACCGTGGGCTGGTCGGACGTGGACATGGGTGTTCCCCCTGACGGATCGTCTGCTGACGTTCCCTCATCATGGCATCTACTTTTGCAGGACGAAAGTACTTTTGCCTTGCCTGAGTGGTCTGCTCGTTTCTGCTCATTTAGGTGGCTCTCTTGACGTGAATGCGCATCAACGGTGCACTGGTCGCGCACCGCACGGCCGCGCAGTCGTCCTCGTGCGCTGGTGCGGTCGCGCGCCCACGACCCCGTCGAGAAGGAGCCTGCCGTGCCCTCGGTCCGCCGCACCCTCCATACCCTGCTGACCGCTTCCGCCCTGATAGCCCTCCCGCTGACCGGCACCGCCTCCGCCGCCACCACGAGCGCAACCACAACCACCACGGCCGGCACCACCACGGCCGGCGGCACCACGGCCGGCGGCACCACACTCGCCGCCACGCCGCCGATGGGCTGGAACGACTGGGCGCACTACCAGTGCGGGATCACCGAGCAGACCATCACCGGAAACGCCGACGCGCTGGTCAGCAGCGGGCTGGCCGCCAAGGGCTACGACACTGTCACGGTGGACGACTGCTGGATGGCGGGCAGCCGGGACGGCGCCGGCAACCTGGTCGCCGATCCGGTCAAGTTCCCGCACGGGATGGCCTGGTTGGGCAGCTACCTGCACGGCAAGGGCCTGAAGTTCGGCATCTACGAGGACGCCGGATCCAGCACCTGCGGCGGCTACCCCGGCAGCGGGCGGCCGCAGGGCGGCGGGGCGGACCACTTCGCCCAGGACGCCGCCTCGTTCGCCGCCTGGGGCGTGGACTACCTCAAGCTGGACGGCTGCAACGTGTACGTGGCCGCCGGCCAGACCCAGGAGCAGGCCTACCGCCAGGCCTATGACGCACAGTCCATCGCACTGGCCGGCAGCGGGCGGGCGATCACCTTCTCGGAGTCCGCGCCCGCCTACTTCCAGAACGGCGAGTGGGGCAGCCCGAGCTGGTTCTCGGTGCTCGGCTGGGTCGGCCAGGACGGTCAACTCTGGCGCGAGGGCTGGGACATCGCCACCTTCGACGCCAGGAACCCGAACGCCTCGCGGTGGGGTTCGGTGCTGTCCAACTACGGCTACAACCGCTGGATCGGCCGCTACGCCAAGCCCGGCAACTGGAACGACCCGGACTTCCTGATCGCCGGTGACGGCGGCCTGACCGACGAGGAGTCGCGCAGCCAGGTGGCCCTCTGGTCGATGATGGCCGCTCCGATGATCCTCTCCTCGGACGTCGCCAAGCTCTCCCCCACCGCGCTGGCCGCGCTCGGCAACACCGACCTGGTCGCGGTCGACCAGGACAGCGCCGGTCGGCAGGCGGGTGTGGTCGCCACCGACGGCAGCACCGACACGCTGGCCCGGCCGCTGGCCAACGGCGACCGCGCGGTGGCCGTGCTCAACCGCACCAGCAGCGCCCGCTCGGTCTCGGTGTCGCTCGCCTCGATCGGCCTGCCGAGCTGTACCGTGACCGCCAAGGACCTGTGGACCGGCGCGAGTTCGACCGTCTCGACCGCGCTGACCGCCAGCGTCCCCGCGCACGGCACCGCGGTCTGGCGACTCACCCCGAAGGGCTGTGCCGCCCCCGTCCCGACCGGGCAGCTGACCGGCAACGGCACCAAGTGCGTTGACGACTCCAACAGTTCGACCACCGATGGCAACTCGGTGATCCTCTACGGCTGCACCGGCAACGCCAACCAGCGGTGGACCGTGAACGGCGACGGGACGATCCGCACCCTCGGCAAGTGCCTGACCGCGTCCGGCACTTCGGCCGGCTCCTGGGTGGTGCTGAGCAGCTGCGGCGGCGCAACCGCGCAGCAGTGGCACGCCCAGCCCGACGGCACGGTGGTGAACAGCGCGTCCGGACTCTGCCTGGACGTCTACGGTGGCGGGACCGCCGACGCCACTCGACTGGACACCTGGACCTGCGGCTACCACCAGGCCAACCAGGCCTGGTCGCTGCCGGCCTGACCGGATCCGACCGGGCCCGACCTGATCTGATCCGACCGGGTCTGATCGATCGCACGGATTTACCCCCACGTACGCCGGCCGCGGGGCGCCCCACCGCACCGCGGCCGGCTTCCAGCCCAGGAGGCCACGATCATGAAACGATCCCGCTCCGCCCTCGGCTTACTGCTCACCCTGCTCGCCCTGCTGCTGCTCCCACTGCCCGCCCGGGCCGCCACCACGACGACGACCACGACGGCGACCACGACGACGCCCACGACGGCGGCGGCCGGCGCCGCTCCCGTCATCATCCCCGCACTCCAGCAGTGGACGGCCGGCACCGGCTCGTACACCTTCACCGCCACCGGCCGGGTGGTCGTCGACAGCGCCTACGCCACCCAACTCACCGGCACCGGGCAGGTGTTCGCCGCCGACCTGACCCAGCTGACCGGCGCCACGGTCACCGAGCTGACCGCCGCCGGCGCCCAGCCCGGCGACCTCTTCCTCACCCTCGGCGGCACCGACACCCGGCGCTCCGCCTACACGCTGACCGTCGGCTCCGTGCTGACCGTGCAGGGCGCCGCCGAGGACGGGGTCTTCTACGGCACCCGGAGCGTGCTGCAACTCCTGCACCAGTCGAGGACGGTGCCCGGCGGCGCCGCGCACGACTGGGCGCAGTACGCCGAGCGCGGGCTGATGGTCGACACCGGACGGAAGTTCTTCACCGTCGACTGGCTGCGCCAGGAGGTCAAGGACCTCGCCTACGTCAAGATGAACTACCTCCACCTGCACCTCTCGGACACCTACGGCTTCCGGCTGGAGAGCAGCAGCCACCCGGAGATCACCTCCGCCGACCACTACACCAAGCAGCAGATCACCGACCTGATCGCGCTCGGCGCGCAGTACCACGTGACCGTGGTCCCCGAGATCGACGCGCCGGGCCACCTGAACGCCGTGCTCGCCGCGCACCCCGAGCTGCGGCTGGTCAACAGCTCAGGCACGCCCGACAACTCCTTCATCGACCTGTCCAACCCCGCCGCCTACACGCTGATCCAGGACCTGATCAGCGAGTACCTGCCCCTCTTCCCCGCCGCCTTCTGGCACCTGGGCGCCGACGAGTACGTGACCGACTACAGCGCCTACCCGCAGCTGCTCAGCTACGCCCGCGCGCACTACGGCGCCACGGCCACCGCCAAGGACGTCTTCTACGGCTTCGTCAACTGGGCGGACGCGCTGGTCCGGGGCGGCGGCAAGACCATGCGGATGTGGAACGACGGGATCAAGGCCAGCGACGGCACCATCACCGTCAACCCCGACATCACCGTCGACTACTGGTACAACTACGGCCTCACGCCTGCCCAGTTGGTCGCAGCCGGACACCAGGTGATGAACTCCAGCTGGACCCCGACCTACTACGTCTACGGCGGCGAGAAGCCCGACACCACATACATGTACGAGAGTTGGAACCCCGGGATCTTCCAGGGCGGCGCCACCATCGGCGACCCGAGCCGCAACAGCGGTTCGGTGCTGCACGTCTGGTGCGACAACCCGGGCGCCGAGACCGAGCAGCAGACCGCCGCCGGCATCCTGGCCCCGATCCGCGCCCTGGCCCAGCAGACCTGGGGTTCGCCGAAGCCGGTCGCCGCCTACACCGACTTCCAGCCGCTGATCACCGCGATCGGCCGGGCCCCCGGCTGGCCCGCCGACACCGCCCCCGGCGACCTGGCCCTCGGCCGGCCGGTCACCGTCTCCTCCACCGAGACGGCGGCCTTCCCCGGTTCGGCCGCGACGGACGGCAGTTACGGCACCCGCTGGTCCAGCGCCTACGCCGACCCGCAGTGGCTGCAGATCGACCTCGGCGCCTCGACGACCGTCGGGCGGGTCAAGCTGAGCTGGGAGGCGGCCTACGCCAAGGCCTTCCAGGTGCAGTTCTCCGAGGACGCGGTGAACTGGACCACCGCCTACAGCACGACGGCCGGCACCGGCGGTGTGCAGGACCTCACCGGCCTGCACGGCAGCGGCCGTTACCTGCGCATCTACCTGACCCAGCGCGGCACCGGCTACGGCTACTCGCTCTGGGAGGTGGAGGCCTACCAGTCGGCCGCCACCCCGCCGCCCTCGGCCGGGCACAGCTACACGCTGACCGCCGCCTCCAGCGGCAGCGCGGCCGACGTCAACGGCGGCTCCACCACCGCCGGCGCCGCCGTCATCGAGTACCACCCGACCGGCGGCGGCAACCAGCAGTGGACCCTCCAGGACGCCGGCAACGGCGCCTTCCACCTCGTCTCGGTGAAGAGCGGCCTCTGCCTGGACGTCACCGGCTCCGCCCGGACCGACGGCGCCGCCGTGATCCAGTGGACCTGCGGCACAACCGCCAACCAGACCTGGACCCTGACCGCCGCGACCGGCGGCGGGTACGCCGTCACCGCGCAGCACTCGGGCAAGCTGCTGAGCGTGGGCTCCTCCGGCTCCACCGCCGACGGGACACCGCTGGTCCAGGCGGCCTCGGCGGGGGCGGCCTGGCAGCGCTGGGTGTTCACCCAGGCGGGGTGAACACCGGGGGCAGTCGGTTCCCGGCTGCCCCCGACCCATTCACCCTCCGAAAGCCCGCCGGTACGCCCCCGGTGTGGTGCCCAGCCAGCGGCCGAAGTGGTGGCGCAGGGTGGCCGCGTTGCCGAAGCCGACGCGGGCGGCCACGGTCTCGACCGGGTCGGTGGTCTCCTCCAGGAGCCGCTGGGCGTACAGCACCCGTTGGCCGATCAGCCAGCGCAGCGGCGTGGTGCCGGTCTCCTGTTGGAAGCGGCGGGCGAAGGTGCGCGGTGCCATGTGCGCCCGGGCGGCCAGTTGGTCGACCGTCCAGTCCCGGTCCAGTTCGGCCCGCATCCAGTCGAGCACCGAGCCGAACGAGGTGCACTCCTCGTTCGCCAGCGGCCGGTTGACGTACTGGGCCTGCCCGCCCTCGCGGTGCGGCGCGACCACCATGCGCCGCGCGATGCCGCGGGCCACCTCCACGCCCTGCAGTTTGCGGACCAGGTGCAGGCTGGCGTCGATGCCGGCGGCGGTGCCGGCCGAGGTGATCACCGGGTCATCGTCCACGTAGAGCACGTCCGGCTCCACCCGGGTCAGCGGGAAGCGCTCGGCGAGGTCCTCCGCGTGCCGCCAGTGCGTGGTGCAGCGGCGCCCGTCCAGCAACCCGGCGGCGCCGAGCAGGTAGGTGCCGCTGCAGATGGACAGCACCCGGGCGCCCCGGTCCACCACCGCGCGCAGCGCCTCGATCAGTTCGATCGGGTAGCTGTCCCGGATCCCGGTGGCGGCGGCGATCACCAGGTCGGCCTCGGCCAGCCGCTCGGCGCCGTACGGCACGTTGACCGTGAAGCCGGCGTGCGTGCGCAGCTCGCCCGGCCGGTCCGAGGCCAGCGCGAAGTCGTAGACCGGCAGCCCCTGCTCACTGCGGTCCAGTCCGAAGATCTCGCAGGCCACCCCGAGCTCGAACGGGTGGACCTCCTCCAGCACCACCGCGACGACGTTTTTCAGCATGCACGGCAGCCTAGCGAGCCCATGGCAGAAATTCGACGGAGAGTGTCATTACTGCCACTCGTCCCGGCGCGAACGGCTCGCGAGAGTGGAGCCATGCCCTCCTCCACCCTGGTGAGCGTGCTCGCCGTCGCCGGCCTGATCGGCGGATTCGGTCTGCTCGGCCGCGACCTCGACCGCAACTCCCGACCTGCGTCTTGGCACACTGGGCCGATGGACCTCCTCATCCGCGCCGCGACCGAAGCCGATCTCGATGCCGCGGGCGAGGTGACCGTCGAGGCCTTCGTCGGTGACGGTCACACCAGCCCCGACGCCCAGTACGTCACGCTGCTGCGCGACGCCCGCCGCCGGGCCGCCGAGGCCGAACTGCTGGTCGCCGTCGACCCCGCCGACCTCTCCCGGGGCCCGGCAGGGCGGGTGCTCGGCTGCGTCACGCTGGCCGTCGGCGGCACCGAGTGGGCCGACATCGCCACCGCCGAGGAGAGCGAGATCCGGATGCTCGCCGCCGCCGCGGGCGCCCGCGGCCGCGGCGTCGGCGAGGCCCTGGTGCGCGCCACCATCGCCCGCAGCCGCGAACTCGGCCTGCACGGCATGGCCTTCTCCACCCGCCCCGACATGAAGGCGGCCCACCGCATCTACGAACGCCTGGGCTTTCGCCGGGCCCCCGAACGCGACTGGCGCCCCCGGCCGGAGATCGAGCTGTGGGTGTACGCAATGACGTTCAACCCGTGATCGAGCACGCCCGCCGAAGGCAACGATACGAACAAACAATTGGGACCCGGCGGATCATGTTCTAGCATCCGCTCTATGACTGACGGCACGGAACACCGGGGAGAGTCCGCCGCCCCCACGCACAATCCCGCCCTCCCGCAGCAGGAGCAGGGAGCGGACCCGACGCAGCCGGCGGCTGCGCCGCACCAGGGCGCACCGGCGGCGCCCGGCGGCTACGGCTACCCGCAGGTACCCGAGGTGCCGAGCACTCCGTCCGGCTACGGCTACCCGCAGGGCGGCAACCCGTACGCGCAACCGGCGAGCGGCTACCCGCAGCCGGGTCCGCAGCCGACCCCGCCCCAGATGCCGCAACAGTCAGCCTTCCCGCAGCCCGCCTTCCCACAGCAACCGCAACCGCCCCAGCCGCAGCCGCAATCGCAGTCGCCGTTCACCTCCCAGCCGCAGCAGCCGTTCGGGTCGGGCCCCGACGGTCCGAACTGGGAGCAGCTGGCCGACCTGGCGGAGACTCAGAGCCGCCGTAAGCGCCGACTGTGGACGACCGGCATCGTGGTGACCGCCTGTCTGCTCGGCATCGGCGCCGGCACCCTGTTCATCGGCTTCGGCAAGGACAAGGGCCCGGACAAGCCGCAGGCCTCCGGCACCGCGACGGCCTCTGCCAGCACCAAGCCCACCGCCGGCAGTTCCAAGGTGCCCTCCAACACCCCGACCGTGCCGGGCCAGCCGAACCTGCTCGCCGACCACTCGGGCCAGGCGAACGTGGCGATCGGCCCGGACGCCCAGGTCAACGCGGTGACCGACGGCTATGTGCTGCGGTTCAAGGCGGACAGCAACTCCTTCGCGCAGTCGGCGAGCCCGGTGGTCGACGTGACCAAGAGCTTCAGCATCTCCGCCTGGGTGGAGAACGAGGCGGCCGACGGCCCGCGGATCGCGCTGAGCCAGGGCGACGGCGTCTCGTACTCCTTCGAGCTGGGCCGCGACGACGCGGGCGGCAAGAAGAGCTGGGTGTTCCGGGTGCAGACCGCCGACGGCGGTAACGACAGCAACGCCGTCCAGGCCGTGGCCGAGAGCACCACCACGGTCGGCCAGTGGGCGCTGCTCACCGGCGTGTACGACGCCACCCAGCGCAACATCACGCTCTACGTCAACGGCCAGCCCGCGCAGAGCACCCCGCTGCCCAACGGCTCGATCTGGTCGGGGCCCGGGCCGATGCAGTTCGGTCGCAGCCGCGAGCACAACCAGTGGGGCAGCATGTGGGCCGGTGTGGTCGGCCACATCCTGGTGTGGAACCAGGCACTGACCGCGCCCCAGGTGACCGATCTCAAGAACGGCGGCACGGGGCAGTCGGCCAAGCCGATGGCATCGTGGCTGATCGGCTGAGCGGCTGAGCCGGGGAGCCGGGGAGCCACTGCGGAGCGGCAGCCGCCCGCTGACCCTGACGAGCGGTCGGCTGACGGTCAGTGACACGGGCGGCCGACTTGCCGGAATAAGCATCGGCTAAAGTGACGACCCGCGGGAGGCTGAAGCCACCTGCCGTGGCTGCGTTCCGCACCATTGCCACCCGCGTGCAACAGGGGCACCGGGGGCACACCCAGCCCCGTCCGCAGCAGCCGTCTCGGGGGCCTTGGTGAATACGCTGTCCATCGTCATACCGGCACTCAACGAAGCCTCCAACCTCCCTACGGTGATGGCATCGGTGCCGGTGGACGCGCTGGCGCAGGCCGGCTGGGAGACCGAGGTGGTGGTGGTCGACAACGCCTCCACCGACGGCACCGCCGAGGTGGCCCGTTCCCTCGGCGCCCGGGTGGTCTCGCAGCCCGCACGCGGCTACGGCAACGCCTACCTGGCCGGCTTCGAGGCCGCCAAGGGCGAGGTGATCGCCACCGGTGACGCGGACTGCACCTACCCGTTCGACGCGCTGCCGCAGCTGCTGCGGACCCTGGTGGACGGGGACATCGAGTTCCTGACCACCGATCGGCTGAGCCGGGAGAACCGCGACGCGATGAAGCGCTCGCACGCCCTGGCCAACCACGCGCTCAGCGCGCTCAGCCGGATGCTGTTCCGCAACGGGCTGCGCGACTCGCAGTCGGGCATGTGGGTCTTCCGCCGGCACGTCTGGCACGGCCTGGATGTGCGCTCCACCGGGATGGCCTTCTCACAGGAGATCAAGAACGCCGCGATCCGGGCCGGTTACCGCTCGCTCGAAGTACCGATCGAGTACCGCCGGCGCGGCGGTGAGGTGAAGCTGAATGCGCTGCCCGACGGCATGGCGAACCTGCGCCAGCTCTTCGTGCACCGTTTCCGCCGCTCGGCCGACCCGCAGCAGGGCGGGGTCCCGATCCCGGCGCAGCGCGGCCCGCGCAAGTTCGAGTCGGTATGAGCGAGGAACCCGAGCAGCCGGAGGGGACCGAAGGCGACACCCCGTCAGCCCCGGAACCCGCGGCTGAACCCGAGGCTGCCACCGAACCGGACGCGAAGCCCGAGCCTGAGGCCGAGCCCGAACCCGCCGTCACACCGGCCCGTCGGCGCTCCGCCCGGGCCATCGCGGCCCGTCGCCGCCGACGACGTGCGCCGAGCCTGCGGTTCCGGATCACCTCGGTGCTGCTGGCGGTCGGCGCGGTGATCGGGCTGGCCGGTGGGCTCTGGTCGGTCCCGACCGTGCGCACCCAGCTGCTCGACTCGTTCACCGAGCGGGGCTCCTCCTTCACCGAGCTGTACTTCACCGCCGATCCGACCTTCGACGGCGCGGTGGTGCTGGTCCCGCTCGCGGTGACCGACCACGGCACGGGCGCCAAGTCCTACCGGATCACCGTGACGCTAGAATCCCGGGACGGCTCGGTCGCGGCCACCTCCACGGTCAGCCTGGTACCGAAGGACGGCACTGCGGTACCGACCGTCGTGCGGATGCAGTCGAACGGCAACGTGGCCGCGGTGCGCGTCACCCTGGCCGGGCATCCGCAGACCCTGCACTTCCACCTCGGGAAGCAGCCGACCACCAACCCCTGAGCCCTGGACCCTGGCGAATGCGCACGATCCTGCAGATCACCCCCTACTACCCGCCCCACCTGGGCGGGTTGGAGCGCGTGGTGCAGCAGCTGGCGCGCGAGCTGGCCGGGCGGCACCGGGTCCAGGTGGTCACCACCGTGCTCGGGGCGGACGGCGCGGAGCGGCGCGAGTCCGAAGCCGCGGTGACGGTCCGTCGGCACCGGGCGGTCGAGCTGGCGCACACCGCCGTCGCACCCGGCCTGCCCGTCTCGCTGCTGCGCGCGCCCCGCACGGCCGTCCTGCACCTGCACTGCGCGAACGCCCTGCTGCCGGAGCTGGTCGCGCTGAGCGCCGCCCTGCGCGGGCAGCGCTACCTGCTCCACTTCCACCTGGACGTGGACGCCTCGGGGCCGGCCGGCCGGCTGCTGCCGCTGTACAAGAAGCACCTGTTCGGGCGGGTGATGCGACGGGCGGCCGGGGTGATCGTGCTGACCGAGGGCCAGGGCTCGCTGGTCCGCGAGACGTACGGGGTGCCCGCCGAGCGGGTGTTCGTGGTGCCCAACGGGGTGGGCCCGGAGTACTTCACGGCGCCCCGCCCGCGCTCGGCCGGTCCGCTGCGGCTGCTGTTCGTCGGCCGGCTCGGCGTGCAGAAGAACGTGGCCCGGCTGCTGGAGGCGATCAGCCTGCTGAACGAACCGGTGCGGCTGCGGATCGTCGGGGACGGCGAACTGCGCGGCCGGCTCGAAGCCCAGGCGGCCCGGCTCGGGCTGGGCGGCAGCGTCGAGTTCGCCGGCGGCCTGCACGGTGCCGACCTGGTGCGCGCCTACGCCGAGGCGGACGCCTTCGTGCTGCCCTCCGACAAGGAGGGCATGCCGCTGGCCGCGCTGGAGGCCATGGCCTCGGCGCTGCCGGTGGTGGCCACCGAGGTCCCGGGCAGCGCGGAACTGCTGCGCGGCGTCGGCCTGCTCGCCGCGCCGAAGCCGGCCGCGCTGGCGGCGGCGATCGACGAACTGGCCCGCGACCCCGAGCTGCACGCCCGGCTCGGTGAGCGCAGCGCGCAGGCCGCGCGGGGGTACTCCTGGGGGGCGGTCGGCGAGCGGGTGGAGCGCGTGTACGACACCGTGTACGGACCGGCGATACCCGTGGCGGTGGCCGGATGAGCGCCACCAGCGCACAGCGGCGCGCGGCCCGGACCGGGACCGACCCCAAGACCGGCCCCAGGACGGGACCCAGGACGGGACCCAAGAACGGTCCCAGGAAGGGTCCCGGGACCGACCCCGAGGCCGGGCCCGAGAACGAGTACGAGCACGAGCCCGAGAACGAGCCCGAGGCCGACCCGAAGACCGCGCCCGAGCCCGCTCCGGAGGCCGACCCCACCGAGCCCCGCACCCGCCGCCGCACCCTGCCCGGCTGGCTGCGCGGCCGCTCGGCGCTGCTGCTCTCCATCGCCCTCGCCTGCGTGCTCGAGCTGGTCCCCGGCATGCCCGGGCTGCCCCGCTCGCTGGCCGGCCTGTGGCTGCTGCTGCTCGCCCCGACGCTGCTGTGGCGCGGTACGGCGGCCAAGGTGGTCTCCAGCCGCGACGCCAACCTGCTGCTCGCGGTCGGCCTGGCCGCCATCACCGACCTGCTGATCGCCCTCGGCGTCAACACCGCGCTCCCCCAGCTGGGCAACGCCCACCCGCTGACCCGCGTCCCGCTGACCGGCGCCACCGCGATGACCCTGATCGTGCTCGGCGCCCTGCTCCCGGTGGAGGACCGGCCCGCGGCGCGGCCGCGCGGCCTGCTCGACCGGCTGGCCCACCGGCCCCCCGGCCTCGGCCCGGTGGCCGGCCTGGGCGGGCTCTGCCTGCTGCTGGCGGTCGCCGGCCCGATCCGGCTGAACAACGGGCTCAGCGGCACGGTCAGCCTGTTCGCCCTGCTGGCCGTGGCCGGCCTGCTGCTCCTGCTGCTGGTCCGCCGGCGGCGCTACCCCACCGGCGTGCTGGAGAGCGGCCTGTTCACGGCCGCCGCCGCGCTGCTGCTGCTGAACTCGCTGCGCGGCTGGTACATCACCGGGCACGACATCCAGCGCGAGTACGAGTACTTCCGGCTCACCCTGGGCGGCTCGCTGTGGAGCGTCTCCACCTATCCGGACGCCTACAACGCCTGCCTGAGCATCACGCTGCTGCCGGTGAGCCTGGTCCGGCTGACCGCGGTCCAGGACGTCTACGTCTTCAAGGTCGTGCTGCCGCTGCTCTTCGCGCTCACCCCGGTGATGGTCTACCGGGCGGTGCGCAATGTCGCGCCGCAGCTGGTGGCGCTGCTGTCGGCGATGTACTTCATGGCCTTCCCGACCTTCTTCACGGACATGACCTTCCTCGGCCGCCAGGAGGTGGCCTTCGTCCTGCTCGGCTGCGCGACGCTGGTGCTGACGGACTCCGGCCGCCCGCTGCGCACCCGCCGGCTGGCCTTCAGCGTGCTGCTCGCGGGGGTGGTGCTCTCGCACTACTCGACCACCTACGTGGTGGTCGCGGTGCTCGGGATCGCGGTGGGGAGCACGCTGCTCTGGCGGCTGGTCGCGCTGGTGGCCGGGCGGCGCGGCCGGCGGCGGCGCAGCCGGACGGTGGGCGGGCCGGGCGCGAAGTCCTTCGTCACCTGGTGGATGGTGCTGGTGCCGGCGGTGCTGGCGCTGGTCTGGGCCGGACCGGTCACCCACACCAGCGGGCAGCTGACCGCCACCCTGTCCGCCGCCTACCAGCAGGTCACCCAGCTGGGCGGTGGCGGCACGAGCGGCTCCTCGGACACCAAGTACAGCCTGCTGGGCGGCAACAAGGTCAGTCCCGAGCAGCGGCTGAAGGACTACCAGGCGCAGAGCATCGTGCAGACCGCGCCGAAGCGGGCGGCCGGCGACTACCTGCCGCTGAAGACCGTCAACGCCTATCCGGCGGTCCTGGTCCCGGCCCCCGACATGCCGCTGACCTCGGCCGGGCGCGGGCTGGCGGCGATCGGCGTCGACGTGGCCGGGATGAACGGGCTGCTCCGCCAGGGCGCCGCGAGCCTGCTCCAACTGCTCCTGCTGATCGGCGTGGTGGTGACGCTGCGGGCCCGGCGCCGGGTCTTCCAGCCGTTGCGTGACCAGGTCGCGCTGACCGTGGGCGCGCTCGGCGTGATCGCGCTGCTCACCGTGGTGCCGCAACTCTCGGTCGACTACAGCGTGCTGCGCGCCTTCCAGCAGGGCCTGCTCTTCTTCGCGCCGTTCATCGCGGCCGGCACCCTGTGGGTGGTGCGCTGGGCGGGGCGGCGGGCGGTGCCGATCGCCTGCACGCTGATCCTCGGGCTCTTCCTGGACCTGACCGGTGTGGTGCCGCAGCTGCTCGGCGGGTATCCGGCGCAGCTCCAGCTCAACAACGCGGGCCAGTACTACGACATCTACTACCCGAGCACCGAGGAGCGGCTGGCCGCGTACTGGCTGGAGCAGGACATCGCGGGCCGCCACCCGGTGCCGGTGGTGCAGAGCGAGTCCTACACCTTCGGGCGGCTGCACACCCTGATCACCGGGCCGGCCGTCGGCGGGATCTTCCCGACCGAGCTGGGCAGCCACCCGTACGTGGTGCTGGGCACCACCACCGTGCGCACCGGGCGGGTGACCTTCTCCTACCAGGGCGACCTGGTCACCTACCGCTACCCGATGGGCCTGCTGGACACCACCAAGGACCAGATCTACAGCAGCGAAGGGGCGGCGATCTTCAAGTGACTCCGTATCGGGTGCTGCTGGTCAGCCACTACTACCCGCCGCACCTGGGCGGGATCGAGAACGTGGTGCACCAGGAGGCGCTGCGGCTGGCCGCGCTGGGCGCCGAGGTCACCGTGCTGACCAGCGGTCAGCGGTCCGAGGAGAGCCGCGCCGACGGGGTGCGGGTGGTCCGGGTGGCCGCCTGGAACGGCTTCGAGCAGCGGGCCGGCGTGCCCTTCCCGGTGCTCTCCCCCGCCCTGCTGCCGGCCGCGCTGCGCTGGGCCCGCTGGGCGGACGCCGTGCACCTGCACGACTGCCTCTACCTGACCAGCTGGGCGGCCGGGCTGGCCGCCGCGCTGACCCGCACCCCGCATCTGGTGACCCAGCACGTGGGCCTGGTCGAGCACCCGTCGCCGCTGGTCCGGGCCGTCCAGCGGGCGGTCTACGCGGTGGCCGGACGGGCGCTGCTGCGCCGGGCCCGCCGGGTGCTGACCCTGAACGCCTCGGTGGCCGACTTCGTCCAGGCCTTCGGCGCACGGCCCGAGCGGGTCCGGCACCTGCCGAACGGGGTGGACACCGCGCTGTTCCGCCCGGCCGACTCGGCCGAGGAACGCCGGCTCGACCGCGAGCGGTTCGGGCTGCCCGCCGACCGGCCGCTGGTGCTCTTCGCCGGCCGGCTGGTGCCCAAGAAGGGGTACCAGCTGCTGCTCGAGGCCCATCAGCCGGCGGCCTACGACCTGGTCTTCGCGGGCGACGGCGACGCCGGCCCGCTGCGCGACCGGGCCGGCGTGCACCACCTGGGCACGCTGGCCCCGGCGGAGCTGGCCCGGGTCTACCGCGCCTGCGACGTCTTCGCGCTGCCGTCCACCGCCGAGGGCTTCCCGCTCACCGTGCAGGAGGCGATGGCCTCGGGGCTGCCGGTGGTGACCACCGACGACCCCGGCTACGCCCCCTACGAGCTGGACCGCGAGCAGCTGCGGCTGCTGCCGCGCGCGGTGGAGCCGCTGCGGGCGGCGCTCGCCGAGCTGACCGCGGACCCGCAGCTGCGCGCCCGGATGGGGAGTTACTCGCACCGCTACGCGAGCTCGGCGTTCGGCTGGCCGCAGCACGCCGAGCGGCTGCTGGAGTACTACCGGGGCGGCGGCCCCGAGGAGAGCCGTGGCTAGGGGCAAGCACGCCCGGCCGCCCGATCAGGTCTACCGCAGTTCGTTCTTCCTGCTCTCGGCGACGGTGACCACGGCCGCCCTGGGCTTCGTCTTCTGGGTCGTGGTCGCCCGGTTCTACCCGCCCGAGCAGGTGGGCCTGGCGACCTCGCTGATCTCGGCGACCTCGCTGATCTCGTACCTGAGCCTGTTCGGGCTGAACAGCACGCTGATCCGGTTCCCGGCCCAGGCCGAGGCCCGCAACGGGCAGGTCAGCCAGTCGATCGCGCTGGTCGCGCTGGTCTCCTGCGCGGTCGGCACCGGGTACCTGCTCGGCCTGCCGCTGTACGGGCCCAAGCTGCTCGCGATTCGCGACCAGCTGCCGCAGGCGGTGGTCTTCGTGCTGTTCTGCATCTGCTCCTCGGTCAATCTGCTGACCGACTCGGTCTTCGTCGGCGCCCGACTCCCGCAGTACAACGTGCTGGTGGACGGCCTGCTGCAGGGCCTGGCCAAGCTCGCGCTGCCGATCGCGCTGACCGGGCTCGGGGCCTTCGGCATCTTCACCGCGACCGGCGGCGGATACCTGGCGGCGGTGCTCGCCTCGGTCCTGCTGATGCGCCGCAAGCTGGGTTTCCGCTTCGACTTCCTGGCCCGCGGCACCCGGCTGCGCGAGCAACTGGGCTTCTCGGTCGCCAACTACCTGTCCAGCCTGCTCAACCTCGCCCCGCAGCTGGCGATCCCGCTGATCGTGCTGCAGCGTCTGGGCGAGGCCGCCGCGGGCTACTACTACGTGGCCTTCCAGATCGCCAGCCTGCTCAACGCCGTCTCCTTCTCGGTCGGCGAGGCGGTCTTCGCGGAGGCCTCCTACGACCCGTCACGGTTCCGGGTGCTGCTGCGCCGCTCGGCGCTGATCATGGCCGGCGCCCAACTGCCGGCCGCGGCCGCGGTGGCCGGCGGCAGCGGGCTGCTGCTCACCCTGTTCGGCGGCGACTACCCCGCCAGGGCCCGTCCGCTGCTGCTGGTCTTCGCCCTGGCGGCCCTGGCGGTGGCGCTGAACACCTGGACCAGCTTCGCGCTCAAACTCACCCGCCAGATGGGCGCGCTGATGCTGAGCAACGCGGTCTACGCCGCGGTGGCGATCGGCCTGGCGGCGCTCTGGGCGCCGCGCGGGCTGGCCTGGCTGGGCTGGGCCTGGGCGGCCGGGAACCTGACCTCGGGGCTGGTGGCGCTGGTCGCCCTGCTGGCCCGGCGGCGGGCCCGCAGCACAACGGCGGTACGGACGGCGGAGGCGCTGTGAGGATCCTGCAGATCGTCAACCTCGGTTTCGAGGCGGGCGGTGCCGAGAAGAGTGTCCGGCTGATCGCCGAGGGGCTGACCGCCCGCGGCCACCAGGTCCGGGTGATCGCCACCGACCTGCTGGCGGACGGTCAGCAGGTCTTCGCGGACGAGCTGGTCCCCGCCATCGCGGGCCACCCGCTGCGCCGCCTGCTCGCCAAGGCCTGGTACCGGCAGGCCCACCGCGCGGTGCGCCGCACCGTCGAGGAGTTCCGGCCGGACTGCGTGCACCTGCACACCATCGGCGAGTTCAGCCCGGCGGTGCTGTCCGCCACCCGTGGCGTCCCCCGGGTGCTGACCGTGCACGGCCCCGAGGACTGGACCCTGGAGCTGCTGCGCTGGAACCTGCCCAGCGCGGCCGCCGGCGGCCGGCTCAGCCCGGCCGACGCCGCCCGCTACCTCTACCTGCGGCTGGTCCAGCGTCCCGGCTACCTGCCCCGGCTGCGGCGGGTCGACCGGGTGCTGGCGCCCAGCCGGTACTTCGCCCGGGCGGTCGGCCGCGACCTGGGCCGGGTACCGGTGCGGGTGCTGCCCAACGGGATCGAGGCGGGGCCCGGGCCGGCTCCGCTGACGGACCTGGAGCAGTTGCTCTTCGTCGGCCGGCTGGAGCCGGTGAAGGGCGTGCGGGTCCTGCTGGACGCCTTCCGGGAGACCGTCAGGAATCACCCAGGTACGCGGCTTACGATCGTCGGCGACGGGACGGCGCGGACAGCCCTGGAGGCTGCGGCCGCCGACCTGGTCGCCGAAGGCAGCGTGGCCTTCACCGGCTGGCTGACGCCGGAGCAGGTGCGCGAGCGGCTGCGGTCGGCCGCCGTCGTGGTGCTGCCCTCGCTGTGGCCGGAGAACTTCCCCACCGTGGCGCTGGAGGCCCTGCAACTGGGCCGCCCGCTGGTGGCCAGCGCGGTCGGCGGGCTGCCCGAGCTGGTCGGCCCGGACAACGGCGCACTGGTCCCGCCGGGCGACCCGGACGCGCTCGCCGCCGCGCTGGGCGCGCTGGTGGGCCGGTCGGAGCTGCTGGCCCGGCTGGGCGCCGGATCGGCGGCGCGAGCCGGACGGTACGGGGTCGAGGAGTTCCTCGACGGCCTGCAGCAGCACTATCAAGAGGTCAGCGGACAAGGGGTCACACGAGCGTGAGAATCCTGGTGGTCAACGCCTTCCGGCGGGACAACCGAGGCGATGCGGCCCTGTTGAGCGTCACGCTCGACCAGCTGGCCCAGGCCTTCCCGGGTGCGCTGATCGAGATCGCCGGTTTCGAGGCGCCCGACCGCTGGCCCAGCTTCGACGGCGTCCCCAACCTGGGCTCCATCCGCCGCTACACCGGGGACGAGGAGATCGGCCGCCCGCGGCGGATCGCCCGCAAGCTGTCGGCCTTCGCCCTGGCCGCCCTCGCCGCGCTGCCCGGCTCCGGCCGGGCGCTGCGCGCGCTGAGCCGGCTGCTGCCGGGCGAGATCCGGGCCGAGCTGAGCGCGCTGGGCGCGGCCGACCTGGTGCTCTCGGTCGGCGGCGGCCACTTCAACGGCCGCGCCGACCTGCCCAGCGACCTCAGCATCTTCTTCCTGCTGCTGCCGCTCTGGCTCGCCCGGCGGTTCCGGGTACCGGTGGTGCTCGGTCCGCAGTCCTTCGGGCCGTTCCCCACCCGGATCCAGCGGCTGATGATGCGCCGGGTGCTCGGCAGCTGCCGCAAGGTGGTGGCCCGCGAGTCGATCAGCGTGCACCGGCTCGTCGAGGCCGGCGTGCCGACCGGCAATGTGGAGCGTGGTGTCGACAGCGCCTTCGCCTTCCGCAGCCGTTCGCAGCACGACTGGCGCGCCGAGCTGCGGGTGCCCGAGGGCAGCCGACTGGTCCTGGTGACGGCCCGTCAGTTCCTCGGCAGCGCCGGGCAGCTCGGCTACGAGCGGGCGATGGCCGACGCCGTCCGCCACCTGATCGAGCGCCAGGGCTGCACGGTGGTGCTCGCCCCCCAGGTCACCTGCGCCTACCAGGAGGACGACGACCGGATCGTCAACGCCCGGATCACTGCCCTGGTCGCCGACCCCCGCCTGCGGGTGCTGGACGACGGCGAGCTTGACCACCACGACATCTTCGCGCTCTACCGGGCCGCGGACTGCATCCTCGGCACCCGCTTCCACTCGGTGATATTCGGGCTGGTGGCCCAGGTGCCGTGCGCGGCCGTCGAGTACGACCACAAGACCCGCGGCATCATGGCGGATCTGAGCCTGGACCACTGGGTGGTCCCGATGGCCGAGGCCGACGCCCCGACCCTGATCGGGCTGCTCGACCGGCTGCTCGCCGAGAGCCCGGCCTACCGCCGCTTCCTGGCCGCCGAGGTCCCCGGCTACGCCGCGCGCGCCCACGGCTTCGTCGACCTGCTGCGGGCCGAGCTGACACCCCTGGTGTCGGTGCCGGTCGAGCAGCTCCCGGCGGCCGAGCGGATGGCGCTGCGGTGAGCCGGCGCACCGTCGCGGTGGTCGCGCCCTACTACCCGCCGAAGGTCGGCGGGGTGGAGCACTACGCCGCCCGGATCGCCCGCGCGCTGGCCGACTCGCCCGACCTGTGCCCGGTGGTGCTGACCACCCGCCAGGGCGGCCTGCGCTCCACGGTGAGCGTCGAGGACGGGGTGCGGGTGGTCCGGCTGGCCGCCTGGCTGCGGCTGTCGAACACGCCGCTCGGCCCGCTCTGGCCACTGCAGCTGCGCTGGTGGCTGTGGCGGACCGGCGCCGAGCTGGTGAACGCCCACGCGCCGGTGCCCGGACTCGCCGACCTCGCGCTCGCGGTCGCCGGACGGCGCCCCACCGTGCTCACCTACCACGCCGGCTCGATGCACAAGGGCGAGGCCGGCAGCGGCGCCGCCGACCGGCTGATCGGCTGGTACGAACGGCACCTGCTGCCCCGGGTGTTCCGGCGCGCCACCCGCCTGGTGGCGGTCTCCCCGGTCTCGCTGGCGGCCGGCCACCCGCACGCCGTGCAGATCACCCCCGGGGTGGACACCGCCCGGTTCACCCCCGGCGAGCCCGCCTCCCGCCGCGAGCCGGTGGTCGTCTACGCGGGGCGGCTGGACCGCAGCTCGGCCTGGAAGGGCGTGGACGTGCTGCTGCACGCCTTCGCCCTGCTGGCGGCCGGCACCGGGCTGCCGCGGGCACGGCTGCGGCTGGTCGGCGGCGGCGACGCGCTGCCGGACCTGCTGGCGCTGGCCGACCGGCTCGGCATCGCCGACCGGGTGACGGCCGACGGCGAACTCACCGGCGAGCAGCTGGTGACGGCGGTGCGCACGGCCGCCGTCCTGGTGCTGCCCTCGCGCACCGAGGCGGAGTCGTTCGGGATGGCCCTGGTGGAGGCGATGGCCTGCGGCACACCCGTGGTCGGCTCGGCCGTCGGCGGCATCCCGCACGTGGTGACGGACCGCCGGACCGGCCTGCTGGTCCCGCCGGGCGATGCCGGCGCGCTGGCCGGGGCGCTGCGCGAGCTGCTGACCGACGGCCCGCTGGCCGACCGGCTGGGCGCGGCCGGCTGCCGGCAGGCGCGGGAGCACTACGACTGGGACGACCTGATGACGCGTTACCTCGAGCTGTTCCGCAGCCTGCCGAGCGAGCCGCGGTAGCGCTCAGCGTCAGCGGCTCTGCTACCTGCTGTGCTCGTAGGCCAGGATCGCGGCCTTGAGGGCGGCCAGCGCGGGCTTGGGCGTGCCGTCGAAGTGGCGCAGCCCGTAGAACATCGAGCGGTGCTGCTTGTCCGCGGCCTGCCCGGTGTCCTGGTCGGAGAACCAGAAGACCGCGCCCACATGGGGGTTGGCGGCGGCTGCCTGCACGGTGTCGGTGGCGATCGCGGCCTGGTAGGCCTCGGTCACGTGGGTGGTGTCCGGCGGGATGGTCTTGCCGTCGGTCGCGGTGCCGGGGCCGTTGGTCGGCGCGCCGGTCTCGGTGATCCAGATCGGCAGGTCGGGGGTGCCGTTGCCGGCCAGGATCGACACCAGGTTGCCCTGGGCGCTGCTGATGTCCTCCATGGCGGTGCCGAAGGAGGTCTTGGCGCTCGGCAGGTACGGATAGGTGTAGGGGTGGTAGCTGATCGCGTCGACCACCTTGTTGCCGCCCAGCTTGCAGACCGCGGTGAGGAAGTCGCCCTGCGAGACGTAGGCGATCGACGGATCGGTGCCCACCGCCGCCAGACCGCCCATCAGCACGTAGGCCTGCGGGTCGGCCTGGCGCAGCGCCTTGCTGGTGGCGGTCAGCAGCTCGGTGTAGCCGGCCGGGTCGGGCTTGGGCGCCCAGAACGGGATGTTCGGCTCGTTCCACACCTCCCACATGTGCACGCCCTGCGATGCGTAGCGCTTGGCGGCGTCCCGGGCGAAGGCGGCGAACTTGGCCGGATCGGCCGGCGGGCAGGCGTCGTCGGTGCTGCAGCCGGCCTTGCGGGCCCACTTCGGCGTGTAGCCGATGGTGGCCAGCACCTCCAGGCCGCGGGCCCGGGCGCCGTTCAGCACCCGGTCGAAGCGCTGCCACTCGTAGGTCTTGGGGCTGTCCGGCTGGATGTCGTTCCAGGACAGGTCGACCCGGATCCACTTGGCGCCGGAGTCGACGGCGTCGCCGAGGCCGACCGCGAGCTCCTGGTCGTTCTTCCAGGTGAGGGTGTCCCCGTAGGCGAGGCCGATCGGCAGCGGCTTGCGCGGGTCGCTCAGCGAACTCGGCGCCGACGGCTTGGTGCTGGTCGCGCCCGGCGAGCCGGACTTCCCGTCGCTCCCCG
Organism: Kitasatospora azatica KCTC 9699; assembly: GCF_000744785.1. Classification (NCBI taxonomy): domain Bacteria; kingdom Bacillati; phylum Actinomycetota; class Actinomycetes; order Kitasatosporales; family Streptomycetaceae; genus Kitasatospora; species Kitasatospora azatica. Next base: position 1,282,264 of record NZ_JQMO01000003.1, on the reverse strand, counting down.
GCTGGACCGAGGGCGAGGCAGTGGTGACGGTACTGGCCAGAACGGTCGCGAGCGCCGAGACGAGGAACGCCACCAGCGCCACCAGTATCTGCTGCCTTCTCCCCGTGTGCTTCAGCATGCGCTACAGGGTAGGCCAGCGGGCTGTGCGCCAAGCCCCTCGGGGCCCCGGAAGCCACGTTTCGCAACCGTCCGGTACTGGGTCAGACACCGCGCGCGACACTACATATGGGGCTACTCGCAGGAGTCCGCACTACATGTATGCTCACTCTCGCTGTCGACGCAGGGGAATCCGGTGTGAGTCCGGGACTGCCCCGCAGCGGTGAGCGGGGCTGCACACGAAGGGCCCGCAAGTCCGAGGACCTGCCGACGGTGTGCCACCCGGCCTCCCCGCAGAGGCCTCCCAGCACTGAAGTACCGTCCGGCCTCGCGGGTGGGCCAGGGTTGACGCGCGCGCCGGAACGTTTCGGCGTGCCGTTTTTCCCTGCCGCGCGCTCCTCCGGACGAGCCCGTCCGCCGCCGCCACAGGAGAGAGTGCGCCTTGACCGTCGCTGCCTCAGTTGCCCTGCCCTCACAGGGTTCTGCCGACGAAGCCCAGACCGACCCCGGTACTGCGCTGCTTCGGCTGCTCACCGACCGAAGCACCGACCTCCCCCAGGTGGACCCCGGCCACGTCGCCGCCGCCGCGCTGCGCGGCCGCCATGCCGGTTCGGACTTCGCCGAGCTGCGCGGGCTGGCCGTGGACGCCGCCGCTTCGATGATCGCCGAGGACCCGCAGTACTCGAAGCTGGCCGCCCGGCTGCTCGCCCAGGAGATCCTGGACGAGGCCGCGAGCCAGGGTGCGGTCTCCTTCGCCGCCTCGATCGCCGTCGGCCACGCCGAGGGCCTGATCGGCGACACCACCGCCGCCTTCGTGACCAAGCACGCCGCCGCCCTGGACGCGCTGATCGACCCGCAGGGCGACGACCGCTTCGAGTACTTCGGCCTGCGCACCGTGCAGTCCCGCTACCTGCTGCGCCACCCGATCACCCGCAAGGTGGTCGAGACCCCGCAGCACTTCCTGCTCCGGGTGGCCTGCGGTCTCGCGGTCGGGGACAGCGAGCAGTCGGTGGCCGAGGTGGCCGAGCTGTACCGCCTGATGAGCCGTCTGGAGTACCTGACCAGCTCGCCGACGCTGTTCAACTCCGGCACCCGGCACCCGCAGATGTCCAGCTGCTACCTGCTGGACTCGCCGCTGGACAACCTGGACTCGATCTACTCGCGCTACGCCCAGATCGCCCGGCTGTCCAAGCACGCCGGCGGGATCGGCCTGTCGTACTCCCGGATCCGTTCGCGCGGCTCGCTGATCCGCGGCACCAACGGCAAGTCCAACGGCATCGTGCCGTTCCTGCGCACCCTGGACTCCTCGGTGGCCGCCGTCAACCAGGGCGGCCGGCGCAAGGGCGCGGCCTGCGTCTACCTGGAGACCTGGCACGCGGACATCGAGGAGTTCCTCGAGCTGCGCGACAACACCGGCGAGGAGGCCCGGCGGACCCACAACCTCAACCTGGCGCACTGGATCCCGGACGAGTTCATGCGCCGGGTCAACGCCAACGCCGACTGGTCGCTCTTCTCCCCGGCCGACGTGCCGGAGCTGGTCGACCTGTGGGGCGAGGAGTTCGACGCGGCCTACCTGAAGGCCGAGCAGGCCGGCAAGGCCGTGCGCACCATCCCCGCGCAGACCCTGTACGCCCGGATGATGCGCACCCTGGCGCAGACCGGCAACGGCTGGATGACCTTCAAGGACGCCTCCAACCGGGCCGCCAACCAGACCGCGCTGCCGGGCCGCACCGTGCACTCCTCCAACCTGTGCACCGAGATCCTGGAGGTCACCGACGACTCCGAGACCGCGGTCTGCAACCTGGGCTCGGTCAACCTGGGTGCCCACCTGGCCGACGGCGCGTCAGCCGCCGACCTGCTGAACGCGATGGACTGGGAGCGGCTGGACGCCACCGTGCGGACCGCGGTGACCTTCCTGGACCGCGTGGTGGACATCAACTTCTACCCGACCACCGAGGCCGGCACCTCCAACTCCCGCTGGCGGCCGGTGGGTCTGGGCGTGATGGGCCTGCAGGACGTCTTCTTCCAGCTGCGCCTGGACTTCGACTCCGCCGAGGCCAAGCGGCTCTCCACGCTGATCGCCGAGCGGATCATGCTCACCGCGTACGAGCGCTCCAGCGAGCTGGCCGAGCAGTTCGGGCAGCACCCGGCGTACGGCGAGACCCGCGCGGCCCGCGGTCAGCTGCACATCGACCATTTCTTTGAAGACCAGCACAGCGGCTCAACGCCCCAGTGGCAGGAGCGTTGGGACGCGCTGCGCGCCACCATCGCCCGCACCGGTCTGCGCAACTCGCTGCTGCTGGCGATCGCCCCGACCGCCACCATCGCCTCGATCGCCGGTGTCTACGAGTGCATCGAGCCGCAGGTCTCCAACCTGTTCAAGCGCGAGACCCTGTCCGGCGAGTTCCTGCAGGTCAACCCGTACCTGGTGCGTGAGTTGAAGCAGCTGGGCGTCTGGGACCAGCAGACCCGGGACGCGCTGCGCGACGCCAACGGCAGCGTCCAGGAGCTGAACTGGCTGCCCGCCGAGGTTCGTTCGCTCTACCGCACGGCCTGGGAGCTGCCGCAGCGCGCGCTGATCGACCTGGCCGCCGCCCGGCAGCCGTACATCGACCAGAGCCAGTCGCTGAACCTGTTCATGGCCGCGCCGACCATCGGCAAGCTCAGCTCGATGTACGCGTACGCCTGGAAGGTCGGTCTGAAGACCACCTACTACCTGCGCTCGCGCCCGGCCACCCGGATCGCCCAGGCGGCCTCCGGCGCCGCCCGTACGGCGGTGAGCGTGCCGACCCCCACCCTCTCCCCGGAGGAGGAGGCGGCCATCGCCTGCTCCCTGGAGAACCCCGAGTCCTGCGAGGCCTGCCAGTGAGTTCCCACCCGTCGCCCGACCACCACCCCTATTCGACGGCGCAGAGCGCCGGCACCTCCTTGACTCAGAACAAGATGCTGCTCGACCCCGGCTTCGAGCTGACCCTGCGTCCGATGCGCTACCCGTCGTTCTACGACCGGTACCGGGACGCGATCAAGAACACCTGGACCGTCGAGGAGGTGGACCTGCACTCCGACGTCGCCGACCTGGCCAAGCTGAGCGAGGGCGAGCGGCACCTGATCGGCCGGCTGGTCGCCTTCTTCGCCACCGGTGACTCGATCGTCGCCAACAACGTGGTGCTGAGCCTCTACAAGCACATCAACTCGCCCGAGGCCCGGCTCTACCTGTCCCGGCAGCTCTTCGAGGAGGCCGTGCACGTCCAGTTCTACCTGACGCTGCTCGACACCTACCTGCCCGATCCCGAGGACCGCACGGCGGCCTTCGCCGCGGTGGAGAACATCCCCTCCATCCACCAGAAGGCCCAGTTCTGCTTCAAGTACATGAACGCGGTCGACCACCTGGACTCGCTGCAGAGCAAGGACGACCGCCGGGCCTTCCTGCTCAACCTGATCTGCTTCGCGGCCTGCGTCGAGGGCCTGTTCTTCTACGGCGCCTTCGCCTACGTGTACTGGTTCCGCAGCCGCGGCCTGCTGCACGGCCTGGCCACCGGCACCAACTGGGTCTTCCGCGACGAGTCCATGCACATGGACTTCGCGATGTCGGTGGTGGACACCGTCCGCGAGGAGGAGCCCGACCTCTTCGACGACAAGATGGCCCAGCAGGTCACCGAGATGCTGGAGGAGGCCGTCGAGGCCGAGCTCCAGTTCGCCCGTGACCTGTGCGGCGAGGGCCTGGCCGGGATGAACACCGAGTCGATGCGCCAGTACCTGGAGGCGGTGGCCGACCAGCGGCTGGCCCGTCTCGGCCTGCCGATCCGCTACGGCTCCAGCAACCCGTTCGGGTTCATGGAGCTGCAGAACGTCCAGGAGCTGACCAACTTCTTCGAGCGCCGGGTCTCCGCGTACCAGGTCGCCGTCGAGGGCTCGGTCTCCTTCGACGACGACTTCTAGGCCGCAAACGACACTGCCCCGCCGGTCATCGAACCGGCGGGGCAGTGTCATGTCCGACGGTTGGTCAGGAGGCGTTCCCGTAGGTGTTGGTGGCCCAGAGCGCGCCACCGGAGGACGGGCCGCCGCCCTGGCGGTAGACCACGAAGTTGCCGTCGTCCTGGGTCAGCGCGTAGGCACCGGAGTTGCCCCAGGTGTTGCTGGACCACAGCGCGCCACCGGAGGACGGGCCGCCGCCCTGGCGGTAGAGCACCAGGTTGCCGTCGGCCTGCATGGTCAGGTAGGCGCCGGGGTTGCCCCAGGTGTTGGGGGTCCAGAGCACCGCACCGTCGCGCTTGCGGTAGATCACCAGGTTGCCGTCCTGCTGGACCACCACCCTGATCAACGCGCTCTCGGTCCAGCGGCCGGGCTTGAGGCCCTGGCCGGCGGTGAAGGTGGACGGGACCCGGTAGGCGTCGGTGGACCAGATCGGGCCGCCGTTGCTGCCGTAGAGCACCACGTTGCCGTCGTCCTGGACGCTCAGCCAGCTGCCCGGCCGGCCGCTGCTGTAGGTGGACCAGATCGCCACCCCGTCGGCACGGTAGATCACCAGGTTGCCGTCGCGCTGCATCACCAGGTAGGCACCGGAGTTGCCGCCGGTACCGGAGCGCCAGAGCACGGGCTGCGCGGCGCTGCCGCCGACCTTGAGCGAGACCACCAGGTCGCCGTCGGTCTGCATGGTGAGGCTGACGCTGGCGCTGTTCAGGCTCTGCCCGCCCTCCAGCCGCTGGCCGGGGGCCATCGAGTTGCCGCTGGCCGTGGAGGCCACGGTGACCGCGTCGGCGTCGATGTTGAGCGAGTAGCCGCCGTAGCTCTCGGTCGTGTTGGCGTACTGGTGGGCGCGGCGGGCACCCGGCCAGTAACCGGCGGACAGGCCCGTCCCGGCGTCGCCGGTGTCCTGGTGGCTGTTCCAGGCCGCCGACCAGACCACGTCCGGACGGGCGAAGCTGCCGTTGTTGTACTGCGAGGAGAGGTCGCTCAGCCCGCTGTACGGACCGGAGTAGACGCCGGAGCGGTAGCCGCCCTGCTTGATCCGGGCGGTCCAGGCGTTCAGGTAGGCGAGCACCCGGGCGCTGGAGGTGGAGGAGCTGTAGTTCTCCATGTCGTTGTAGATCACCGAGCCGGCCGGGAAGCCGAGTGCGGCGGCCTTGCCGAGGGCGTCGCTCGCCTCGTCGGTGCCCTGCTGCGCGGCCGTCGGCAGGTCGGTGGAGATCTGCAGCGAGATGTTCGCGTTGGCCTGGTGGCCGACGTAGATCGGCAGGAAGGACCAGCCGCTCTGGGCCTGGCGGCCGACCCAGCCGGCGTCCAGCACCCCGGCGGCGCAGCTCTGCGCCGGGCCGCCGATGTAGATGCCCACCGAGCGGTAGGGCGAGTTGGCCATCCAGGCCGACATCAGGTTGTCGGAGGGCGCGCTGCAGGCGTCGAAGCCCTTGGCGACGTCGTCGGTGGAGGGCGCCACCGTGCTGCTGGTGGTCGCGCCGGCAACTGTGGCGGCAGGCGCTGCGGGCGCTGCCAGCGGCGCGGCGGCCGGGGCGGCGGCGCCGGTCCTGGTGTAGCCGGCCGCGGCCAGGATGGTGTTCACCGTCTGCGCGCTGTCGCCGTAACTGGCCGTCAGCTGGAGTCCGGTGCCGCGCAGTTGGACGTTGATCTCGCGGCTGCTCGCGCCGGCGTCGACGATCCCGGGGAGCACCGCGGTGCCGGGGTCGACCAGCGGGGCCGCCGGACGGCTCGCGGTCGGCGCGGGCGCGGGCTGGATCAGGAAGGCGTCGGTGCGGCCCGCCACCAGGTGTGCCGGGCAGTTCTGCTGCTCGCCGGGCGTGCCGAGGTAGACGGCGTGCTGGTCGAAGCGCACGCAGGTGTGCGGGTTCTGGGCGAGGTCGACGACCTGCCAGTCGGCCGGAACCTGCAGGTGGTAGCCCCGGTAGTCGACAGTGCGGGTGCTGTCGGCCGCCTGCGCTCCGGGCGCGACGGCGGAGAGCCCGCCGGTGGCGAGGAGGATGACGGCGGTACTGCTGGCCAAGCGCTTGGACATGCGGGTGTTCCACCCCTTCGTTCGTAAGCGTCTGATGATCAATCAAGCGCAATGCGAACGATAATATGCATGGCCGACGCCACATCTGCGCACACACGCCACAGCGGCCCCGCCGAAGCGGAGCCGCTGGGGATGCGAGGACTCGTCAGTCGTTCGGCACCGTGGCGTAGCGCGGAGTGCCCTCGGCCATCTGCCGCAAGGCGTCCTTGCGGTCGCGCTTGGAGAGCCGGTCGATGTACAGGTACCCGTTCAGGTGGTCGGTCTCGTGCTGCAGGCAGCGGGCGAAGAAGCCGGTGCCCTCGACCCGGATCGGGTTGCCGTCCTTGTCCTGACCGGTCACCGCCGCGTAGTCCGGACGCGGCAGTTCGGCGTAGGCGCCGGGCACCGAGAGGCAGCCCTCGTTGCCGTCGTCCAGGGTCCGCCGGTCGACCGCGAGCTCCTCGAGCACCGGGTTGATCACGTGGCCGATGTGCCGCACGTTGTTGTCGTCCGGGCAGTCGTAGACGAAGACCTTGGCGTCCACGCCGATCTGGTTGGCCGCCAGGCCGACACCCTCGGCCGCGTACATCGAGACGAACATGTCGTCGATCAGGCCGGCCAGCTCGCCGTCGAACTCGGTGACGGTCCGGCACTCGCGGTGCAGCACCGGGTTGCCGACCACGGTGATCGGGCGCGCCGTGCCCTTGCTGAGGTCGGGCGCCTCGCCGACCACCTTCGGGGCCTGCTCAGCCGTCTCCTCGTGCTCGTGGGTGTGCTCGTCGTGCTGGTCCGCCATCGCTCTGTCCGCTCCTGTACGCGCGTGCTCGGTAACCTCCCCAGCCTACGGGGCCGAGCAGAGCCTACGGGCGATCAGCAGACCTCTTCCACGTCCCGGTAGGCCCGGGTGGTCGGGGAGGCCGCGACCCAGCGGTCGAGCAGCAACCGGACCAGCCCGGCCGGGGCCGCGATCCCGCACTCCCGCTCGGTCTGCCAGGCGGTGCCGGCACTGCCCTGGCTGAGGTGGCTCAGGTGGCCGGGGTGCGCGGCGTCGCCGTCGTCGTGCGGGTCGTGGTGCACGGTGCGGCCGTCGTCGGTCACCATCCGGCTCTCCGAACAGGCCCGGCAGAGCAGCCGGACCGAGGAGGTCCAGTCCTCGGCGGCGTAACCGGCCTCGGCGACCAGCCGTTCCAGCCCGTCCCGGTCCGCCTCGGCGGCGGCCTGCAGCAGCACCACGTAGGTGGGCACCGGCGAGGGCGCCCAGAGCTCGATCTCGTCGAAGACCGGGAAGGCGGCGCCGTTCGCCACCCGCTCGCCGTGCGGGGCGCCGTCGTGCAGCACCACCTCGCCCCAGCGGCGGCCGGAGGAGGGCAGCGGGATGGAGAGCACCTCGACCCGGGCCGGGTCCAGTCGGCGACCCCAGACCACCTCGGACTCGCCCTCCGGCGACAGTCGGACCGGGGTGGTGCCCAGGTCCAGCCGGACCGGGCCGTCGGCCGCCGCGCTCGGACCGCCGGGCAGCCGCAGGCCGTACGCCTGCCAGGCCCGGCGGGCCAGCGGCCAGTCCTGCAGGGCGGTCGCGGTGATGCCCAGGTTCCACCAGTCGGGCGCGCCCTGGTCGCGGTCGAGCAGCGCGACCGCGCGCAGCCCGGCCACCCTGGCCTGCTCCCAGTCCCGGCGGAACTTGTGCAGCAGCGCCAGGTTGAACCAGGAGTCGGAGAGCCAGGGCTCCAGGTCGGCGGCCATCACCAGCAGCGCGCCGGCGTCCTCGTACCGTCCGTCGCCGATCAGCGTGAAGGCCCGGTCGGTCGTCTGCCGCCAGGTGGCGGACGGCCGATGCCGTGCCCGGTGGAAGATCTTCACGTTGCCCTGCCGCCTGTCCGCTCGGTTCCGCTGAATCCTGCTGGGAGCCGGTCCGCCTGGCCGGCCCGCCACCCCGATGTCGGAGCCGGGAGCCCGGAGCCCCGGTTCGGGTGTTCCACGCTATGACCGCATCCAACCACGGCGGCGGCAGGGTGCGCTCCCCGCGCAGCCCCCTTTACGCACGGTGGGCAGCAGGCTGCCCCGCTCACCCCGCGTCGGCCCGGGCGACCATGCACGGCCCGGTGCCCGCGGCCCGCACCCGCTCCAGCGCGGCCACCACCACCGGGTCGTAGATCCGCCCGCTCTGCGCCCGCAGTGCGGCCAGTGCCGCCGGGCCGCCGTCAGCCGCGCAGGTCAGGTCCTCGTGCGCGTTGGCCACCCGGATGATCCGGGCCGCCAGCGGCAGCGTGCGGTCCGGCCGGCCGTCCGGACCGAGCAGCGGGTCGGCCGACCGGGCCACCTGCTCGGCCACCGGGCCAGGCACCCCGGTCCGCCGGATCACCTCGCTGCCGAGCCGGGCGATCCGCTGTTGCTCGCACTCCGGCAGGTCCGCGGTGGCACCTGCGGCAACCGGTTCGACCAGGGAGAGCTGGCCGATGTCGTGCATCAGCGCGGCGTACTCCAGCAGGACGAGCTCATGGGTGCCCAGACCCAGCTCACGCCCGAGCGCGCACGCGGTGTCCGCGACCCGGCGCGCGTGGCCGGCGGCGGTGTAGCCGGCCACCTCGGTGGCCCGGGCCAGGGTGGCGATGGTCTGCCCGTAGGTGGCCCGAACGGCCGCCGCCCGGCGGAACGAGGCCTGGGCCAGCAGCAGCGGCAGACAGAAGACCGGCAGCGCCCACAGCCCGACCTCGCCGGCCGCCAGGCTGACCAGCATCCCGGTGGCGGCGATCGCCGAACCGATCCCGGGCAGCGCCCGCAGCTCCTCCTCCAGCGCCGAGCCGAACCGGCCGCCGCCCCGGTGCTGGCAGGCCGCGAGCACCGCGTCGCAGAGCCCGGCCAGCGCCGCGACCAGCACCAGGAAGACCCCGTAGGCCGGGCCGGCCAACGGGACCCGGTCCAGCGCGCCGCTGTTGTAGAGGGGCTGGAAGAGGGTGGCGGCGAAGCCGACCACCAGCAGCCGGCGGGCCGCCCCGTCCCAGCCGAACGGACGCACCCCCGCCCACCAGACCTGCCGCCGCCGGCGCGGACGCGCATGCGGGTGGCCGTGGCGGCGCGCCTGCACCCGCCGGGTCCGGCCGACCGGACTCACCGGCGAGTGGCGCGGACGCGCGTGCGGGTGGCCGCCGACCGGTGTGCGCCGCGGCCGGGGCACGGCGGCCACCGGCTCCGCGAACCACCGGCGCAGCACCGTCAGCGCGCCGGCCCGCAACAGCCCACCGGCCGCCAGCCCGATCCCGGCCACCGCGACCACCTGGAGCACCCCGTGCCCGGTGGGCAGCCCGCGCAACGGGCCGAGCAGCGCGTAGGCCAGCCCCGCCGCCGCACCGAGCGGAGCCTGCTCCCGCCCGCCCGGCCGACGGATCCGCACCGCCTCCCCCACCGTGATCAACGCCGCGAAGCTGAGCGCCACCTGAGGCTCCGTCAGCCCATGGGCCGCGAACGCCACCAGCGCTGCCGTGAGCAGCAGCAGCGCCGCTGCCCGCAGCAGCGAGGCGCCGCTCACCCCGTCGCCCCGGTCGGCGACCGGCAGCCGCCTCATCTGGCGCCGCCGGCGGGGATCCGGGGCGGCGGTTCGGGAACCCCGAGCGGAATGTCCGGCACCGCCTGGTCCTGGTGCTCGGCGGGCGGCAGCACGGGCTGCCAGCCGTGCCGTTCCACCGCCGTGACCAGCGCGTCCACCATCACCGGGTCGAACTGGCTGCCCGCGCAGCGGCGCAGCTCGGCCACCGCCTCCGGGACCGGGCGGCCGCGCCGGTAGGAGCGGGTGGAGGTCATCGAGTCGAAGGCGTCGGCCACCGCGATGATCCGGGCGAACTCCGGGATCCGCTCCCCCGCCAGACCCTGCGGGTAGCCGCGGCCGTCCATCCGCTCGTGGTGGTGCAGGATCCCGGCATGCGCCTCGCCGAGGAACTCGATGCCGCGCACCAGCTCGTGCCCGTACTCGGGGTGCACCTCGACGGCCCGGCGCTCGGCCTCGGTGAGGGGACCGTTTCTGCGCAGCAGTTCGGTCGCCACCCCGAGCTTGCCGACATCGTGCAGGGTGCCGGCGAAGTGCAGGGTGCGCAGCCGCTCGCCGGCCATGCCGAGCTGCCCCGCGATCAGCACCGAGGCGCGGCCGACCCGTTCGCTGTGTCCCCGGGTGTAGGAGTCCTTGATCTCCACCGCCTGGACCAGGGCCTCCACGGTGGCCCGGTGCGCGGCCCGCTCGCGGTGGCCCTGGGCGAAGACCCAGGCGGAGATGGAGAGCGGCAGCAGGGCGAGCACCGCCGCGAAGGCGCCGTACGGGCCCTGCCAGAGCACCGCCATCATGAGTCCGCCGAGCCCGTGCACCAGGGCCGGCAGGCCCAGCACGCTGCGCGCGCCGCGCCGCAGTTCGGCCGGCGGGCTGTGCTCGGCGAGCACCCGGATCCCGGCCACCAGCACGCCGTTGACCAGGCAGAACGCCAGCATGGCGGCGAGCGCGGGGACCAGTGCGGCGGGATAGCGGGCGCCGAGCAGCAGGCGCGGGCCGTCCAGCAGGTGGAAGAGCACCGCCGCCGTCCAGGCCGCCAGCGCGAACTGGGCGGCGTTCCACCCCCGACGCAGCAACCGGGGCCCGTCCGGGCTGGAGCCGGCCAGCGCGGCCAGCAGGGCGACCAGCGCGGCCGCCGCCGGTGGCAGCATCAGCACCCCGGCGAAGAGCACCGGCAGGAAGGTGTTGGCACTGGGCCGGATCGGTCCGCGCTCCTCGCCGGGCTCCGGGCGGCGGCCGGTGACCAGCGCTGTTGCCCGACGGGCGGCGCGCAGGCAGGGGGTGGGCAGGCCCTGGGCGACCGACTCCCAGCAGGTGTGCAGGAAGGCCAGCAGCCCGACCTTGGGCCAGTCGACCGGCCCGTCCCAGCTGAACCGGATCGGCAGCAGGCAGCAGCAGGCGGCGGCCAGCACCAGCACGACATAGCCGACGGCCGTCGCGGTCAGCCGCGCCGGTGTCCGTTCAGCCGAAGTTCGCTCAGGGAGCGCACGGCTCCCGCGATCGACAGCGATCTCAGCCTCCCCACCTCGCCGGGCTCGTCTGAGGAGGATAGGGCTCAACTCCCGTCCAGGGAGCCGCCATCGCGCCATACCCGGCCGAGCACCCACCACACTCACCCGATCGAGTGAGTTCGGCGAACTGACGGTGCGTCACACGGGGGCAGGGCGGAAACCAGCAGAGCAAAAAACAGCGGGGGGCTTGGGAGCGAACTCCCAAGCCCCCCGCAGGGTCTGCCTCACTCCGCCGGCGTCGCCACCGGCCCGGCCGTCAGCAGTCCGGCCTCGCTGTGCACCGCGGCGGACGCGTCCACCTGCACCACCGGCTCACCGCTGCGCTGACCCGCCCGGATGCTGTCGATCCGGGCCAGCACCTTGCTCCGCAGATCCGTCGGAGTGTCGTCACATCCGCAGGAGCGCTTGATCAGTGCCTTGATGGCCTGCTCGAGACCGTACTTCTCCAGGCAGGGCGAGCACTCCTCGAAGTGCTGCCGCAGCTTGGCGCAGTCGCCCTCGGCCATTTCGTTGTCAAGGAACTCGTAGAGGTGGTCAAGTACCTCGCCGCAGTCCGTGGCGTGCGGACCTCCGCAGCTCATGAGCCCGTGCCTTTCGCCTCGCGCCCAGCCCCGCTGCCGGCCGGGACCAGTCCGCGTTCGCGGGCGTAGTCCTCCAGCATGCCGCGCAACTGGCGGCGGCCTCGGTGCAGCCGGGACATCACCGTACCGATGGGGGTCCCCATGATGTCGGCGATCTCCTTGTATGCAAAGCCCTCGACGTCCGCGAGGTAGACCGCGATGCGGAACTCCTCGGGGATCGCCTGCAGGGCGTCCTTCACATCACTGTCCGGCAGGTGGTCGAGTGCCTGGGTCTCGGCCGAGCGCAGACCGGTCGACATGTGCGACTCGGCCCGGGCCAGCTGCCAGTCCTCGATCTCCTCGGCGGCGGTCCGCTGGGGCTCCCGCTGCTTCTTGCGGTACGAGTTGATGAAGGTGTTGGTCAGAATGCGGTAGAGCCAGGCCTTGAGGTTGGTCCCCTCGCGGAACTGGTGGAAGGAGGCGTACGCCTTGGCGAAGGCCTCCTGCAGCAGGTCCTCGGCATCGGCCGGGTTGCGGGTCATCCGCAGCGCGGCCGAGTACATCGGGTCCAGGTAACCCAGGGCATCGCGCTCGAAGCGCGCCCGCCGGGCCTCCTCGCTCTCGTCCGAGGACACCCGGAAGGTGTCCTCGCCGATCGCCTCGGCCAGCTCTTCGCCGGTCAGCGGCCCCTCACCGGTCAGGGTGGCGTCACCGGTCAGCGGCGCCTCGCCCGACGGTTCGGTCCCAGGATCGGCGTCCTGCCCGCCCAGGCCCACGTTCGGCTCGTCCTCGGTCGCGACGACCGGACCCACCTCCTCGCTGATGCGGGCATGGCTCACCGCGAGCCCGCCCGGAAGCGAGGATATCGGGCTCACGGGCTTCTCGCCCGCGACAAGCCACTCCGACCACGGGAGGAAGGCGCTCTCGGCGCTCCGCTCCTCGGGTCGCTCGGGGCACGCGATCGAACCCATGTGCGCTGCCTTTCGCCTGGGGCACTGCTGACGGAAGGGTTAACCCGGCCCGTCGCCCCGGCATTCCCCGCCGATCACAGAATCGACCGGCCCGCCAGTCAGCGCGACGCGCGCCCGGCGAGCCCCGCCAGCCACTCCGTCACCGAGTCGGTGATCAGTTCCAGCACCGCGGCCTGGCCGAGCACGGCGGACTTCGGCACCTTGAAACCGTGGCCCGCGCCCGGCACCGGAACGATCCGGTGGCCGGCGGGCAGCTCGGGGAACTCCGCCGGAGTGCCGAAGGTGTCCTTCTCGCCCTGCAGCACCAGGGTCGGCAGTCCGCTGCCGAGCAGCTCCTCGGCCCGGGACTTCTCCGGCTTGCCCGGCGGGTGCAGCGGGAAGGCCAGCGCCAGCACCCCCACCGCGCCGGTGGCCGCACCGGTCCGGCAGGCCACCCGGGCCCCGGCGCTGCGCCCGCCGACCACCAGCGGCAGACCCTCCGCGGCCAGCTTCTCGGCCACCGGCAGCCACCCGAGGTCCAGGGTCTTCGGCGCGGGCGCCAGCTTCTTGCCGGCCACCCGCCAGGGCTGCTCGACCAGCGCCACGCTCACCCCGTGCGCCGGCAGCGCGGCGGCCAGCGCCACCAGGTCCGGTGCCTCGATCCCGCCGCCGGCGCCGTGCCCGAGGGCGAGCAGCAGCCGGGCCCGGCCGGTCGCCCGGTGCCAGCTGACGGCCGCCTGGCCCGCCGGGGTGTCCACCAGTTCGCGCAGTTCGCGCAGTTCGCGCATCAGAACAGCGCTCCCTCGGCCTCGGGCGTGACCGGATCGGTCAGTCCGGGGTGGTTGTTGCGGATGTTGCCGACGGCGGCGCCGACCGGGGTCGCGGTCAGCAGCCCGGGGTGCGGCGCGACCAGCAGCGAGCGGGCCTCCTCGGCGTTGTCCAGCGCCGGGTCCAGCCAGTCGGCGAAGGTGTCGGGCTGCAGGAAGAGCGGCATCCGCTCATGGATCGGGGCCAGCAGCTCCTCGGCCTCGGTGGTGACGATGGTGCAGGTCACCAGCCAGCCGCCGGAAGCCTCCGCCGGGGCCGAGCGGTCCCGCCAGAACTCGTAGAGCCCGGCCAGCGCCAGCGGCGCGCCGTCCACCCGGTGCACGAAGTAGGGAACCTTGCGGGGCTTGCCCTTGCCGCTCTCCGGCTGGATGGTCTGCCACTCGTAGTAGCCGTCCACCGGGAGCAGGCAGCGGCGGGAGGCGAAGGCCTGCCGGTAGGCGGGCTTCTCATGCACGGTGTCGGCCCGCGCGTTGATCATCTTCACCGCCGTCTCCGGCGACTTCGACCAGGCCGGCACCAGGCCCCAGCGGAGCTTGCGCAGCTGCCGGACCGGCTCCTGCTCCCCCTTGGGCACCCGTTCCAGCACCGCCAGGACCGGATCGGTCGGGGCCACGTTCCAGCTGGGGGCGAGCGTCTCGGCCGGGTCCCACTGCTGCACGTCGAAGAGCTCGACGATGTCCTCCGGCTTGGTGCTCGCCGCGAATCGACCACACATGAGGCCAGCCTATGGCCGACCGGCCATGTGCAACCGCGGGCTACCGCGCGGCCGTCCTGGCATGGGAGGCTGCCCTCTCCGCCGCCGCCCCGCACCTTTGGGACCGACCATGAACCACAGCATCAGCGACGTCTGGCAGCGGGTGCTGGGCACCCAGCCCGACCCGCCGCGCTGGCTGGTGCTGGCCTGCGCCGGCGCCGCCCTGCTGGCGATACTCCCGCACCCGGTGTGGCGGCTGAGCCGCAACGTGGTGACCATCGCGCACGAGGGCGGGCACGGGCTGATCGCGCTGCTCACCGGGCGCCGGCTGGCCGGGATCCGGTTGCACTCGGACACCTCGGGCCTGACCGTCTCGGCCGGGCGCCCGCACGGACTGGGCATGATCCTCACCGCGGCCGCCGGCTACACCGCGCCGCCGCTGCTCGGCCTGGGCGGCGCCGCGCTGCTCGCCACCGGGCACATCACGGCGCTGCTGTGGATCTCGATCGCGCTGCTGGTCGCGATGCTGATCAAGATCCGCAACGCCTTCGGGCTGCTCTCGGTGCTGGTCACCGGCGCCGCCTGCTTCGCGGTCTCCTGGTACGGCAGCGCCCGGCTGCAGGCCGGCTTCGCCTACCTGGGCGTCTGGTTCCTGCTGCTGGCCGGGGTCCGCCCGGTCCTCGAACTGCAGCGCAAGCGCCGGTACGGCGGGGCCCGCGACTCGGACGCCGACCAGCTGGCCCGGCTCACCGGGGTGGGCGCGCTGCTCTGGGTGGCGCTGTTCGTGGTCGTCGCGCTGGTCTGTCTGCTCACCGGCGGCAGCCAGCTCCTCGGATACTGAGCCGGTCCCACCCCGTGGGCGGGTGGGCCGCATCCGTGGCGGGCCCACCTAAACTGGCCGCATGACCGAGACCCTGTGGCCCGCCCCCGTCGCGACCGCCGCTGTCGACGCGACTGTCACCATCCCTGGTTCCAAGTCCGTCACCAACCGCGCGCTGATCCTCGCGGCGCTGGCCGGCGAGCCCAGCTGGGTGCGTCGACCGCTGCGCAGCCGCGACTCCCAGCTGATGGCGGACGGCCTGCGGGCGCTCGGCGTCGGCATCGAGGAGCGGGTCAACAACTCCTCCGGCGGTACCGGGGGCGGCGAGGCCTGGCGGATCATCCCGACCGGTCGGCTCAGCGGTCCGGCCCGGATCGACGTCGGCAACGCCGGCACGGTGATGCGCTTCCTGCCGCCGCTCGCGGTGCTGGCCGACGGGCCGGTGCACTTCGACGGCGACCCGCGCAGCTACGAGCGCCCGCAGCACGGCGTGATCGACTCGCTGCGCGCGCTCGGCGCCCGGATCGAGGACGGCGGCCGCGGCGGCTTCCCGCTCACCGTGCACGGCACCGGCGCGCTGGACGGCGGCGTGGTGGAGCTGGACGCCTCCTCCTCCTCGCAGTTCGTCAGCGCCCTGCTGCTCTCCGGCGCCCGCTACAACCAGGGCGTCGAGGTCCGCAACATCGGCGGTCCGGTCCCCTCGCTGCCGCACATCCGGATGACCGTCGACATGCTGCGCCAGGCCGGCGTCCAGGTCGACGCGCCCGAGGACGGCGGCGAGAAGGACGTCTGGCGGGTGACCCCGGGCGCGCTGCTCGGCCGCGACCTGGTGATCGAGCCGGACCTGTCCAACGCGGCGCCGTTCTTCGCCGCCGCGCTGGTCACCGGCGGCCGGGTGACGGTCCGGGACTGGCCGAAGCACACCACCCAGGCCGGCGACCAGCTGCGCGAGATCTACACCCGGATGGGCGGCTCCTGCCAGTTCACCGACGAGGGCCTGGAGTTCACCGGCGGCGGCGCGATCCACGGCATCGAGGCCGACCTGCACGACGTCGGCGAGCTCACCCCGGTGATCGCCGCGCTGGCCGCGCTGGCCGACTCCGAGTCCCACCTCTACGGGATCGCCCACCTGCGCCTGCACGAGACCGACCGGCTGGCCGCGCTGGCCAAGGAGATCAACGAGCTGGGCGGCGAGGTCAGCGAGACCGAGGACGGTCTGCGGATCCGTCCGCGCGCGCTGCACGGCGGCGTCTTCCACACCTACGAGGACCACCGGCTGGCCACCGCCGCCGCCGTCCTCGGCCTGGCGGTCCCCGGCGTCCAGGTGGAGAACGTGGCCACCACCGCCAAGACCCTGCCGGACTTCCCCGTGATGTGGGCCGACCTACTCGGCCAGGCGGCCGGCTGAGCGGGTACGAGCACCATGCGCCGTTACGGCAAGGACGCCGACGAGGACGACATCCGCAACCGCCCGGGCCGCAAGGGATCCCGGCCCAGGACCCGGATCAGGCCCAAGCACGAGGACGCCGACGAGGGGATGATCCTCACCGTCGACCGGGGCCGGCTGACCTGCCTGGTCGACGCCGGGACCAAGCGGGAGCGCGAGGTCACCGCCATGAAGGCCCGTGAGCTGGGCCGCAAGGGGGTGGTGGTCGGCGACATCGTCCACCTGGTCGGCGACCTGTCCGGCGAGCCGGACACGCTGGCCCGGATCGTCCGGGTGGAGGAGCGCACCTCGGTGCTGCGCCGCACCGCGGACGACGACGACCCGTACGAGCGGATCGTGGTGGCCAACGCCGACCAGCTGGCCATCGTCACCGCACTGGCCGACCCGGAGCCGCGCCCGCGACTGATCGACCGCTGCCTGGTGGCCGCCTACGACGCCGGCATGGAACCGCTGCTGGTGCTCACCAAGTCCGACCTGGCCTCGGCCGAGCCGCTGCTGGAGTCCTACGCCCCGCTCGGCATCACGTACGTGGTGACCCGGCGGGACGAGCTGGCGACGGCCGGCGCCGAGGCGGTCCGCGAGCACCTGCGCGGCCTGTCCACGGTCTTCATCGGCCACTCGGGCGTCGGAAAGACCACCCTGGTCAACGCGCTGGTGCCGCAGCACCAGCGGATCACCGGGAACGTCAACGCGGTGACCGGGCGCGGCCGGCACACCACGGTCTCGGCGCTGGCGCTGCGGTTGCCCCCGCCGCCGGGGACCAAGCCGGGCTCGAAGAAGGCGCTGGACCCGGGCTGGGTGATCGACACGCCCGGCTTCCGTTCCTTCGGGCTCTCGCACATCGACCCGTCCCGGGTGATCCACGCCTTCCCCGACCTGGAGCCGGGCACCGAGGACTGCCCGCGCGCCTGCAGCCACGACGAGAAGGACTGCGCGCTGGACGCCTGGGTGGCCGACGGCCATGCCGACCCGGCCCGGCTCTACTCGCTGCGCCGACTGCTCGCCTCCCGGGAGACGCGCGAGGGCGAACACGAACGGGACCAGGAGCGCGAGGGCGGCTGAGAGTCCCGAGGTGTCAGCGCCGCTGTGACTGGTGATCATAAGAGGGTCGGCGGATACCAAGGGAGACGAACCGATGGCATGGGTCATGGTGGTCCTCGCGGGGCTGCTGGAAACCGGCTTCGCGATCAACCTCAAGCTGAGCCACGGCTTCACCAAGCTCGTCCCCACCATCGCCTTCTGCCTCTTCGCGCTCAGCAGCTTCGGCCTGCTCACCCTCTCCCTCAAGCACCTGCCGGTCGGCAGCGCC
Source organism: Kitasatospora azatica KCTC 9699 (assembly GCF_000744785.1). Classification (NCBI taxonomy): domain Bacteria; kingdom Bacillati; phylum Actinomycetota; class Actinomycetes; order Kitasatosporales; family Streptomycetaceae; genus Kitasatospora; species Kitasatospora azatica. Next base: position 1,264,528 of record NZ_JQMO01000003.1, on the reverse strand, counting down.
TACGCGGTGTGGACCGGCATCGGCGCGGCCGGCACCGCGGTCTACGGGATGATCTGGATGAACGAGACCACCTCGGCGCTCAAGCTGGTCTCCATCTCGCTGGTGATCGCCGGCGTGGTCGGGCTCCAACTCAGCGGGTCCGGACACTGAAACGCTCCGGTCCGCGAGGGTGCCCGGACGGTACTGTTCGATCCATGGCCGACTACCACGATGATCTCCGCCTCGCCCATGTGCTCGCCGACTCGGCCGACTCGGTCACCCTGGAGCGGTTCCGGGCGCTGGACCTGAAGGTCGAGACCAAGCCCGACCTGACGCCGGTCAGCGACGCCGACAAGGCCGCCGAGGAGCTGGTCCGCGGTGTGCTGCAGCGGGCCCGGCCGCGCGACGCGGTGATGGGCGAGGAGTTCGGCCTGGTCGGCTCGGGGCCGCGGCGCTGGGTGATCGACCCGATCGACGGGACCAAGAACTACATCCGCGGCGTGCCGGTCTGGGCCACCCTGATCGCGCTGCTCGAGGTCGGCGCGGACGGCCAGGAGCAGCCGGTGGTCGGCATGGTCTCGGCGCCCGCCCTGAACCGGCGCTGGTGGGCGGCCAAGGGTCTGGGCGCGTACGCCGGGCGCAGCCTGGCCAAGGCGAGCCGGATCCAGGTCTCCGCGGTCTCCCGGATCGAGGACGCCTCGCTCTCCTACTCCTCGCTCAGCGGCTGGGAGGAGCGCGGCCGCCTGGACCCGTTCCTGGACCTGACCCGGGCCTGCTGGCGCACCCGCGCCTACGGCGACTTCTGGTCCTACATGATGGTCGCCGAGGGCGCGGTGGACATCGCCGCCGAGCCGGAGCTGAGCCTGTGGGACATGGCCGCCCCGTGCATCGTGGTGCAGGAGGCCGGCGGCCGCTTCACCGGCCTGGACGGCATCGACGGCCCGGGCGGCGCGGACGCGGTGGCCTCCAACGGCATCCTGCACCAGGAAGCGCTGCGCCACCTCAGCGTCTGATGCTCCGCACCCGCCCCGAGCCAAAGGGCGCGCCGGTGTCGAAAGGGAGAAGGGTCAAGCGACCGAGGAACGAGGGAGCGCAGCGCCCGCCGACCGTCGACACCGGGCTCGAGCGCCCGGCGGCGAGCGGGCGAAAACACTGGGTGCGGGCCCCGACGATCAGTCAGCTGATCGTCGGGGCCCGCGGCTTGGGGGTGGTGCCTACTGCTGCTTGCGCAGCTCGCGCACCGCGGCCTCCAGGCGCTGACCGTAGTCGGCGTCCGCCTGGCGGAAGTTGTCGATCGCCCGCTCCACGATGTCCTCGCGGTCGGCCGAGACCTTGGCGATGAAGCCGGCCAGGTTGGCGATCAGACGCTGCTTCTCGTCCTCCGAGAAGAGCCGGTACAGGTTGCCCGCCTGCACGAAGTCGCTGTCCTCGCGGTGCGAGGGCGCCTCGTGGTTACCGGTCGCGCCGCTGACCGGGGTGGCCGACCAGAGCGCCCGGCCGGTCTGCACCGGGCCGCCGAAGCTGTTCGGCTCGTAGTTCTTCTGGCGGCCGTGGCGGCCGTCATAGAGGTAGCCGTCGCGGCTGTTGGTGCGCGCCTCGGTGGCGTGCGGGCGGTTCACCGGCAGGTGGTCGGCGTTGATGCCGACCCGGTAGCGGTGCGCGTCCGCGTAGGCGAACAGCCGGCCCTGCAGCATCTTGTCCGGGGACGGGCCGATGCCGGGCACGAAGTGCGCCGGGGAGAAGATCGACTGCTCGACCTCGGCGAAGACGTTGTCGGGGTTGCGGTTGAGCTCCAGCTTGCCGATCTCGATCGGCGGGTAGTCCGCGTGCGGCCAGACCTTGGTCAGGTCGAACGGGTTGAACCGGTACTCGGCGGCGTCGGCGGCCGGCATGATCTGCACCTGCACGGTCCAGCTCGGGAACTCGCCGCGCTCGATCGACTCGCGCAGGTCGCGCTGGTGGCTGTCCGGGTCCTCGCCGGCCAGCTTGGCCGCGTCCTCGGCCGTCAGGTTCTTGATCCCCTGGTCGGTCTTGAAGTGGTACTTGACCCAGAAGTACTCGCCGGCCTCGTTCTGCCACTGGTAGGTGTGCGAGCCGTAGCCGTTGAGGTGGCGGTAGGAGGCGGGGATGCCGCGGTCACCGAAGAGCCAGGTGACCTGGTGGGTGGACTCGGGCGACAGGCCCCAGAAGTCCCAGACGTTGTCCGCCTCCTGCGAGCCGGTGTACGGGTCGCGCTTCTGGGTGTGGATGAAGTCCGGGAACTTGATGGCGTCCTTGATGAAGAACACCGGGGTGTTGTTCCCGACCAGGTCGTAGTTCCCGTCCTCGGTGTAGAACTTCAGCGCGAAACCGCGCGGGTCGCGCACCGCGTCGGCCGAGCCGAGGTTGCCGGCCACCGTGGAGAAGCGCAGGAAGGTCTCGGTCTGCTTGCCGACCTCGGAGAGGAACGCCGCCCGGGTGTACGGCGTGACGTCCGCGGTCACCGTGAAGGTGCCGTAGGCGGCGGCGCCGCGGGCGTGCACCACGCGCTCCGGGATCCGCTCGCGGTTGAAGTGCGCGAGCTTCTCGAAGAGCAGCTGGTCCTGGATCAGGGCCGGGCCGCCTATGCCTGCGGTCTCGGTGTTCTGGTTGTCGGCCACGGGCGCGCCGGCCTCGGTGGTGAGGATCGGCCGCAGCTCGTCCTGGGCAGTCATGGGAAGCCTCCGGGGTCTCTGTCCGGTCGTACAGCTGGTTCAGCGGTGAAGTTCTGGAGCCGATCCTAGCTTGGACAATATCTAAGTCAATACTAGAGCCAAGTTCGGATCGTGCCCTACCCTGTTCGCATGAGCGACCTGCTGGAACGACTGAGAAGCCGAGGCTGGCGACTGACCGCGCAGCGGCGAGTCGTGGCGGAGGTGCTCGACGGTGACCACGTCCACCTGACCGCCGACGAGGTGCACGCCCGTGCGGTCTCCCGGCTGCCCGAGATCAGCCGCGCGACGGTCTACAACACGCTCGGCGAGCTCGTGGTGCTCGGCGAGGTACTGGAGGTCTCCACCGACGGTCGGGCCAAGCGCTACGACCCCAACGCGCACCACTCGCACCAGCACCTGATCTGCTCGCGCTGCGGCACCATCCGCGACGTCCACCCGTTCGGCGACCCGCTCTCGGCGCTGCCCGACGCCGAGCGCTTCGGCTTCGCGGTCTCCGGCGCGGAGATCACCTACCGCGGGCTCTGTCCGGACTGCCTGAGCGGCAACTGACGTCCCGTCAGGCCGTCATCTCCGGGTGCATCGCATCCAGCAGCCGGGCCGCGCGCTCGGCGACCTCCGGCGGGCCGTAGTCGGCGGCCCGCTTGCACCAGTTCTCGGCCTGCACCGGCTCGCCCCGGCGCAGCGCCAGCAGGGCCAGCCGCAGCGCGGCCCGCCCGTGACCCGCGTCGGCGGCCCGGGTGTACCAGAGCATCGCCTCCGGCTCGCGTTCCTGACGGGCCAGCAGCAGGCCCAGGTTGAAGGCCGCGCTGCGGCTGCCGGACTCGGCGGCCCGCCGGTACCAGCTCTCCGCGATCTCCAGCGCGCCGCGCTCGGCGGCCCGCACGCCCATCCGTACCTGAGCCCGGGCATGTCCCGCGTCGGCCGCCACCGCGTACCAGTGCTCGGCCTCCTCCGGCACGTCCGCGCGCCGGTCCAGCAGCGAGGCCAGCCGGAAGGCGCCCTCGGCCGAGCCACCGGCGGCGGCCTGCCGGTAGCGGTCCAGGGCTGCGGGCAGGTCGCCGCGCTGCTCCTTGACCACCGCGAGCTGCAGCGCCGCCTCACCGTGGCCCTCGGCGGCGGCGCGGGCGTACCACTCCTGGGCCTGCTGCTGCTCGCCCCGGCCCGCGTGCAGGATGCCCAGGTTGAAGGCTCCGTCCACGCTGCCCGCCTCGGCGGCCTTGGAGAACCAGGGCTCGGCGCCGGACTCGTCGCCGCGCTGCAGCAGCACCACGGCCAGCGCGTTGCAGGCCTCCCGGTGCCCGGCGTAGGCGGCCCGGCGGTACCACTGCTCGGCCTGCGCCTCGCGGCCGGTGGCGGCGCACAGCAGGCCCAGGTTGAACGCGCCGTTGTGGTCGCCGGCCTCCAGCGCGGCGCGGTACCAGCGCTCGGCGGCGCCGTCCTCGCCACGGCTCGCGTGCAGTGCGCCGAGCGCGTTGGCGGCGTTGCCGTCGCCCGCCTCGGCGGCCTCCTGCCACCACTCGGCGGCGGCCGGCAGGTCGCCCGAGTCGCGCAGCAGGAAGCCGAGCGCGCAGGCCGCCCGGGGCTCGCCGTTCTGCGCGGACTGCCGGTACCAGCGGGCCGCCTCCTCGCGCAGCGCCTGGTCGCCGGTGGCCCGCTCCTCGACCAGCACGCCGAGCCGCAGTGCCGCCCGGGCGTGGCTGCGCACGGCCGCGGTGCGGTACCAGGTCTCGGCGCTGTCCTTGTCGCCGGCGGCCTCGCGCATCCGGGCCAGCCGGTAGGCGGCCTCCCGGTGCCCGGCGTCGGCGGCCAGCTTGAACCAGCGTTCGGCGCGCACGTCGCGCCGGTGCTCCATCAGGTCGCCCAGCGCGTAGGCGCCGAGCGCGTGGCCCTGCTCGGCGGCGAAGTGCAGCCAGTACTCGGCGGACTCCTCGTCGCCGTGGTCGCGCAGGTGCAGGCCGAGCGCGTGCGCGGCCGGGGCGCTGCCGGCCACCGCCGCGTGGCGCCACCACTGGCCGGCCTCGGACCGGTGGCCGCGCTGGTGCAGCAGCACGCCGAGGTTGTTGGCGGCGGCCCGCAGTCCGGCCGCGGCAGCGCGGCGCAGATACGGTTCGGCGTCGTCCAGGTCGCCGCGGCGCAGCAGCAGCGCACCGAGCTGGCTGGCCGCCCCGGCGTCGCCCGCGTCGGCCGCGGCGCGGTGCCTGGTCTCCAGGGCGGCGGACTCGCGGGCCGCGAGCTCGCTCTCGAAGCTGGCGGCATCGGCTGTATCGGGCTCGCGGAGGGCGGGCGAGGCGGCGGGCGCGGGGTAGGGGCCGGTCACCTGCGGGAGGGGGACCGGTTCCAGGCTCTCGGGGCCGTAGGAGCGGCCGGGCCCGGGACGGCCCAGGCCGCGCTGGGCGGGTACCGGTGCGGTGGGCGCGGCCATCGCGGCGGAGGTGTCCACCGGGCCGCTGTCGGCGCCCGGCTGGTTCTTGCCGATCAGCTTCATGCCGACTCCCGCTCCCCCCGAGTGCCGCGGCATCCAGCAGGGACGCGTCTCGGCGCACGGCCCGCCAACAGCCGTGTCCCGTCCCCCATGTGGTCCATCGTCGCATCACCCGAACACCCGCGTACACCTGCCCGCGCGATTTTGCCGGGCCGGGCCGAAGCCGGCGGAGATTGCTTCGGCGCTTTGTCGATTTCCCGACACTTGCGCCTCACAAACCCCCGTGGTGCGAAGGATGGTGCGAGCGTCTGCCCATAGTACCGGAGGCGGCGCCACCGCTTATCCGGTGACACCGCCTCCGTTTGCTCACGGACCCTCAGCTCACGCTGATGTCATCCGCGTAGTAGGTGCCCTGGCCGTACCAGCCGTGCACCCAGACGGTCACCGAGGTCACCGTCGCGCCGGTGGTGAACTTGGTCGACAGCTGGGACCAGTTGGGGCCGGTGGTCCAGTTCGAGCTGTCCGCGCCGGAGCCGGTCACTCCGAGGTAGGTGTAGTTGCCCTGCACCCAACCGGAGAGCGTGTAGGTGGTGTTGGGCTTGACCGTGATGGTCTGCGAGCACTGGGCGTCGTCACTGCTGCTGGCAGCCCCCGCCAGGGCGTGCGAGCCGGAGTGCGCCGGGGTGCTCACCACCGAGCCGAGGTTGCCGGTGCAGGTCCACGGCGAGAGCGCGCCGGACTCGAAGCCGCCGTTGACCACCGGGTTCCCGGACGGGCCGGTCGGGGTGGGCGTGGGGGTGGGAGTCGGGGTCGGGGTGGGGGTCGGCGTGGGGGTGGGAGTCGGCGTGGGGGTGGGGGTGGGGGTCGGCGTGGGCGTGGGGGTCGGCGTGGGCGTGGGGTCGGCGTGGGCGTGGGGGTCGGCGCCGGGCAGTTGCCGGCCGAACCGTTGGTGTCGGTCACCACCGCGTTGAACAGGGTGGCCGCCGGGTCCAGGTCGTAGAGCGAGAACATCATCGTCCCGCCGAGACCGTTGCAGTGCAGGTAGTCGGCCTTGGCCTGGATCGACTGCTTGGACTCACCGGACCAGAAGTTGGTCCCGTCGTAGAAGTACGCGGCCTGCGAGACCGGGTCCCAGAAGGTGGTGGAGGCGTTGTCCACCACCCCGGAGAGCTCCTTGTACATCCGGGTGCCCGCCACGTTGCCCGAGTCGGCGGCGCCGGGCGCGGGTCCGGTGGCCGTCTGGAAGAGCCCGTGGTTGCTGCCGGCCGGCACGCCGGTCCAGCCGCGGTAGTAGAACGGCACGCCCATGTTCAGCTTGCTCGCCGGGAAGCCGCCGGGGATGCCGTACTGCGAGTCGCCGACCGTGTAGGCCTTGATCGCCTCGTTGGCCGAGTACTTGGAGGTGCCGGGGGTGATCGGGTTGGACGGGTCGGCCGGGTTCTCGTAGATCGGCGACTGGTGGTTGGTCGGCCCGGTGGGCTCCCAACCGCCGTGCATGTCATAGGTCATGGGGTCGCCGAAGGTCAGGTACTGGCCGATCTTGTCGGTCTCGACGTACTTGATCTTGTCCTGGCCGGCCGGCAGCGCCGCGGAGAGCGAGTAGGTCTTGCCGTCCGCCGCCCCCTGCGCGTTCAGCTCCGAACGGAACTCCGCCAGCAGCGCGGTGAAGTTCTGCTTGTCGTTCGGACTGGCGTGGTTGCCGGTGTGCCCGCCGCCGCCCGGGTACTCCCAGTCGATGTCGAAGCCGTCGAAGATGCCCTTGCCGGTGCCCGCGCCGCCGTAGCCGCCCTGTGAGGGCAGGTTGCCCTTGATGAACATGTCGATGCAGGAGGAGACCAGCTTCTTGCGCGAGGCGTCGGTGGCCGCCGCGTCGGAGAAGTACTTGGAGTACGTCCAACCGCCGAGGCTGAGCACCACCTTGAGGTTCGGGTACTTCGCCTTCAGCTCCTGGAGCTGGTGGAAGTTGCCGGCGATCGGCTGGTTCCAGGTGTCGGTGGAGTTGTCCACCGAGTTGCCGTTGGCGAAGGTCTTGCCGTAGTCCGCGAACGAGTCGCCGGCGCCGTCACCCGCGTTGGGGTTGTTCTCGTCCTGCGAGGCGGCCGAGTTGGCCTCGAAGCAGGTGAGGTTGGACGGGTCGATGTTCTCGAAGTCGTAGAGCAGGTAGTTGAGCTTGCTCGCCTCACCGGTGGTGTCCACGTTCTTCAGGTAGAACGCGTTCTGGTAGACCGCCCACTGGTCGTAGTAGGCGACCTTGATCCCACCCGAACTGGCGGGCGCGCCGGTGGTGTTGGCCGGAGCGGCCGCGGGGGTGGCCGCCGGGAGGCTCTGCGAGGCCTGGGCATGCGCCATGCCCAGCACCGACAGGGCGCCACCCAGCAGGAGTCCTGCCGCCGAGGTCACCGCCCATGCCGATCGACTGCTTCTGCGCATTCGGTTTCTCTTCTCTCTGTGTGGGGGTGAGAGATCCGGTCTACGGCATGCCGTGCAGGTGGCCGCCGACCGAGCTTGCGAAGGAATTGCCGTTGCTGGCATCCCAGTTGGTCGACCAGGTCATCGCACCGCCGATGCCCGGCCAGGTCGTGGAAGGCTTGAAGGAGCCGCAGTTCAGACCGCTCGCGAGGCAGTCCAAGGCGTTGTTCACGGTGCTCGGGGAGACATAGCCGCTGCCCGCCGCGCGGGTGGAGGCCGGCAGGCCGAGGCCCACCTGGCTCGGCGCCAGACCGCCCTTCAGCTGGATGCAGGCCAGCGCGGTCAGGAAGTCCACGCCGCCCTCGGCGTAGACGTTGCCGTCGCAGCCGTTCATCGAACCGGAGTTGTAGTACTGGGTGTTGACCAGGGTGAGGATGTCCCTGGTGTTCAGCGCCAGCTTGAAGTACTCGGTGCCGGTGGACTGCATGTCGATGGTCTGTGGCGCCATGGTGAGCACGAAGCCACTGCCCGCCTTCGCCGCCAGCGAGTGCAGCGCCTGGCCCATGTAGGTGGAGCTGACGCCGTTTTCCAGGTCGATGTCGACGCCGTCGAAGCCGTACTGCTGGATCAGCGCGTAGGCGCTGTTGGCGAAGTTGGCGGCCGAGGTCGAGTCGCTGACCGAGATGGTGCCGTTCTGGCCGCCGACCGAGATGACCACCTTCTTGCCGGCCGCGTGCTTGGCCGCGATGTCCGCCTTGAACTGGGCGTCGGTGTAGCCGCCCAGCTTGCCGGAGAGGGTGCTGTCCAGCGTGAAGCTGATCGCGCCGGGCGTGCTGGTGGCATCGGCGAAGGCCACCGCGATGATGTCGTAGGCCGCGTTGACATCGCTGATCCGCTGGTCGGTGGCGCCGTTGTCGAAGTCCTGCCAGTAGCCGGTGAGCTTGTGCTTGCTCCCGCCACCAGGACCCGTGGGGGTGGGCGTGGGGGTCGGGGTCGGCGTGGGCGTCGGGGTCGGCGTCGGGGTGGGAGTCGGCGTCGGGGTGGGGCTCCCGGTCGAGGTCGGGGTCGGCCCGCCGGGCCCGCTCAGTACCAGGTCGTCGGCGTAGTACGCGCCGGTGCCGTACCAGCCGTGCAGATAGATGGTCACGCTGGTGGTGGACGCACCGGTGGTGAAGCTGGTCTTCAACTGGTTCCAGGCGGAGCTGGTGCTCCAGTTGGAGGTGTCGGTGCCACCCGTCCCGCTGTCGCCCAGGTACACGTAGTTGCCCTGGACCCAACCGCTGAGCGTGTAGGTCGAGTTGGGCAGCACCGAGACCCGCTGGGTGCACTGGGCGTTGTCCGAGCCGGCCGGGGTCGCCTGCAGGGCGTGACTCCCGCTGTGCACCGGGCTGGTGACGGTGGCGCCGGAGCCGGCGCTACAGGTCCAGCCGGCCAGGCTGCCGGATTCGAAGCCGGGGTTCTGCAGCAGGTTGGCGACATCGGCGCTGGCGCTGCCGCCGGTGGCGAGCAGCAGGGTGCCGCTCGCGGTCGCGGCGAGGGCCGCTGCCGAGGCCACCGCCATGCGGACGCCCGACTTCGGCCGCTCGGCCCGGTCGGGTCTTCTCTGGGTCTGTCTGGTCGCACGGTGCACGGTTCTGCTCCTCGAATCGGCGCTTGACGGCTGGATGCGGGCGGCAGGGAGCGGTACACCACCGGCACGGGTTGCTGCGCCGCTGCCGGGGCGGACTCAGAGTGGACTAGACCAAATAGCCGGTCAAGGGGAGCTGACGGACCGGCGACAGCCGGGCGCCCGAGGCAGCCCGGCGGACCTGACGCAAGGTCGGCCCGATTGCCATCAGGGCTGGTCAGACCGGTCGGGCGAAGCCTCGGAGAACGGGTGGTGACATCCGGATTCCATTCCCCGTCCATCCGGGGCTCGCCCGATCAGGGCGATCAACGGGTGCATCCGGTACCGGCCGTCGGGCGCCGTCCCCACCAGACCGTACTCGGCCAGCCGATCGAGCAACTCCTCGGGGAGGTCCGGCGGCAGCGGGTCGAGCCCGTCCGGCCCGAGCGCGCTCAGCCGCCGCAGCAGCTCGACGGCCGCAGGGCCGTCCGGCGTCCGGCGCAGCCGGGTCTCGGCCGAGGCCAGCGCCTGCGCCAACCCGCGACCGCCCGGGCTGAGTTCGGCCAGTCTTCGGCGCCCGTCCAGCAGTCGCGCCGCCACCGGCCCGAGGCCGAGACCGGGCCGGGCCGCCACCCGGGTGGCGGCCGCGCGCAGCGCCAGCGGCAGACCGGCGCAGACCGCCAGCACCGCGGCCTCGTCCGCGGCCGACGCCGCACCGCCGCCCGGCGGCCCGTCCGCGAGCAGCCGGCGCCAGAGCCGGCGCGCCTCCTGCGGGCCGAGCGCGTCCAGCGCGATCGCCCGGGCCCCGGGCAGCACGGTCGGCCGCCCGCGCGCGGTGACCAGCACCGCACAGCTCGGCGAGCCCGGCAGCAGCGCCGCCACCTGCCCCGCGTCGGCGGCGTCGTCCAGCACCAGCAGCAGCCGGCGGCCCGAGCTGACCGAACGCAGCAACGCGGCCCGCCGCTCGGTCTCCACCGGCAGGTCCCGGGCTTCGACGCCGAGGTCGGCGAGCAGCCGCCCGAGCAGCGCGCCCGCCTCTCCGGGCCGCCCGTCGGGCTCGTGCAGCGCGGCGAACAGCTGGCCGTCCGGGAACCGTTCGCGCAGCCGGTGTGCGGCGTGCACGGCGAGCGCGGTCTTGCCCACCCCCGGTGGCCCGCTGAGCACGACCACCGGCACCGCGCCGAGCCACCGGCCGGCACCGCTGCGACCGTTCTCGGCGTTGCCGGTGCCGCCACCCAGGAGTCGGGCCAGCGTCCGAAGCTCTGCGGTTCTTCCGGTGAAGTCCGAGAGATCGGACGGGAGTTGGGCCGGCAGGCAGAGCGTGCGCAGCACGGTCGGCGGCACGCCGAGCTCCAGGGCCGGGTCACCACGCAGGATCCGCTGCTGCAACTCCTCCAACTCCCGCCCAGGCTCGAGTCCCTGACTGGTGATCAGAGCCTGTCGGGTCTGCGTGTAGACCGCGAGCGCCTCGCCCTGCCGACCGGCCCGGTGGAGCGCGAGCATCAGCAGTGCGCGCAGCCGCTCGCGGAGCGGGTGGGCGGCCGCCAGCAGGCCCAGTTCGGCGACCACCTCGTGGTGCTGCCCGAGCAGCAGGGCCAGCTCGAACCGCTCCTCGGAGGTGGCCAGGCGCAGTTCGGCCAACCGCCCGCGGTGCAGGGCGGCGAAGGGTCCCGGCAGCCCGTCGAGTCCGGCGCCGCGCCACAGCCCGAGTGCCTGGTCCAGCGTGTCGAGCGCCCGAGCCGGTGAGCCCTCCGCGCGTTGGGTGCGGGCCCTGGCCCGGGCGGCTTCGAAGGTGTGCAGATCCAGCTCGCCGGGTTCGACGGCGAGCCGGTAGGCGGCGCCACGAGTGGCCAACACCCCGCCGAGGGTGCGTCGGGGCCGATCCGGGTCCAGCACCCGGCGCAGCCGCGAGACGTAGGTGGCGACCAGGCCGGGCGCGTTCGGGCCGGCCCTGGTCCCCCAGACGGCCTGCACGATCTGCTCGCGCACCACCGGCTCGCCCGCACTCAGCAGCAGCACCGCCAGCACCGCCCGCTGCATCGCGGGACCGGCGTCCACCGGCTCGCCGGCGCGCCGCACCCGCAGCGGCCCGAGCAGCTCGTAGCGCAGCGGTCCGGCCGCGCCCCCCGATTCCATTGCCACACGGTGGACTAGACCAAAGTCGGCGTCAAGAGGTGTCCATGACGAAAAGCGGGCCGCCGGGATCCGGGAACGCCGAAGGCCCGGATTCCGATGGGAATCCGGGCCTTCAACCTGAGTAGCGGGGACAGGATTTGAACCTGCGACCTCTGGGTTATGAGCCCAGCGAGCTACCGAGCTGCTCCACCCCGCGTCGTTGTGTCCCAACCATAGCACGATCACGGAGGCCGCTGCGCACACCACCGGTTCGATGGTGTGCGCAGCGCCGCAGCTCAGGGCTTGTGCTCGGCGGCAGCGGCCGCGTTGATCGCGTCCTGCAGCGCCTTCTGCGCCGCGCCGTAGGCCGTCCAGTCGCCTGCCTTGAAGGCGTTCTGACTGTCCGTGTAGGCCTTCTGGATCGCGTCCAGGGCCTGCTTCAGCGCCGGGTCGATGCTGCCCGACGGCGTGCCGGTGCCGCCCGAGGGCGGGTTGCCGCCGCTTGGCGCCGTCCCGGTGGCGCCCACCGCGGCGCCGTTGAACAGCTGCTTCAGCGTCGCGTCCAGAGTGTTCTCGAAGGCGACGTTGTCCGTCCCGTACACCGCCAGCACCTTCTGCAGCACCGGGTACTTGGCTCCGCGCGCCTTCACGTAGACCGGTTCGACGTTCAGGAAGCCGCCGCCGACCGGCAGGGTCAGCAGGTTGCCGTACTCGATGTCCGAGTCGCCGCCGTTCTTGATCAGGTTCAGCGTGGTGGCCACGTCCGGGCGGGAGTTGAACTTCGCCTGCACCTGGTTGGGGCCGGGCGTGCTGGAGTCGCTGCTCGGCACCCTGAGCAGCCGGATCTTCCCGTAGTCGGGGCCCGGGTCGGAGTCCACCGCCATGAAGGCCGCCAGGTTCTCGCGCGCGCCGGGCACGAAGCTGCTGGTGAGCGAGAAGGCGGCGTCGGTGGCCGCCGGGTCGGGCATCCGCAGCGTCAGGTAGTACGGCGGCTGGACCTGCTTGGACTCACTGGTCGGGTCGACCGGCACCTGCCAGATGTCGGTGCCGTTGAAGAAGGAGTTCGGGTCGGTCATGTGGTACATGCCCAGCAGGTCGCGCTGCACCTTGAACAGGTCCTGCGGGTAGCGCAGGTGCGGGAGCAGCGTGGCCGGGATCGCGCTCCTCGGCTCCACCGTCCCCGGGAAGGCCTTCATCCAGGTCCTCAGCACCGGGTCGCTGTCGTCCCACTGATAGAGCGTCACCTCGCCGGTGTAGGCGTCCACCGTGGCCTTGACCGAGTTGCGGATGTAGTTGACCTGGTTGCTGGGGGTGAGCACACCGCCGCGCTGGTCGGTGAGCGAGTCCTTGGTCGCGGTACCCAGCGTGGTCTTGGAGGAGAACGGGTACCCGTCCGAGGTGGTGTAGCCGTCCAGCACCCAGACCAGGTGGCCGTCCTGCACCACCGGGTAGGGGTCGCCGTCGATCGCCAGCCAGGGCGCGACCTTCTCCACCCGCTCCTTGGGCGTGCGGTCGTACAGCACCTTGGCGCCGTTGCTGATCGCCCCGGAGTAGAGGAACTGCGGCTCGGCGAACTTCACCGCGTAGGCGGCCCGGGTGACCGGGTTGTCCAGCGAGACCCCGCCGCCGCCCCCGTACTGGGAGGTCTGCAGACCGCTGTCGGAGGTGTAGTCGATCTCCCGATTGGTGCCGCCGACGATCGCGTAGGTGTCGGTCTTCTCGCCGAAGTAGATCCGCTGCTCGTAGTCGCCGAGCGATCCGCCGGCCGGCAGGCCCGACTCGGTGAAGACCGGCTGGCCGCGGTCGTCGACCTGGTTGCCCTTGGCCGCCACGGCGCCGTAGCCGTGGGTGTACTTGAAGTGGTCGTTGATCCAGTTGCGCTGCTGCACCCCGTCGAGGTTGAGCTCGCGCAGCCCGAGCACGGTGTCCTGGGCGGCGGCCTTGGGACCGTACCGGTCGATGTCCAGGGTGCCCGGGAAGCCGTAGTAGGAGCGCTGCTGCTCGAGCTGCTGGAAGGTCGGCGAGACGATGTTGGGGTCGAGCAGCCGGATGTCCGCGATGGTCTGCGCGTCCGGCGCCAGCGACTGCGCGTCCGCCGTATTGTTCGGGCTGTACTGGATGGTCTGGCTGTCCGCGATGCCGTACGCCTGCCTGGTCGCGTCGATGTTCTTCTTGATGTACGGCGTCTCCTTGGCCTGCTCGTTCGGCCTGACCTGGAACTGCTGCACGATCGCCGGGTAGACCCCGCCGATCAGCACCGCCGAGAGCGCCATCAGCCCGAAGCCGATCAGGGCCGGCGCCCAGGTCCGCCGCACCGGGGTCAGGAAGAACAGCAGCGCGCAGATCAGCGCCACGCAGAACAGGATGGTCTTGGCCGGCAGATAGGCGTTGGCGTCCACGAAACGCAGACCGGTGTAGCCGGAGACGCGCTTGAAGGAGCCGCTCTTCACCGCCAGCGCGTACCGGTCCAGCCAGTACGCGACGGCCTTCAGCAGCACGAAGATGCCCAGCAGCACCGCCAGGTGCCCCTGCGCCCCGGCGCTGGCCCGCCGGCCGGGGCCCTGCAGCCGCAGGCCGCCGTAGAGGTAGTGCACCAGCAGCGCGGCGATCACCGAGACCACCACCGCGCTGAACGCGAAGCCGAGCAGGAACTCGTACCAGGGCAGGTCGAAGGCGTAGAAGGAGACGTCCAGGTGGAACTGACTGTCCCGCACCCCGAAGGAGCTCGCGTTGGTCCACAGCAGCCACAGCCGCCACTGCCCGGCCGCCGACGCGCCCGCGATCAGCCCGACCAGCAGCGCGATCGCGAGCACCAGCCACTTGCGGAACGGCGCGATGCCCATCCGGTAGCGGTCCAGGCTCTGCTGCTCCACCGACATGGCCGACAGCGGCGGCCGCAGCCGGTACGCCAGCCAGATGTTCAGCGCGGCGACCGCCGCCATCAGCAGTCCGAAGACCGCGAACAGCCCGACCTTGGTCCACAGCTCGGTGGCGAAGACCGAGGAGTAGTGCACCGACTTGAACCAGAGCCAGTCCGTCCAGAAGCCCGCGAACAGCACGAACGCCAGGAAGAGCAGGACCAGCGCACCCAGCGTGAGCAGCAGGACCCGAGTGCGGCGCGACGGCGGGCCGACCCGTGGACGGTACGCCGGACCTTCACGGTCGGGCATCTGGAATACCAAGGCGGCACCTCTGCTGGAGTGGTCGGGGCGGCTGGGTGAACGCCGGTGGGCCGGCAGCCCACCAGAGCAACTTAACCAGCCTCGCACCGAGTTCCCAGCCGCCCTCGCACCTTCCCACCGGGCTCGGTGCGCTGCGCGGCCCGGCGCCCCGGCGACATGTGAGGATGGAGCCATGTCCGATGCCCCGAACACCCCCCTCGAGGGCGGCCTGCCGCCGGCCGCCACCCCGCTCACCCGCGCCGCCCTGGAGATCGACGAGTACGTCGCCGGGCTCGGCTGGGACCGGCCCGCCCGCCTGTTCGCCCTGGTCGACAGCGCCCAACTGCGCCGCACCGACCCGGCGGTGGCCCGGCAGCTCGGACTGGACGCCTCGCAGGACGGCTCGCTCACCCCGGTCGAGCAGGACGAGCTGCCGGCCGGCATGGCGCTGGACGAGTTCCTCGGCACCATCGCCTGGCCGGCCGGGGTGGCCGGCTGCGCACTGGTGGTCGAGCGGCTGATGCTGCCGCCGGGCGCGGAGAAGAGCCGCCCGGCCAACGCCACCGAGGCGCAGATCGCCGAGTGGGTGGCCCACCACCCGGACCGTCAGGAGGTCCGGATCACCGCCGCCGTGCTGCGCGACGGCAAGCGCGAGACGGCGCTGCGGCTGCGCGAGAAGGACATCGCCCGCGAGGTGCTGACCGGCCCCGACCTGGTGCCGGGCCTGACCAAGGCACTGCTCGCGACCTTCGCCTGAACTACGACGAGTCCTACGAGGCCTGGCAGGACGGCAGTGCCGAGTCCTGCCCGGCCCGGACCTGGCCCAGCGCCTTGAGCGCGTCGTCCAGCGTGTCCACCTTGATCAGCCGCAGCCCGTCCGGGGTGTTCTTGCCCGCCTCGGCGCAGTTCTCGCTCGGGGTGAAGAAGTAGCGGGCGCCGGCCTCCCGGGCCGCGATCACCTTCATCGAGATGCCGCCGATCGGCCCGACCTTGCCGTGGTCGTCGATCGTCCCGGTGCCGGCCACGAACTTGCCGCCGGTCAGGTCGGTCGGGGTCAGCTTGTCCACGATGCCGAGGGCGAACATCAGCCCGGCGCTCGGCCCGCCGACGTCCTGCAGCCCGATGTCTATGGTGAACGGGAAGGTGTGCGTGGTGCCGGGCACGATGCCCACCATCGCGCGGTCGGAGTCGGGGGCCTTGGTGGTGGTGATCGGGACCTGCTTCTCCAGGGCGTCGGTCGGGTCCTTGGAGCGCACCGTGAAGACCACCGTCTCGCCCGGCTTGTGCTTGGTCACCAGCGGCGCCACCTGGGTGGGGTCGGTGACCTTGGTGCCGTCCACCGCGATGATCTCGTCACCCGCGTGCAGCCGGCCCTCGCTCGGCCCACCGGCCACCACCGAGGCGACGATCAGCTTGGTGCCGACCGGGTAGCCGAGCTGGTTCAGCGCGGCCGTCTTGGCGCTGTCCTGCGAGGAGGCGAACTCCTCGGCGTTCTGCTGCTCGGACTGCTGCTCGGTCTGGCCCTTGGGGTAGAGCGTGTCGTGCGGCACCACCAGCTGGTCGTCCCGCAGCCAGCCGACCACGACCGAGACCAGGCTCGGCTGGTAGTTCGCACCGGTGACCTGGACCGTGGTCATGTTGAGGTGACCACTGGTCGGATAGGTCTGCTGCCCCGAGATGCTGATCACCGGGGTCCCGGACTGGACGCCGAGCGTGTTGTACGTCGGTCCCGGGCTCAGCTGCGTGTACGGCACCGGGAGCAGCACGGAGACGCAGAGCAGCGCTATGAGCGTCAGGGTGGCGGCGAGCATCGTCGCAGAGCGGCGTGGCATGCCACGACAGTACGGGACCACCCCTGCGCCCCGCCCGCCGGGTCAGCGCCCCTGGCCGTCCGAGACCTTGTGCCCGTCCGACACCCGGTAGCTGCCGGTGCTGCGCTCCATGGCCGCCAGGAACCGCTGGTGCTCGGCCAGCGAGGCGCCGTCCCCGGTGGCCTTCGGCGGACGGGCGGCCCAGGCCGCCCACAGGACGGCGATCACGCCCGCGGCGACAGGGATCCCCAACCAGGCCAGCGCTGCCATGTCCGTCCTCCCAGCTCGTCGTGCCTATCAGCACATTAACCGCCTGGACGGTGAACGGCGGCAGCGCCATCCGGGTTACGGCAGGTCAGTCACTGCCACCCGGTGGGCGCATTCATGTGTCCGGTTGGGCTGAGCGGGTGTCAGCAGGAGCCTGCGCCGACCCACTCCTCCTCGCCGTCGGAGAAGACCTGGTGCTTCCAGATCGGCACCTCGTGCTTCAGATCGTCGATCAGCTTGCGCGCGGCGGCGAAGGCCTCGCCCCGGTGCGGACAGGAGACGGCGACGATCACGGCGGCGTCGGTGATCTCCAGCCGGCCGATCCGGTGCACCGCCGCCAGCGCCTTCACCGGATAGTCGGCAACCACCTTCTCCGCGATCCGGCGCATCTCCTGCTCGGCGCTCGGGTGGCAGCTGTACTCCAGCGCGGCGACCGACTTGCCGCCGTCGTGGTCGCGGACCGTCCCGACGAAGACCGTGGTGCCACCGGCGGCGTCATGGCCGACCGCCGCGTAGACCTCGTCGAGGGAGAGCGGCGTCTCGCGGACGGCGAGCAGACGGATGGGGTCGTGGTTCTCGGACATGCTCCCAATGATCGGTCATGCCCGGGCTCAACCGGCAATTGTCGGGTCGTCCAATGAATCCGCGGGCCTCAGGGTCCGCCGGCCCTAGATGCGCCGCCGCTTACGGGCCCGCCGGACCAGCGCCGCGGTGCCCACCAGGGCCACCGTCGCGCCCGCCGCGCCCAGGCTGGTGGCGGCCTCCTTGCCGCCGAGGCGCCGCCCCGCCACCGCGTGCTTGCCCGCGACCTGGGCGAGCAGCTCGGTCAGCACCTCCTCGTTGCTGTACTGCGGCCGCCAGCCCGCCTCGTGCAGCCGGCTGCCGGACACCACCCACGGGTACATGGTGTACGCCAGGTCCCCGGCCGGGGCCGGGGTCAGGCCGAGCCGGTGCAACCGCGCGGCGGTGCCCAGCGCCAGCGAGGCGGGCAGCTCCATCCGGCGGATCCCGGAGAGCTCCTCCACCTGCTCCTGCTCCAGCCAGCCGTCACAGCCGACCGTCACCTCGCCCTCGACCAGGCCGAGCGCCGCGTACTCCAGCGCGGTGGCCAGGTCGTCCACGTGGCAGAACTGCCAGCAGGGCCGCGAGCCGGCCACCACCAGGAGGCGCGGCGCCTCGAAGTGCCTGGTCAGCACGGTGTCCACACCGGGACCGACCACCACGGCCGGGCGCAGCACGGTCACCTGCAGTCCCGGGTGGGCGCGCGGCGCCCGGCGGGCCAGCCGCTCGATCTCCAGCAGGTCGCCGACCAGGCTGGCCTCCTCGGTGGCCCGCAGCTCGGAGTCCTCGGCCAGCGGCACCTCGTTGTCCGGCAGCGCGCCGTAGACCATCGCCGAGGTGCAGAGCACCACCCGGTGCACACCGGCGGCCGCCGCGGCGGTCACCACCGTCTGCGCGCCCCGGACGTTGTACGCGCTGCGGGCCCGCGGATCGGACTCCATGCCCAGGTCCATCGCCAGGTGCACCACCACGTCCACCCCGCGCAGCCGTTCGGCCACCGCCGGATCGCGGACGTCCAGCACCCGCCACTGCACTCCGGCGGCCTCGCCGCGTCGGTCGTCGATCGCCAGCACCTTGCGGATGCCGGGCGAATCGACCAGGCGGCGGACCAGGCGCTCACCGAGCACGCCGGCGGCGCCGGTCACGGCGACGGTGAGCGGCCGTCCGCCGTAGGCTGGGGGCGCGGACCCAGGCGCCACCTGGGCCTCCTCGCCCCCGGTCAGCCCAGAGCGAACGTCCGAAGGCGGGGAACTCACCGGCCATCCTCCACGGTTAGCTTATGTGCGTACGTACGAGTGTCACGTACGGTCCATCCTGCCCGAGGAGAGGGCCCGGCGGTGCACCCGGCGCGGGCGCGCCCGCTGTCTGCGGCAACCTGCCGTCCGCTTAGCCATTTGCTTTCCCGCCACCGCCCCCGCGTGACGGCCGACCAGATCGAGGACCCCGTGAGCGACCTCCCCTTCGGATTCGGTGTCCCGCCCGAGGAGCCCGAGGAGGGCAAGGACCAGGGCGGCAAGAAAGACGACAAGTCCGGCGGCGAGCCGGAACAGCCCCAGTCCTTCGGCTTCGGCGCCAACCCGTTCGGTGCGTTGTTCGGCGCGGGCGGTCCCGGTGGCGCCGGCGGGGACAACCCCTTCGCCGCCATGATGGGCGGCCTCGACCCCAACGACCTGGGCGCCGCGTTCCAGCAGCTCGGCCAGATGCTCTCGTTCGACGGCGGCCCGGTGAACTGGCAGCTGGCCAAGGACATCGCCCGCCAGACCGTGGTGGCCGAGCCGGCCGAAGGCAAGGCCAAGGACCGCTCGGTGAGTTCGGCCGAGCGCTCGGCCGTCGAGGAGTCGGTGCGGCTCGCCGAGCTCTGGCTGGATTCCGCCACCGAGTTCCCGTCCTCCTCCGCCAGCGCCGTGGCCTGGAGCCGGGCCGAGTGGATCGAGGCCACCCTGCCGGTCTGGCAGGAGCTGGTCGACCCGGTCGCCGAGCGGGTCGGCAACGCCATGGGCGGCGTGCTGCCCGAGGAGATGCAGGCCATGGCCGGTCCGCTGATGGGCGTGATGCGCTCGATGGGCGGGGCCATGTTCGGCACCCAGATCGGCCAGGCCCTGGGCGCACTCGCCGCCGAGGTGCTCGGCTCGACCGACGTCGGCCTGCCGCTGGCCCCGGCCGGCAAGGCCGCGCTGCTGCCGCAGAACATCGCCGAGTTCGGCGAGGGCCTGAACGTCCCCGCCGAGGAGGTGCGGCTCTACCTGGCCCTGCGCGAGGCCGCCCACCAGCGGCTCTTCGCCCACGTGCCGTGGCTGCGGGCCCACCTGTTCGGCGCCGTCGAGGCCTACGCCCGCGGCATCAAGGTGGACACCTCCCGGATGGAGGAGCTGATGGGCCGGCTCGACCTGGAGAACCCCGAGGCGCTGCAGGAGGCGCTGGGCAACGGCCTGCTGCAGCCCGAGGACACCCCGGAGCAGAAGGCCGCGCTGGCCCGGCTCGAGACGGCCCTCGCACTGGTCGAGGGCTGGGTCGACGCGGTGGTGCACGCCGCCGCCGAACCGCACCTGCCGCAGTCCTCCGCGCTGCGCGAGACGCTGCGCCGCCGCCGCGCCACCGGCGGTCCGGCCGAGCAGACCTTCGCCACCCTGGTCGGCCTGGAGCTGCGCCCGCGCCGACTGCGCGACGCCTCCCGGCTGTGGGCCTCGCTGGCCGACGCCCGGGGCGTCGAGGGCCGCGACGCGCTCTGGGAGCACCCCGACATGCTGCCGACCGCGAGCGACCTGGACGACCCGGACGGCTTCGTGCACCGCGACACCACCGAGCCGGCCGAGGGCGGGCTGGACTTCGACGCGATCGACAAGCTGCTCGGCGAGGCGGCCGGCGGCTCCGCCACTGCCGGGGCCAGTGCTGCCGGGGCCAGTGAGGCCCCCGAGGCTGCTGAGACCGACGGCGACGACAAGAACGACAAGGACAAGCCCGCTTCATGACCCTCCTGAACACCGGCCTGCACACCGACGCCACCTCGGCCCTCGAGTCCTGGGCGCCGACCGACCCCGACCAGGAACAGCTCCGGCGCGACTACCTGGACCACCTGACCAAGCATCAGGACGGCCTGTTCAAGTCCTGCCTGCCCGCCCACATCACGGCCAGCGCCGCCGTGGTGGACCCGGCGGCCGGGCGGGTGCTGCTGACCCTGCACCCGAAGGTCGGGCTCTGGCTGCAGATGGGCGGCCACTGCGAGCCTGGCGACGCGACGCTGGGCGCGGCCGCGCTGCGCGAGGCCACCGAGGAGTCGGGGATCGCCGGGCTGACCCTGCTCTCGGCCGACGGCGCCGACGGCGGGCGTCCGGTGCCGGTGAAGCTGGACCGGCACCAGGTGCGGTGCACCGGCAAGGACCGGCCGGAGAACACCCACCTGGACGTGCAGTACGTGGCGCTTGCACCGGCCGGGTCCAAGGAGCTGATCAGCGAGGAGTCGCTGGACCTGCGCTGGTTCGACTTCGACGCGCTGCCGGAGCTGACCGACGATTCGGTGCGCCGACTGGTCGGGCTGGCCCGGGAACTGGTCGCCACCGTCTGACGGCGGCTCAGCCGCACACCTCGGGCTCCTCGGCAGCACCGCCGCGGGCCCCGGGGATGTGCGGCAGGCGGGCGGCGGAGATGACGCCCTCCAGGTAGCCTCGGGCCCGCTCGGTGCGCGGGTAGGCCTCCAGCAGGGCCCAGAAGCGCGGTCCGTGGTCCGGGACCAGCAGATGCGCGAGCTCGTGCAGCAGCACGTAGTCCAGCACGTACTCGGGCATGCCCTGGAGGCGGTGCGAGAGCCTGATGGTGCGCTCGCTCGGGGTGCAGGAGCCCCAGCGGGAGTTCTGGTTGGTGACCCAGCGCACCTGGTCGGGGCGGGCCCGGCCGTCGAGGTAGCTCGCGGACAGCCGTCTGGCCCGCTCGGCCAGCGCGTCGTCGCCGAGCGTGCGACGACTCTCCTGGGCGGCCAGCCGGTCGAGCATCTGGGCCACCCAGCGCTGCTCCTCGGCCGAGGACATCCGGGCCGGGATCAGCACGATCGTGCGATCACCCTCGCGGTAGGCGGAGACGGTACGGCTGCGACGGGCGCTGCGGCGCACCTCGACCGGGCCGGTCGTGGTGTGTGGTCCGGTGGTCGTGCTCGGGCCGGTCGTGGTGTGTGATCCGGTGGTCGTGCTCGGGCTGGTGGTCGTGCTCGGGCTGGTTGTCGGATGCGCGGGCGTCGCGAACCCCGACCCGGCCGCTGCACGGGCACGCCGAGGCGACGCCGAGGGCTGGGAGTCCCGTTCGGCTGCCATGGCACACGACGTTACCTGTTGACACTGACAGAAGTCCGCTGCCCCGGCCGAATTCTTTTCAACGGTGATCAACATTCATCGAAACTGAATGCTGGTCAGATGATCTCCGGCGCTTGTGGATAACCGGTTAGGGGAATTTCCGCAGCTGGGAGAGGCTCTCTTTACGCACCGGAGTCGATCGCATCCATTCGGCAATCGCCTCGCTGGTACCCCCGGGAAAGGAGCACCGCATGCGTCCCATGCTCAAGCCCGCGCTCTCCCGTGCCTGGCGCGATCAGCAGACCCTGCAATTCGGTACCGCCCCCGAGCGGGCCCAAGTGGTCGCCCAGGCCGACGAGCGGTTCTGCGCCTTCCTCACCCTGCTGGACGGCGAGCGCGGCGTCCCCGCCGTGACCGCCGCCGCCGAGCAGCTCGGCCTCGCCTCCGAGTACGTCACCCAGGCGCTGCACTCACTGGAGCAGACCGGCCTGCTCGAGGACGCCTCCGCGGTCGAACAGGCACTGGCCGGGATCCCGCCGAGCCGCCGGGCGCTGCTGGCCCCCGATCTCGCCTCGCTCTCGCTGCTCAGCCCCGAGCCCGGCGCCGGGGCCGGCACGCTGGCCCGGCGGACGGCGCTGCGGGTGGAGGTGCGCGGGGCCGGCCGGGTCGGCGCCGCGGTGGCGGCCACCCTCGCGGCAGGCGGGGTCGGCACGGTCGAGGTGGTGGACCAGGGCCGGGTGCTGGCCGGGGACTGCGCGCCGGGCGGCATCCCGGCCGCGGACGTCGGCCGGCCGCGCGGCACCGCCGCCCGCGAGGCGGTGCGGCGGGCCGCCGGTCTCCCCCCGGCCGGGAGCGGCACCCCGGACAAGAGCACAGCAGACTGCGGCCGAGCGGGCAGCGGCACGCCCGACATCGACGAGGCGCGGGCGACGCCCGGGCGGCCGCCCGATCTGGTGGTGCTCGCCCCGCGCGACGGCAGCGGTGCCTTCGCCGGCTCCGCGGTCGAGGCGCGGGGCCTGATGCGCTCCGGCGTGCCGCACCTCTACGTGGGGGTGGTTGAACACCTGGGCGTGGTCGGCCCGCTGGTGCTGCCCGGCGCCTCCGCCTGCGGCGGCTGCGTGGCGCTCACCCGCACCGACCGGGACGCCGCCTGGCCCCGGTTGCTGGCCCAGCTGGCCACCGAGGGCCCGGGGCGGGCTCGGGAACCCGCCTGCGACGGTGCGCTCGCCTCGGCGGTGGCCGGGCTCGCCGGGCTGCACGCCCTGCTGCTGCTCGACGGGGTGCGGCCACCGAGCGTGGACGGCTGGTGCGAGGTCTCCGCCGTGGACGGCATGGTCCGCCGGCTGCGGCTGCCCCCGCACACCGAGTGCGGTTGCTACTGGCGCTGAGCACTGCGCGCCGAGCACCGCACCTCACCGGGCACCGCACGGTGGGCGGGCGAGCCGTGTGGCAGGCTCCGGCCGGGCGCTGAGGGGGAGCGGGCACAATGGCCTAGTGACCGCCGTCCCCCGGTCGCCGCAGCCGCGGTGACCGCTGGCGCACGCTCGATTGGGAGGCCCCGGGTGAGCGATCTTCCGCGTAAGGCTATGACCCGCACCGCACGGCTCGCCGCCCTGCCGTTGGGGATAGCGGGGCGGGCCACCCTGGGCCTGGGGAAGCGGATCGGCGGTCGCTCGGCCGAGGCGGTCACGGCCGAGCTCCAGCAGGCCACGGCGGACCAGCTCTTCAAGGTGCTCGGTGAACTGAAGGGCGGTGCCATGAAGTTCGGGCAGGTGCTCTCGGTCTTCGAGGCGGCCCTGCCGGAGGAGGTGGCCGGCCCGTACCGGGCGGCCCTGACGAAGCTTCAGGACGCCGCCCCGCCGATGCCCGCCGCCAGTGTGCACGCGGCGCTGGCCGAGCGGCTCGGCAAGGACTGGCGGTCCAACTTCCGCAGCTTCGACGACCGGCCGGCCGCCGCGGCCTCGATCGGGCAGGTGCACCGGGCCGTCTGGCAGGACGGCCGACCGGTCGCGGTGAAGGTGCAGTACCCCGGCGCGGGCGAGGCGCTCCTCTCCGACCTCGGCCAACTCAGCCGGGTGGCCTGGCTGGTCGGGCCGCTGATCCCGGGCCTGGACATCAAGCCGCTGATCACCGAGCTGCGCAGCCGGGTGGCGGAGGAGCTGGACTACGCCCTGGAGGCCGAGGCCCAGCAGGTGCACGCCGAGGAGTTCGCCGACGACCCGGACATCGTGGTGCCCGCCGTGGTGGCCCAGGCCGACCAGGTACTGGTCACCGAGTGGTTGGACGGTACGCCGCTGGCCGAGGTGATCGCGGGCGGCGGCCAGGCCGAACGCAACCGCGCCGGACACCTGCTGGCCCGCTTCCTCTTCGCCGGCCCGGCCCGCACCGGTCTGCTGCACGCCGACCCGCACCCCGGCAACTTCCGGCTGCTCAAGGACGACGGCCCGGCCGAGGGCTGGCGGCTCGGCGTGATGGACTTCGGCACGGTGGACCGGCTGCCCGGCGGGCTGCCGCAGCCGATCGGCGACTCGCTGCGGATGGCGCTGGCCGACGACGCGGTCGGCGTGCTGGAGATGCTGCGTGCCGAGGGCTTCGTGAAGCCGACCATCGAGCTCGACTCGGACGCGGTGCTGGACTACCTGCGCCCGATCATCGAACCGGCGGCGGTCGACCGGTTCCACTTCACCCGGGCCTGGATGCGGTCCCAGGCGGCCCGGATCGCCGATCCCCGCTCCCCCGCCTACAACCTGGGCAAGCAGCTCAACCTGCCGCCGGACTACCTGCTGATCCACCGGGTCACGCTGAGCACGATCGGGGTGCTCTGCCAGCTCGGTGCCCAGGCTCCGTTCCGGGCCGAGATGCTCGACTGGCTCCCGGGCTTCGCCGAGGAGGAGTAGCCGGACGCGGCGGTGCCCCGGTAGCCCCGACTCTCGGGGTTACCGGGGCACCGCCACACGGTGAGGAGTGCTCAGCTCACAGCGCTCGGCTGGCTGCAGCTCAGCCGACTGCGGCTCAGCTCACACCAGCTCAGAGCACCGCGCCGGCCAGCACCTTGCGGGCCCGCAGCGAGGCGCGCTCGGCCTTGCGGCGCAGCTTGGCGACCCGCATCGCCCGCAGCGCGAGGCGTTGGTCCTCGGCCTCCTGGAGGCGTTCTTGCATATGGGCACGGGCCAGGTTTTCCTGCATTAGATGCATCTCAAGGGTCCTGTTCTGGATCAGAAGTTCGGTGGTCTGCTCGGCGCGGGCGCTGGGCCCTGCGGTGATCGCCATGTCGTGGTCCTGCTCGTGGTGGTTCGTCGGGTACGGGGTCTGGATCGCGGCATCAGCCTGGGCAAGGGCGATGCGCACGGAGTGGCGCAGTGCGCCGTCCGCCGGGGGGCATTCCCGGGGGACTGTGGCTGCTCGCGGCGCGGGGATCACGCCGAAACCTCGGTCTTGCGCGGGCGACCACGCGGCCGCTTCCGAGCGACTACGACACCCTGGACGAAGAGCTCGCCGCCCCAGACGCCCCACGGCTCGCGGCGGTCGAGGGCGCCGGCCAGGCAAGCCTCCTTGACCGGGCAGGTGCCGCAGAGGGACTTCGCGTACTCGACATCGGCCGGGGTCTCAGCGAAGAAGACCTCGGGGTCGAAGGAGCGACACGGGATGGGGGCGCCGAGCGTCTCGGCGTCGTCGAGCGCGGTGATCTGCATGAGAGAGCCTTCCGGAGGGGGGAATGGAGCGAGCGCGGCCGTGGTCGGCGTTGTCGGCGGTACGGACGGGAGGGGCGGTGTGATGACCGTGGACACTGGTGGCGTCTTCCTCGTCTTGGTTTCTGGTTCCGATCCAGCCGACTGGCTGGCTGGATCGGAGGCCCCGAGGGGCCTGGTGGTCTGTCGTACCGGACAAAACAAGAGGGCCGCGGATCCCGGTGTACGGGTTCCGCGGCCCTGGAGGGTGCCGACCTGAGGCTTCCTCAGGTTCGCTCTCTCCAGGGTTCAGGCCCGCGGAAGGCCCTGTTCCGGATGACCTCGGCGCCGATAAAGGCGGCCTTGGCCTGGTTGATCAGCTGCTCGTCCTGCTTGGCGGCTCCGGCACCGACGACCTGCAGATAGGCGCCATGCTTGGCCGCCGCTTCCACTGCCTTCGGTGCCTCGGTCGGTCGCTCATCGCGCATCACACGCGGGGAGTCGACGGCGACCGTGCCCCAGCCCAGGGACAGACCGGTCTCGACAGCCGTTCCCAGGACGCTGAGCACACTGGTGCGCGAGGCACCAGCAGCGCCGGGAGCGCCGACAAGGGCGAGGGCGCACAGCGAGGAGACGACAGAGTTCTGGCCAGTCAGGTCGGTGGTGATCGTCTTCGTGGTGTTCACTGTCTTCGCCTCCCTCGGCGTCTCGCGGTGCCCAGTCCCCCGGGCTCCGGTGTTCGGATGTCTGTCAGTCGAGCTGTCCTGCGATGGGGCAGGGGAAAGCCCCCTCAGGAGTGCTCCTGAGTGGCTTCGCGGTCGCGTCCCCTTGACCGCTCCGGCAGGCTATTGCGCTTCATGCACAGCGCGCAAACTATTTTTCCGGCGAGTTTCGGGAGTCATCGCCGGCGAGGTCGCCGACGGCTTCACCCGAGGGGTCGTCCGACTCAGCGGCCCGGTCCACCTCGGGGTCTTCCCCCGAACACAACGACAGCACGTCGGCCCCGTACTTGTCCAGCTTCATGGCACCGACACCCGAGATCAACGTCAGCTCCGCGACGCTGGTGGGCGCGTCCTCGGCGATCGCCATCAGGGTCGCGTCGGTGAAGACCACGTAGGCCGGCACGGCCTGTTCCTTGGCCCGCCGGGAGCGCCACTCGCGCAACCGCTCGTAGAGCCCCTCGTCCATCGCGGACGGGCAGTCCTCGCAACGGCGCAGCTTGCGCTCGACCGCCTCGGTCAGGGTGCGCCCGCAGACCCGGCACTTGACCGGCCCGCGTGGCGCACGCCGCCCGGCCGAGCGCTCCACACCGCCCTGCCCACTCCCCTGGGCGCCGCCCTTGGCCCGCCCGGCGGCGCCGGAGCCCGGGCGGAGCCCGTCCAGGAACCGGCTGGGCTTGCGGTTGCCCCGCCCGCCCGGGGAGCGCGACAGCGCCCAGGACAGGCTCAGGTGGGCCCGGGCCCGGGTCACCCCGACGTAGAGCAGTCGGCGCTCCTCCTCCAACTGCTCGTCGGTCTTGGCGTAGATGATCGGCAGGGTGCCCTCGGTCAGCCCGACCAGGAACACGGCGTCCCACTCCAGGCCCTTGGCCGCGTGCAGCGAGGCCAGCGTGACCCCCTCGACCGCCGGGGCGTGCTGGGCGGCGGCCCGCGCGTCCAGCTCGGCGACATAGGCCGCCAGGTCGGCGGGCTCGCCGGCGGCCAGCCGCCCGGCCTCGAACTCCTCGGCGAGGCGGACCAGCGCGGCCAGCGACTCCCAGCGCTCGCGCACCGCGCCGGAGCCGGCCGGCGGCGTCGGTGTGAAGCCGCGGGTGGTCAGCACGGCGCGGACCTGGGCGGCCAGGTCGGGTGCCTCGGCGGTGAGCGGATCGTTGCCGGCCCGGGCGGCGCCGCGCAGCAGCAGCCCGGCCTCCCGCACCTCGGGCCGCTCGAAGAACCGCTCGGCGCCCTTGAGTTGGTAGGCCAGGCCCAGATCGGCCAGCGCCTGCTCGTAGACCTCGGACTGGCTGTTGGTCCGGAACAGCACCGCGATCTCGCTGGCCCGCACGCCCTGGGCCATCAGCTCCTTGATCCGGTGCGCGGTGCTCTCGGCCTCGGTCGGCTCGTCCGCGTACTCGACGTAGACCGGCTCGGGGCCGGGCTCGCGCTGCGAGATCAGCTCGAGGCGGTGCCGGGCCGCCTCGCCGCGGGCCTGCGCGAGCAGCCCGTTGGCCAGGTGCACCACCTGCGGGGTGGAGCGGTAGTCGCGGACCAGCTTCACCACGGTGGCGTCGGGGTGCTTGGTCCGGAAGTTCAGCAGGTAGTCGGGGGTGGCGCCGGTGAAGGAGTAGATGGTCTGGCTGGCGTCGCCGACCACGCAGAGGCTGGCCCCGCTGCCGCCGCCGGTCCACTGGTCGAGCAGCCGCTGCTGCAGCGGCGAGACGTCCTGGTACTCGTCGACGGTGAAGTGCCGGTACTGGCCGCGCACCCGCTCGGCGATCTCCGGTCGGTCCTCCAGGATCGCGGCGGTGAGCAGCAGCACGTCCTCGAAGTCGATCACATTGCGGTCGCGCTTGGTCTGCTCGTAGGTCGCGTAGACCCGGGCGATCTCGGCGGCGTCGCGCGGGGCGTCGCGGCCGGCCTTGAGCACGGCGACCGGGTAGTCGTCCGGGACGATCTGGGTGACCTTGGCCCACTCGATCTCGCTGGTCAGGTCCCGCAGTTCGGAGCGCTGCACGCGCAGGCCGCTGCGCCCGGCGGCCTCGGCCACCAGCTGGACCTTGCGCTCCAGCAGCCGGGGCACCTCGCCGCCGACGGCGCGCGGCCAGAAGTACTGAAGCTGGCGCAGCGCGGCGGCATGGAAGGTGCGGGCCTGGACCCCGTCGGCGCCGAGCTGGCGCAGCCGCCCGCGCATCTCGCCGGCGGCCCGGGCGGTGAAGGTCACCGCCAGCACCTGCTGGGGCTGGAAGACGCCGCTGCGCACCCCGTAGGCGATCCGGTGGGTGATCGCCCTGGTCTTGCCGGTGCCGGCGCCGGCCAGCACGCAGACCGGCCCGTGCAGGGCGGTCGCGACGGCTCGCTGCTCCGGGTCGAGCCCGGCCAGCACGGCGTCCGGGTCGCCCGGGCGGGCGCCGTGGCCGCCGTGACTGCCGTACCCGCCGCCGTCGATCGAGAGCTCTTCCTGCATGGGCTCCATCCTCTCAGCCCGCGGTCCGTGCCGGAGGTCTGTGCCGGACGTCACTGCCGGACGTCGCTGCCCGGTCCGGACATCCTGGCAGCCCGTACCGACACCGGGCCCCGGGTTGTCCACAGGCTCGGTATGACGATCAGTCCGCCGCGCCCGCTGGAATGGCCGGCCGCTCGCGTACGTTGTGCACCGGCGAAAGTCCGTTCCCTGGAGAAGGAGCCTGTTCGATGTCCGGCAGCGTCACGATGTACAGCACGACCTGGTGCGGCTACTGCACTCGTCTGAAGAGCCAGCTGGACCGCGAGGGAATCGGCTACACCGAGATCAACATCGAGCAGGACCCGGCCGCCGCCAAGTTCGTCGAGGAGGCCAACGGCGGCAACCAGACGGTGCCCACCGTGCTGGTGGTGGCGCCCAGCGGCGAGCAGGCCGTGATGACCAACCCGAGCCTGCTCCAGGTCAAGAAGGCGCTCGCCGCCTGAGGCCCAGTCCCCGGGCGCCGCTCCGAGGCTTCGTCGGGGCGCCTTCGTCGGGGCGCCTTCGTCGGTGCGCCGCGCGTCAACTCCGCGCGGCGCGCCGGGCTTCCAGTTCGCCCAGGCCGTAGACCAGGCGGCAGCGGTCGGCGGAGTAGCGGGTCTCGATCACCCGGACCGGGCCGCGCCCGTCGTAGGTGACCCGGGTCTGCACCAGCAGCGGGACACCCGGCCCGCCCTGGAACCACTGGGCCTCCTCCGGCCCAGGCATCCGGGCGACCAGTTGGTCCACCGCGCCGATCTCCACCCGCCCGAGCACGGCCAGCACCGCCTCGTCCCCGCCCGGCACCGGGTCGGGCTCCATCAGCGCGGTGCCGGCCGCCACTCCGGCCCGGTAATGGCTCTCCTCGATCGAGTAGGGCTCACGGTCCATCAGCCGCAGTTGGCGGCGGACCACCACGGCCTCGCCGGGCCGCAGCCCGAGCCGCTCGGCGACGTCCACCCGGGCCCGCACGATCAGCATCTCGAACTCGGTGGTGAGCGCCCGGCCGGCCGCCCCGGCCTCGGCCGCGTAGACCTCGCTGGGTGCGGCCAGCCCGTCCCGCTGGGCGGGCAGCCGGCCGGTCTGCGGCTGGGCCGGCAGCGGCAGCTGGTCGAGCGGCGGCCCGTAGGCGCGGTGGTCGAGCACCGGGTGCTCGCGCAGATAGGTGCCCTTGCCCTGGAGCCGCACCAGCCGCCCCTCGTTGACCAGCACGTCGACGGCCAGCCGGACGGTGTTGCGGGCCACGCCGTACTGCTGCTCGAGCTCGGACTCCACCGGCAGCGCGGTATCGGCGCGCCATTCACCGGCCGCGATCCGCCGACGCAGGTCGGCGGCCAGCCGCTGGTACTTGGGGGAGGACACGCTTCCACTGGAGAGGGTCACCCTGGAAATGTAGCGATTGAGCTGATGGCCTTTCAGCTAAACCGACCATAATTGGCCATGATTGCCTGAGCAGTACCGCTCCGGGTGCCCCTCGGAACGTTCCTGGCCTGCATGGATGACCGATCTTGAAGCAGCGCCGCGCTATTCCGCGCGCAAAGCAGCGAAAGGGGGCGCGCATTAACCTCTGCACGCCCCCGAACCACCCGCCACGGAACGCCCGAGCGTCCGTCCCGGAATTCCGCTACCAGCGCACCGCGCTCGGCATCGGCTCGCCGTACCAGAGCTCGATCAGGTGCCGGGCGATCGAGATCCCGGACGGCGGCACGACCTCGCCGGACTCCCAGCCGGCCCGCAGGTCCTCCCGGGAGAACCAGCGCGCCTCCGCCAGCTCCTCGCCGTCCACCGTTATGTCGGTGCCGCCGGTCTCGGCCCGGCCGACGAAGCCGAGCATCAGACTGGCCGGGAACGGCCAGGGCTGGCTGGCCACGTAACTGACCTCGCCGACCCGCACGCCGGCCTCCTCGAAGACCTCGCGGGCCACCGCCTGCTCGATCGACTCGCCCGGCTCCACGAACCCGGCCAGGGTGGACCAGCGGCCCTCCGGCCAGAGCGCCTGGCGGCCCAGCAGGCAGCGGTCCTGCTCGTCGGTGATCAGCATGATCACCGCCGGGTCGGTGCGCGGGTAGTGCTCGGCCGCGCAGGAGGTGCAACGGCGCAGGTGGCCGGCCCCGGCCTTCTCGGTCGGGTGCCCGCAGCGCGAGCAGAAGCTGTGCAGCCGGTGCCAGTGCTCCAGCGCCACCGCGTGCACCAGCAGGCCGGCGTCGCGGTCCGACAGGGTGCCGCCGACCTCGCGCAGCCCCGCCGGGCGGGCATCGCCGTCGAGACGTCCGGGCAGCGTCTCACCGGCCAGCGCGAAGTAGGAGACGCCGTCCTCGTCGGTGCCCAGGAAGTACCGGTCGCCGGTCTGCGGCGCCTCGAAGGAGGGCAGCAGCACCAGCTCGGTGCGGTTCGCGGTGTCCACCACGAAGGCCTCGCCGCCGGCGATCGGCAGCACCTTGGTGCTCGGGTGGCTCCAGGCCGCGGCCAGCCACGGCTCGTCCAGCCGGTGCTGGGCCGCCCGGTCCACCCCGGCGCGGGCCAGTGCGAGCTGGAGCGGCTGCTCGCTCTCGGGAGTCGTCCTCGTCGTCATTGCGTCCCCGTCCTGAAGATCTGAAGAGTCATCACCGGTAGTTCTCGGCCAGGTCGCCCCACAGGTAGGCGGCGGTCTCCACGCCCTTGCGCAGCAGGTCCAGCTCGATCTTCTCGTTGATCGAGTGCCAGCCGTCCGAGGGGATCGAGATCCCCAGGAAGAGCACCGTGGCGCCGAGCACGTCCTGCAGGTCGGCGGCTGGTCCGGAGCCGCCCTCGCGGGTGAAGAGGATCTCCTGCCCGAAGGCCCGGCCCATGGCCCGGACGGTGGAGCGCAGCGCCGGGTGGTCGAGCGGGGTCAGGCAGGGCCGGGTGATGCTGCCGAACCTGACGGTGTGCCGGATCCCGGCCGGGACCCGGGCGGCGACCCAGTCCCGGATGGCCTGTTCGATCCGCTCCGGCTGCTGCCCGGCGACCAGCCGGAAGGAGAGCTTGAGGTGTGCCTCGGCCGGCACGATGGTCTTGGTACCGGGGCCGGTGTAGCCGCCCCAGACGCCGTTGACCTCGGCGGTCGGCCGGGCCCAGACCCGCTCCAGGGTGGAGAAGCCGGCCTCGCCCTGGGTGCCGTGCGACTTGGCGGTGGCCAGCCACCGCTGCTCGTCGAAGGGGAGCTTGGCGAAGAGCTCGCGCTCCTGCTCGGTCAGCTCGACCGCACCGTCGTAGAAGCCCGGCACCGCGATCCGGCGGTCCGGGTCGTGCAGCGCGGCGGCCAGCTCGGCGGCGGTGGCGGCCGGGTTGGGGACGGCGCCGCCGAACGAGCCGGAGTGGATGTCGCTGTCCGGACCGGCCAGGTCGATCTGGCAGTCCAGCTTGCCGCGCATGCCGGTGCAGACGGTCGGGGTGTCGCCGTCCCACATCCCGGTGTCGGAGACGAACACCAGGTCGGCCGCCAGCCGGTCGGCCTCGCGGCGGATCAGCGCGCCGAAGTTCGGCGAGCCGGACTCCTCCTCGCCCTCGATCAGCAGCTTGAGGTTGACCGCCGGCGCGCTGCGGCCGGTACCGGCCAGGTGGGCGCGCAGGCCGAGGGTGTGGAAGAAGACCTGACCCTTGTCGTCGGCCGCGCCCCGGGCGTAGAGCCGGTTGCCGACCGTGGTCGGCTCGAACGGGTCGGTGTCCCAGCCGTCCTCCCGGGCTGCCGGCTGCACGTCGTGGTGGCCGTACACCAGCACGGTGGGCGCCGCGGCCTCACCCGAGGGCCACTCGGCGAAGACCGCCGGCAGCCCGTCCGTCTCCCAGACCTCCACCACCGGGAACCCGGTCTCGCGCAACTTCGCCGCCAGCCACTCGGCCGAGCGGCGCACCTCGCCGGCCCGCTGCGGGTCGGCGGAGACGGAGGGGATGCGCAGCCAGTCGGCGAGGTCGGCGAGGAAGGCTGCCTCGTGCTGGTCGATGAAGGAGCGGACGACGCTGTCCGGGGTTTTCGTCATACGGACGACTTTAGTTCGCCCGCCTGCGTGTGCGCCGCCGCGGTCCAGGTGCTGGGCCGCGGCGGCGCTGTGCCGTGCGTCACCTCGGTGCGTCAGGTAGCGCGCCGCAGCAGGGTGATCCTGGACCGGGTGAGCAGGGTGGCCAGCAGCACCGCGAGCAGCGGCAGCGCCACCAGGGTCAGCCCGATGTTCAGCCACGGGAAGGCCAGCACCACGTGCGTGGCCTCGCCGGGAGGAACGGAGGCCCCCGCCGCCTCGCGCAGTGCCACCGCCGGGACGAGCCCGCAGACCGTGCCGAGCACCGCACCCATCGCGGCGATCACCCCGCACTGGAAGCCGGACAGGCTCCGGCGGATCCGTGGCGCCGCGCCGACCGCCGCCAGGGTGGTCAGGTCCTGCTGCGAGTCGGCCGAGGCCAGGCCGGTGGCGATGCCGGCCGCGCCCAGCGCGACGAGTGCGGCGAAGGCGGTCAGGCCGAGCCCGAGCAGCGTGTTGTGCGGCTGGAAGCCGCGCTCCACCTGCAGGCTCCAGGAAGCGCCGCCGACCTTGCCGATCTCGGCCAGGGCCTGCTGCTCGGCTCCACTGGAGGGTGCGGCGGCCGGCAGCCAGGCCGAGCCGTTGTCCCGGGTGGTGAGCCCGAGGTGGGCGGCCGTCTGCGGGGTGATGTAGGCGGCCCCGGTGCGGTAGCCCGGCGTGGCCAGTACCGCGTCCACCGTGACGTCCCGGTCGGCCCGCTCCGGGGAGGCCGG
This sequence comes from Kitasatospora azatica KCTC 9699, assembly GCF_000744785.1. Lineage (NCBI taxonomy): Bacteria > Bacillati > Actinomycetota > Actinomycetes > Kitasatosporales > Streptomycetaceae > Kitasatospora > Kitasatospora azatica. The sequence goes on along the minus strand of NZ_JQMO01000003.1, from coordinate 1,231,629 downwards.
GTCGTAGTCGGCGGTGGTGCGCAGCACGGTCTTCCCGCCTTCGATCAGCGACGGGTCGAAGACCACCACCTTGCCGGCGGCCGCGGCCTGGTCGACGGCGCTGTCGCGCACCACGAACAGGTTGTGCAGCACGTCGGCGTCGCCCGAGACGATCCCGCCGAAGCGGCTGCCGGCGAGCCAGCTCACGCAGCGCGGGTCCTGGCGCAGCTGCTGGAAGTCGACCGGCCCGCTTGGGTGGTCCTCGGTCGGGCAGCGCTTGGCCGGCGGGGCCACGATCCGCACCGAGCCGCAGGAGCTCTTGCTCGGGCCCACGCAGTCGCCCCCGAACCGGACCTCCAGGATGTCGGCCCGCCGACCCAGCTCCGGCATCGCCCGCTCGACCGCGGCCCGCTCGGAGTCGAGCGAGGCGGCGCCGTTCGACGAGCTGTCGGAGCCGATCAGGGTCACCGCGCCGAGCGGCGCCATCGCGGTGTAGTGCTCCCTGCTCTCCTTGTCCGCGCTCGCCCCGTAGACGCCGACCGCCACCGAGCCGGCCACCGCCGCCATCACGGCTGCCACCGCCGGCGCGGTGCGGCCCCGGTGCCGGACCGAGTCGCGCAGCGCGAGCCGGGGGCCGAGCGGCAGCCAACGGCCCAGCTTGCCGAACAGGCCCACCACCATCGGGGTGCAGGCGACCATGCCCAGTTCGGCGATCATCGAGCCGCCGAGCACCGCCGAGCTGCGGCTGCCGAGCCCGCTGGTCGCACCGAACAGCGCCAGCGCGGCGCCGCCGGCCAGCATCAGCAGGCCGAGCAGGGTGAGCCGCTTGGACGGCGGCTTGACCGAGCCGCGCCCGGTCAGTGCGGCCACCACGTCCTGCCGGGCCGCCTGGAACGCCGGCACCACTGCCGCCAGCAGGCCGGTGACCAGCCCGATCGCGGCCACGCCCAGCAGGTCGAGCGGTGCCAGGGTCAGGGAGCCGAAGCGCTGACCGGCCATCGGTTCCAGCCACGGGCGGGCCAGTGCGACCAGCAGCACCGCGAGCAGCACCCCGAGCAGCGCGCCGGCCAGGCCGAGCACCAGACCGCCGCTGAGCACCACCGCGCGCACCTGCGCGCGGTCACCGCCACCGGCCGCGAGCAGCCCGAGTTGGCGGCGCGAGCGCCGCGCGCCGACGGCGAAGGCGGGGCCGGCGAGCAGCACCACCTCCAGCAGCGCCATGCCCACCACGGTGACCAGGGCCACCACGGCCGAGTTCTCCAGGTACTTGGCGCTCGGTTCGCGGTCCTGCTGGACGAAGTACGGGACTTGGGAGCGGGCCGGCGGGTGCAGCACCACGCTGCGCGAGGTGGCCACGAAGCCGTACCTGTTGAGCTGTTGGACCGCCGCCCAGTCGACCTGGGCGCCGGCCGGCAGCCGGACCAGCCAGCCGGTGTCGTCCGCGGGCTTGTCCCGCCCGGCCTGGTCGTGGGTCAACGTGCCGGGGCGGCCGATCAGTTCGGTGGCGTTCAGCTCGTCCGGGTGCTCGGCCACGCCGGTGATGACGAAGGGCTGGTCGCCCAGGCCGCGCAGCACGGTGCCGGCGCCGAGCTTCAGTCCGGCGCTGTCCAGGAAGGACCGGGTGGCCGCGATCTCGTGGTCGGTGGCCGGGGCCCGGCCGGCGACCAGGTTCAGCCTGCCGCGCCAGATCGGGTCGGTCAGGTCGGCCTCGACGAGGTCGGTCCGCAGCAGGCCGTCCTTGCTGGTGGCCAGCGCGCGGTTGGACGAGCTGACCGGTGTGAGGGCCGAGCCGGCCGGCAGCAGCTGGGCGGCCAGGGTGGCGGGGTCGGTGTTCTTGCTGCGCTGCTGCTCGGGGGTGAGCGCCTGGTTCGACCGGGGTTCGTCGACGTTCGTCCCGTCCGAGGCGAACGGGGCCTGGATCAGGCGCAGGCCGGGAGCGTCGAACTGCAGCAGCAGGTCGGCGGTGCCGAGCTGACGGGTCGCTTTCTGGGCCGGTGTCAGGGTGGAACTGCGGTAGACCACATCGGCGCCGGCCACCCCGAGCACCGGCAGCGCGATCATCGCGAGCACCAGGGCGCTGCGGCCCTTGGCCCGCAGCGCGTCGCGGCGCGCTATTCGCAGGGCCACCCGCCAGGCGGTGAGCTTCACTCGTCCACCGACTTGGGCAGCGAGTTGGTGGCGGCGGTGACCAGCAGGGACTCGGCGTTCTGCCGGCCGGTCTCGTCGACCATCAGACCGTCCCGCAGGAAGACCACCCGGTCCGCCCAGGCCGCGTGCCGGGCCTCGTGGGTGACCATCATGGCGGCCGCGCCCTCGTCGCAGCGGGCCCGCAGCACCGCGAGCACCTGCTCGCCGCTGGCGGAGTCGAGTGCGCCGGTCGGCTCGTCCGCCAGCACCAGGCGGCGGTCGCCGATCAGCGCCCGGGCGATCGCCACCCGCTGCTGCTGGCCGCCCGACATGTCGTCGGGGAACCGGTCGGCCAGCTCGCCGATGCCGAGCTCCTCGAGCGCGGCCAGCGCTTCCCGGCGGGCGGCGCGGGTGGAGGTCCCGTCCAGTTCCCGCGGCAGCATGATGTTCTCGACGGCGGTCAGCGCGGGGATCAGGTTGTAGTCCTGGAAGACGTAGCCGATCGAGCGGCGGCGGACCTCGGCCAGCTTCTTGCGGGAGAGGTCGCCGAGTGACCTGCCCTCGACCAGGACCCGGCCGCCGGTCGGACTGTCCAGTCCGCCCGCCAGCGTGAGCAGGGTGGACTTGCCGGACCCGGAGGGGCCCATCACGGCGACGAACTCGCCGGCGCGGACCTCCAGGTCCACGCCGCGCAGCGCGTGCACCTCGGCGGCACCCTGGCCGTGGATCCGGGTCACCTGCTCGAGATGGAGTACTGCTCGGGTGTCGGTCATCGTTCCCCCTGTCGTTGCTTGGTCCGGCGGCGCGCGGGCGGCGCGCCGGCGCTCTCGGGCGCCGGAGCCCGGTGGGCGGCGAGGCGGGTCTCGCAGTGGTCGAGCCAGCGGACCTCGGCCTCGGTCTGGAAGATCAGCTGGTCCAGCACCAGCAGCCAGGCGAGTTCGGAGCTGCCGGCGGCCTCGTCCGCCATCCCGGCCAGCGCCCGGGCCTTCAGCCGGGTGTAGTCCTGCAGCGCCTGGATGCTGTGCCGGCGCTGGCCCTGGACCACCGCGTGCACGTCCACGCCGGGCACGGTCACCGCCATGGCGAGCTTGATCGCCAGCTCGTCCCGGGGCGGGTTGGTCCGCGGCACCGGGGTGTCGAACCAGGCACGCAGTTCGGCGCGTCCCTTCTCGGTGACGGAGTAGAAGAGGTGCCCCTCCTCGTCCTCGCCGTCCGGGACCACCAGGCCGTCGCGCTCCAGTCGGCCGAGGGTGGTGTAGACCTGGCCGACGTTGAGCGGCCAGGTGGCGCCGGTCCTGGCCTCGAACTCGGTGCGCAGCTGGTAGCCGTAGCGGGGGCCCTGGTCGAGCAGGGCGAGCAGGCCGTGTCTGATGGACATACCGAGTATGTATACCCGGTATGCGGTGCACTCACAAGCTTCGACCGGGTCGAGGCGTACCGTCACCAGGTGTGAGCCCACTGCGAATTGCGACCTTCAACCTGCTGCACGGCCAGCCGCTCGCCGCCGACGGCAGCCCGCTCCCCTACCCGGCCGAGGCAGCCGATCCGCTGCAGGAGGCGATCGCCGCGCTCGACCCCGACGTACTGGCGCTCCAGGAGGTGGACCGCCACCAACAGCGCTCCGGCCTGACCGACCAGAGCGCGGTGGCCGCCAAGGCGATGGGCGCGGCCGACTGGCGGTTCGCCGCCGCGCTGCACGGCCGCCCGGCGCCGGTGGCCGGCTGGCTGCGCGACCCCGCGGTGACCGGCCTCCAGGTCTACGGCCCGGACGACCTGGACACCGCCACCGACCGTCCCTCCTACGGAACCGCGCTGCTCACCCGGCTCCCGGTGCACCACTGGCGGGCCCGGCGGTTCGCGCCGGCGCCGTTCGGCCTGCCGCTGCGGGTGGCGGGCCGACGCGGGCTGACCCCCGTACCGGACGAGCCGCGGGCCGCGCTGGCCGCCGTACTCGAGGGCGAGCAGGGGCCGTTCACCGTGGTGGCCACCCATCTGTCCTTCGTGCCCGGCTGGAACATGGCCCAACTCGCGGGCATCCGGCGGTGGATCGCCGACCTGCCGCGGCCGTACCTGGTGCTCGGCGACTTCAACCTGGTCGGCCCGGTGCCCCGCACGGTGCTGGGCGGCGCGACCGCCCTGGACCGGGCGCCCGCCTCCCGCCGGCGGATCCGCGAGCTGCGCGCGGCCCGGCACGCACGCGGCGCCGGACCGGCGGTACCGGGAGCACGCCGGCGCCGGGGCCGGGAGCCGGGCGCCCAGCTGCAGGGCTGGCACGACCTGGCCCGCACGCCCACCTACCCGTCGCACCGGCCGACCGTGCAGTTCGACCACGTGCTCGCCGTCGGGGTGCCGCGCACCGCGGTGGGCACGGTCGCGGCGCCGCGGGTCGGCGTCTCGGACCACCGGCCGCTGCTGGTCGAAGTGGACCTCTGAGCCGGGCCGGGTGGACCGGCTGGCGCTACTGGCGGGCCAGCCGGCCGTTCTGGTGCGGCAACTGCTGCTGCGGACCGGCGGCCGCCGGCTCGTACTGCAGCAGCAGCATCGCCGCGTCGTCGCCGAGCTGCCTGCCGACGTGGCGCACCACGTCCGTGTGCAGCCGGCGCAGCACGTCCACCGGGCCGCCCTCGGCACAGCCGGGCAGCCGCTCGGCCAGCGGGTAGAAGTGCCCGGCCCGGTTGCGGGCCTCGATCACGCCGTCGGTGAAGAGCAGCACCCGGTCCCCCGGCTCGAACAGCACCCGCTGCACCGGCGGCGCCACGTCCGCCGGGTCGAGCACGCCGAGCGGCGGCACCGTCTCGTCCAGCTCGAGCACCGTCACCGTCCCGTCGCCGCGCAGCAGCAGCGGGGCGGGGTGGCCGCAGTTGACGATCTCGGCGATGCCGTCGTGGCCGACCCCGATCAGCACCAGGGTGACGAACTCCTCCTCCACCCCGGGGTGGTCGTTCTCGTGCAGCGCCCGGTCCAGACTGACCGCCAGCCAGCCGGCCACCTTGTCCAGCGCCGGCTCCTGGTGCGCGGCCTCGCGGAAGGCGCCGAGCACGGCGGCCGCGGTCTCCACCGCGTTCAGTCCCTTGCCGCGCACGTCGCCGACCACCGCGCGGACCCCGTGCCGGGTGTTGACCACCTCGTAGAGGTCGCCGCCGATCCGGGCGTGCGCGGCGGCGGCCGCGTAGTGCACGGCGGCCCGCACCGTGCCGACCCGGTCGGGGACCGGGCGCAGCAGCACCCGGCGGGCGATCTCGGCCACCAGCTGGGCGTCGGCCAGCGCCTGGTCCTGTCTGACCCGCAGCGTGGCGCTGACCCAGCTGATCGCGGTGACCAGGGCGATCGCGAAGACGGTGGCGCTGTGCACGGAATCGCCGAGCACGTTGTTGTAGACGGCCATCAGGAAGGCGGCGAACTCCGCGAGCACGCCGGTCAGGATCGGGTACCAGACCCGGCGGCTGACGATGGCCGCGAGTGCGGGCACCGCGGTCAGGGCCGGTTCGACCGTCACCTCGAGGGTGCTCAGGTAGTCCAGGCCGACCACCAGGGCCATGCCGATGAAGGGCAGGGCGAGTGCTGTTCTGGGCCAGGTGCCCGTCGAGCGGACGGTGGCCGGGCCCCGGGTCGGACCGGCCAGCCGGTCTCTGAACCATCCGGTCACGCTCAAGGTAGGTGTCTCCAGCAGAAGGCGCCCGGTGCCCTGGGCACCTGCGGCGATGACTGAGGGTGATGATCGGGGGCCTGTCCGGCGGCCGAGCAGAAGCGGGTGACCGGTTACCGACCCCACAATAGGCGCGAAACGTGCACTCTGCATCGATTTCGCACGACTGTGTGACGAGTTGAATGCTCTCTGTGACCTAATAGTCACTGTTCCCGATCAGAAGCGTTTCCAACGCATTCCGGTCAGGAAGTCCTACCGGTCTTTCGATCCGACCGCTGCGGATGTAGCAGAAGGCAGCGGTGACCTGCTCCAGCGGCAGGCCGTACTGCTCGGCCCAGGCGAGCCGGTAGATCGCCAACTGGAGCGGGTCGGCGCTCTCCTGGTGGCCGGTCTTCCAGTCCACCACCTCGAAACGTGACCCAGCGTCGTCGTCACCCTCGCGGTACACCGCGTCGATCCGGCCGCGCACCACCCGCCCACCGAGCACCAGTTGCACCGGGACCTCGACCCGGTACGGGCGGCGGTGGGCGTACGGGCCGCGCAGGAAGGCCTCCTTGAGCTGCTCCAGGTCATGCTCGTCCGCGATGCCGTCGTCCTCCAGGCCGGGCAGCGCGTCCGGTTCGAGCAGCGGGAGTGCCGCGCTGCGGCTGAACTGGGCCTGGATCCAAGCGTGGAAGCGGGTGCCGCGACGGGCCGCGGTCTGCGGCGGGCGGGGCAGCGGGCGGGCCAGCTCATGGGCGAAGCCGTCCGGGTCGGCGGCCAGCCGCATCAGCTGGGAGGCCGAGAGCGCGGGCGGCAGCGGCACCTCGCGCACGGTACGGCGGGACCGCTCCAGCTCGCCGAGCAGCGCGGTCAGATCGCGGTCCCAGGAGGCCACCTGGCGCTGCTCCTCGACGGTCAGCCGCTCGGCGGCGGGCGCCGGCTGCCCGGCGAGGCGTCGGGTCACCACCTCGGCCACCCGGCGCCGGGCCAGCTGCGCGGCCGGGTCCAGCGGCAACGGCCAAGGGGTGTCGCCGGTGGTCTGCAGGGCCGGGTTCCCGGCACCCTCGAGCGGCGGCTCGGCCCAGTGCTCGACCTCGCCGGCGCCCGGCCGCTCGGCGTGCATCCGCAGCGCGTCCAGGTACTCGGACGGGCCGCGCACCGTGCTCTGGCTCGGGCCCCACCAGTGGCCGCCGGCCAGCAGCAGCGAGCGCGGGCGGGTCACCGCGACGTAGCCGAGCCGCAGCTCCTCGGTGCCGGTCTGCTCCTTGAGGCCGGCCTTGAAGGCGGTCATGCCCTTGGCGTTCCAGCCCGGCACCTCGGGCAGCGTGGCGGCGTCGCCGCGCAGCGGGTAGGGCAGCACGTGGCGGCGGCTGGTCCAGCGCTCCCGGCTGCGGTTGCTCGGGAAGGCGCCCTTGACCAGGCCGGGCAGGGCGACCACGTCCCATTCCAGGCCCTTGGACTTGTGCGCGGTGAGCACCTTCACGGTGTCCTCGCCGCCGGGCAGGCTGGTGTCCAGGCCCCGGTCGTACTCCTGGGCGGCGCGCAGGAAGGCCAGGAAGGCCGCCAGGCCCGGGTCGCCGTCCAGATCGGCGAAGCCGGCGGCGATGTCCAGGAAGGCGTGCAGGGTCTCCCGGCGGCGGGCCGCCAGGGCGTGGGGGGAGGCGGCCAGCTCGACCTCGAGGCCGGTGACGGTGAGCACCCGGTGCAGCACGTCCATCAGCGGTTCGGCGAGTACTCGACGCAGGTCCCGGATCTCCTTTGCAAAGTATGCGAAGCGCTGACGGGCCTGCGCGGAGAACGGCAGCTCGTCCGGCTGGGCGGCTTCCAGGAAGGTCTCCAGCGCGTCCGAGAGCGAGACCACCTCGGTCGGATCGGTCTCGGCCACCGCCGCGGCCAGCGGGTCGCCGCCGTCCAGCCGGGCGGTGCGCACCAGCTCGGCGGCCCGGCGCCCGAGCAGCGCCAGGTCGCGCGGGCCGATCCGCCAGCGCGGGCCGATCAACAGCCTGACCAGGGCGGCGTTGGCGGTCGGGTCCTGCAGCACCTCGCAGACCGCGACCAGGTCGGCCACCTCGGGCAGCTGCAGCAGCCCGCCCAGGCCCACCACCTCGACCGGGACCTCCCGGGCCACCAGCGCCGCGTGGATGTCGGGGAAGGCCGCGCCGCCCCGGCAGAGCACCGCGATCGAGCCGGGCGCCGTCCCGGTGCGCACCAGATGCGCGATGGAGTCGGCCAGCCAGGCGATCTCCTCGGCGTGGGTGGGCAGCAGGGCGACCCGGGCGAAGCCGTCCAGCTCGGCGCCGGGGGCCGGACGCAGCGCCTCGACGCCCTCGTGCAGTTCACGCAGCGGGGTGGCCAGCTCGTTGGCGAAGGCCAGCAGCCGCCCGCCGCTGCGCCGGTTCTCGCTCAGCGCGTAGCGGGCGGCCGGCGCACCGTCGGCCTTGGGGAAGTGGCCGGGGAAGTCGTCCAGGTTGGCCACCGAGGCACCGCGCCAGCCGTAGATGGCCTGGCAGGGGTCGCCGACGGCGGTCACCGGGTGGCCGTCGCTGCCGGGGCCGCCGAACAGCCCGGCCAGCAGCCGCCGCTGGGCGACCGAGGTGTCCTGGTACTCGTCCAGCAGCACCACCCGGTACTGCTCGCGCAGCAGCCGGCCCACCTCCGGACGCTGCATGGCCAGCCTGGCCGAGGCGGCGATCTGGTCACCGAAGTCCATCAGCCCTGCCGCGTGCTTGCGCCGCCGGTACTCCTCGACCAGGGTGAGCAGCTCCTGGCGGCCGCGGGCCGCCTCCGGGACGTCGCGCAGGTCCTGGTTGGTCAGCTTGGCGACGGCCAGCTCGTCCAGCAGCTCGGCGTCGAAGGCGCGCAGCTCGGCGGGCTCCACCAGGTGCTCGGCGAGCTCCGCGTCGAGCGCGGTCAGCTCGCCGACCAGGGCCGAGAAGCGGTCCTTGAGGTGCGGGAACGGGCCGCGCGCCGAGCGCAGCACCCGGGCGGCCAGCTGGAAGCGGGTGGCGTCGGCGAGCAGCCGGACGTCCGGCTCGATGCCGATCCGCAGCCCGTGTTCCTTGAGCAGGCGGCCGGCGAAGGCGTGGTAGGTGGAGATCTCCGGCTCGCCGCCCAGCTCGCCGGCCGACTGGCCGAGGAGTTCGGCCTCGCGCAGCCCGGCCCGGGCCAGCGCGGTGCGCACCCGCTCGGCGAGCTCGGCGGCGGCCTTGTTGGTGAAGGTCAGGCCGAGCACCTGCTCGGGCTTGACCGCCCCCGAGCCGACCAGCCAGACCACCCGGGCGGCCATCACCGTGGTCTTGCCCGACCCCGCGCCCGCGACGATCACAGCAGGGTCCAGCGGGGCGCCGATGGCCCGCATCTGCTCGCGGTTGAAGGGGATGCCGAGCAGCTCCTTGAGCTGGTCGGGGTGGCTGAGCATTGGGACACGGTAACCGGCGGGCCCGACAGAGCGCCTAATCGATCAGTGCCCGGTCAGTGCCCGGTCAGCGGCCGGTCGAGGGCTAGTCGACCAGCTGGCGCCCGTCGCGCTGGGCCGAGCAGCTCCCCTTGAAGGCGCAGTGGCCGCAGCTGTCCCCGGCGGTCGGGACGAAGCGCTCGGCCAGCACCCGGCCGGCCGCGTCCGCGAGCAGGTTCTCGATCCACGGCTCGCCCTCGGGCGGCGGCTGGTGCTGCACCTTCGGGGCGTCCGGAAGCTTCTTGTCCTCGAACCGCAGCTGCACCAGCTCGGCGCCGCCCAGCGGTGGACGCTGGTTCACCAGGTCGTCCAGGGCGCCCTCGCGGACCGCCAGCTGATAGACCGCCAGCTGCTTGTGCTCGGGCAGCGACTTGTCGCTCGGCGCCCGCTTGCCGGTCTTGAAGTCGACCACGTAGGCCCGCCCGACCGCGTCCTGCTCGACCCGGTCCATCACCCCGCGGATCCGCACCGCCAGCTCGCCGACCGGCAGGGTCAGGTCGAAGTCGTGCTCGGTGGCCAGGGTGGCGCGGCCGCGTTCCAGCACGTGCCAGTGCAGGAAGCGCTCCAGCGCGGCCCGGGCCTGCGCCTTCTCCTGGGTGGACTTCCACGGGGCGTCGAAGGCCAGCGCGTCCCAGACCGTGTCCAGCCGTTCGAGCAGCACCCCGAGGTCGGCCGGGGTGCGCCCGGAACCCACCTCGTCGGCCAGCGCGTGCACCACGTTGCCGAAGCCCTGGGCGCCGGAGGTGGTGGTCTGCGCCTTCACCTCCTTGGCCAGGAACCACTGCAGCGAACAGGAGTCGAGCTGCTCCAGGCCACTGCCGGACAGCTGCACCGGGCGGTCGGGCTCGCGCAGCGGTATCGGATTGCTGGTCACCTCGGCCATGCCCCACCAGCGGTCGGGGTGGGCCAGCGGGACCAGCGGGGCACCGGTCTCGTCCGCCGCGCCGGCCAGCTGGGCCAGCCGTTCGGCGGCGGTGCGGCGCAGCTCGGGCGAGCGGCCGGGGTCGACGGTGACCGCGCGCAGCTCGGCGACCAGCGCGGCGACCGAGAGCGGGCGGCGCGGGCGGTGGGTGACGTCCTCGACGGTGACCGGCGGGGTGCGGCGCAGCACCTTTCCGGAATGGGGGCCCCCCGGCCGGAGGCTGGGGGAAGGTCCAGCTCCTCGCGGTAGAGCTCGCGCAGGAAACGGGAGGGTTCGTCGCCGTCCTCGGCCGGGGCCTTGACCGCGGTGACGATCAGGCGCTCCTTGGCGCGGGTGGCGGCCACGTAGAAGAGGCGGCGTTCCTCGGCGAGCAGCGCGCCGGGGGTGAGCGGCTCGGCCAGGCCGTCGCGGCCGATCCGGTCCGCCTCCAGCAGCGAGCCGCGGCGGCGCAGGTCCGGCCAGAGGCCCTCCTGGACGCCGGCCACCACGACCAGGCGCCACTCCAGGCCCTTGGAACGGTGGGCGGTCATCAGCCGGACCGCCTCACGGCGGGCGGTGCGGACCGTGAGGGTGTCGGCGGCGATGTCTTGGGCGGCCAGCTCCTCGAGCAGGTCGAGGGCGCCGCGGTGGCCGGTGACCTGGTCCTCGGCGCGGGCGGCGGTCTCGAACAGGGCGCACAGCGCGTCCAGGTCCCGGTCGGCGTTGCGGCCGGCCGGGCCGCCTCGCAGGGCGGCGCGTTCCAGGCGTTCGCGCCAGCGGGGGCTGCCGTCCCAGAGCTGCCAGAGCGCCTCCTCGGCGGTGCCGCCGCCGATCAGCAGGTCGCGGACCTTGCGCAGCAGCGTGCCCAGCTCGCGGGCCCGGCGGGCGGGGGCGGTGTCGAGCAGCACCAGGCGCTCGGGCTGGGCGAGCGCCTCGCGAATGAGCTCCTCCGCCGAGCGCACGATGGTGCGCACGCGCGGCTGCGGTGCCTCCGGCTCCCCCTCCTGCTCCCCGTCCTCCCTGGGCTCCGCGTCCTCCCTAGGCTCCCCCGGCTCCCCCTGCACCGCAGCGCGCAGGGCGGCCCGCTCCTCCTCGCGGAGCGCCCGCCCCAGGCGGCGCAGGTCGGCCCCGTCCAGGGCGGCCAGTGGGCCCGTCAGCAGGGTGTGGGCCAGCTCGGCGGTGAGCGGGTCCGCTGTGTCCGCCCCCTCCGTCCCCTCCGCTGCCTCGGTACCGGAAGTCGGCCCGCTCGACTTCTCGCGCGCGGCTCCCTCCGCGCACACCCGCAGCGCCAGCAGCAGCGGCACCACGGCCGGCTCCTCGCGCAGCGGCAGGTCGTCGCCGTCGATCTCCAGCGGCACCCCGGCCGAGCTGAGCGCCCGCCGCACCCCGGGTATGGCGCGCGCACCGGCCCGGACCAGCACCGCCATCTCGCCCCACGGCACACCGTCCTCCAGGTGCGCGCGGCGCAGCAGGTCCGCGACGCTCTCCAGCTCGGCGCCCGGCGTCGGATACGTGTAGACCTCGACCCTTCCCGGCTCGACCGTCCCGTCGGTGCCCGCGCGGCCCGGCAGCAGGGCCCGGTGCTGGGCCAGCTTCTCGGCCGGCAGGCGCCCCATCGGCATCCGCCGTGCCAGCTCCCGGGAGGCGGCGAGCAGCACCGGCGCCGAGCGGCGGGACACCCGCAGCACCTTGACCTCGGCCGGCCGGCCGTCGCGCTGCGGGAACTCCTGCGGGAAGTCGAGGATGCCGTTGATGTCGGCGCCGCGGAAGGCGTAGATCGACTGGTCCGGGTCGCCGACCGCGACCAGGTCCCGCCCGTCGCCGGCCAGCTGCCGCAGCAGCCGCACCTGGGCCGGGTCGGTGTCCTGGTACTCGTCCACGAAGACCACGTCGTAGCGGGCCGCCAAGTCCACCTCGGGCCGCTCGGCCAGCAGCACCGCACGGTGCACCAGCTCCGCGTAGTCCAGCACCCCGCGCAGGTCCAGCACGTCCAGGTAGTCGGCCAGGAAGTGCGCGGCGGCCGCCCAGTCCGGTCGTGCCACCCCCGCCGCGAACCGGGCCAGCTCCGCCTCGCCCAGCCCCAACTCGCGGCTGCGGGCCAGCACCGCGCGGACCTCGTCGGCGAAACCGCGGGTGGTCAGGCAGGCCCGCAGGTCCAGCGGCCAGCGGATCTTCCCGATCCCGGCCGCCGCGTCCTCGGCGCCGCCGGCCAGCAGCTCGCGCACCATCACGTCCTGCTCGGGGCCGGAGAGCAGCCGCAGCGGCTCGGCGTACCGCTCGGGCTCCTGGTGGGAGCGGAGCAGCGCGTAGCAGAAGGAGTGGAAGGTGGTGGCCTGCGGCGCGGCCGCGAGCCGCACCGCCATCCGGTCGCGAAGCTCCATCGCCGCCTTGCGGCTGAAGGTCAGCACCAGGATCCGTTCCGGATCGGTGCCCCGCTCCACCCGCCGGGCCACCGCCTCCACCAGCGTGGTGGTCTTCCCGGTCCCCGGGCCCGCGAGCACCAGCAGCGGACCGCCCGCGTGCTCGGCCACCGCCTGCTGGTAGGGGTCCAGCACCGGCGGGGCGGGCGTCGCGAGCGGGCTGCGCACCAAGCGGTAGGGGGAGGCCACGGAAGTCCTGGGATCGGGAGCCGAAGACCATAGAGCCTACGAGACGCCGGGGCGCGCGCGTGACGCGGTGCACCGATTGGGGGCGCGTGTTACCGCCCGTCCCACCGGGCGCTTCGCAGGTCCACCTTGAACAGCTCGGCCGTCTCGCGCAGCGGGGTGCCTTCGGTCCGGTAGGCCGCCAAAGCCCGCTGCTCGTGCCCCGGCAGCAGCGCACCGTCCGCCCGCACCACCCGCCACCACGGCACCGCGCCCCCGTACAGGGCCATCACCCGGCCCACCTGGCGCGGGCCGCCCTGACCCAGGAACTCGGCGACGTCCCCGTACGTCATCACCCGCCCCGGCGGGATACGGTCGACCACATCGAGCACCAGCTCGGCGAACGGGGGCAGGTCTGCGGTGGGGCGAACGCCCGCGCTGTTGTCCGTCACCCGGGCATTCTTGCCCATCCGGACCGGCCGGCGATTCCCTGCGGGGTACTTCGCCGCGCCCGGTACGGCCCCTGTCCGGCGGCCGGCAGCCCGGCATGCCACCATCTTCGAGGCGGTGAGTGGTGATACGAGGACAAGACCAGATGACCGGGACGGCTGACGTGGACGTGGACGAGGGCTCCGACGAGCCCATCCCCGCGCACCCATCGGCCGAGGAGCCCGCCGAGCCCCCTGTTTCCCTGGAGAAGCAGCCCCTGGAGAAGCAGCCCCAGGAGAAGCAGCCGCTGGAGAAGCAACCGCCGGCGGAGCAGCCGCCGGGACCGCCCGGGCCGCAGCCGGGTCGCACCGCGGAGGAGGACGACGGCCACCTCGCGGTGGACGAGCCGCTGCTCGCCGCCCGCGCGCACCGCCCCTCCGACCTGATCCGCTTCGTGGCCGGCCTGCTCAGCATCATCGCGCTCTTCGTGATCGCGAACATCGCCACCTCGACCACCAGCGGTATCGAGACGGACATCCACGCCAACATCAAGCACGTCACACCGTGGCTGAGCACACTCGGCAGCCTGCTCTCGGGTGTGGCGGTGCTCGGTGTGCCGGTGGCCTTCGCGGTCGAGCGGCTGATCAAGCGGGACGGCCTGCGGGTGGCCGACGGTGTGCTCGCCTCGGTGCTGGCCTACGGCGTCTCGCTGGCCGTGGACTGGTGGGTGGCCGAGGGCGCCAGCCAGACCATCCGCACCGCCTTCACCCGGCTCCCCGAGGGCGGCGGCCCGATCACCGAGCCGGTGCACGGCTATCTGGCGCCGGTGATCGCCTACATGACCGCCGTCGGCATGGTGCACCGGCCGCGCTGGCGGGTCGCCCTGTGGATCGTGGTGATCCTCAGCGGCGCCACCGAGCTGATCAGCGGCTACACCACGCCGCTCTCACTGCTGCTGACCCTGCTGATCGGCTGGTCGGTCGCCTACGGGACGCTCTATGCGATCGGCTCGCCCAACATCCGCCCGACCGGCCAGCACCTGATGCTCGGGCTGCGCCGGGTCGGCTTCACGCCCAGGAACGCGCACCGGGCCCCCGACGCCCCCGGTGGCACCCGCCGCTACTTCGTCAACCAGCAGGACGGGCCGGCGCTCGACGTCCACATCATCGACCGCGAGCAGCAGGCCTCCGGCTTCTTCTACCGGGCCTGGCGCCGGCTGCGGCTGCGCTCGGTGGCGGTGCGGCGCAGTCCCCAGTCGCTGCGCCAGGCGCTCGAGCAGGAGGCGCTGATCGCCTACGCGGCAGCCGCCGCCGGGGCCAACGCACCGCAGCTGGTGGCCACCTCCGAGCTGGGTCCGGACGCCGCGATCCTGGTCTACCAGAAGATCGAGGGCCGCACCCTCGACGAGCTGGCGGACGAGGAGATCACCGACGAGGTGATGGCCTCCTTCTGGGAGTCGGTGGCCGACCTGCACGGACGCCGGATCGCACACCGGCGGCTGACCGGCGAGTCGCTGCTGGTGGTGGACGAGAAGCTGGGCGCGCTGGTCAACCTGTCCGGCGGCGACATCGCGGCCGGCGACCTGACACTGCGGATCGACCTCGCCCAGCTGCTCACCACCTTCGCGCTGCGGATCGGCCCCGCGCGGGCGGTCTCGGTGGCCAACCGGGTGCTCGGCGCGGACCGGGTGGCGGCCGCGCTGCCGCTGCTGCAGCCGGTCGCGATGAGCCGGCAGACCCGCGCCGACCTGGCCAAGCAGGCCAAGGACCGCAAGGCCGCCGCCCAGGCGCTGGCGCTGGAGCAGGTGGCGGCCGGCGAACGGACCAGGGAGCAAGCCGAGGAGGACATCGCGGTGGCCGGCGAGGACCTGCTCAGCCGGATCCGCGCCGAGATCCTGCAGATCGCCCCCGAGGCGCCGGAGGCTCCCGCCAAGCTGGAGCGGCTCAAGCCGAAGACGCTGATCACGGTGGTCGCGCTGGCCTTCGCCGCCTACCTCGCGGTGACCACCATCCAGCCGGGCCAGCTGAAGCTCTCGCAGATGAACTGGGCCTGGACCGCGGTGGCCATCACGGCCGCCGCCGCCAGCTACGGCGCCGCCGCGATGAGCCTGACCGGGTTCGTGCCGGAGAAGCTGCCGTTCCGGCGCACGGTGGCCGCGCAGCTGGCCGGCTCCTTCGTGAAGCTGGTGGCGCCCGCGGCGATCGGCGGCATCGCGCTCAACACCCGCTACCTGCAGAAGTCCGGCATCCGGCCGGGGCAGGCGGTGGCGAGCGTGGGCGCCTCGCAGCTGGCCGGGTTGGGCGGGCACCTGCTGCTGCTGTTCAGCTTCGGCCTGATCACCGGCAGCCAGAAGAACGGCGACCTGGGCAGCCAGCGTGCGGTGATCATCGGGGTGCTGACGGCGGCGGTGCTCTCGCTGGTGATCGCGGCGGTCGCGCCGCTGCGGCGGTTCGTGGTGACCCGGGTGCGTTCGCTCTTCTTCGGCGTGGTGCCCCGGATGCTGGACCTGATGCAGACGCCGAGCAAGCTGCTCACCGGCTTCGGCGGCATCCTGCTGCTCACCCTGACCTTCACCGCCTGCCTGGACGCCTCGGTGCGGGCCTTCGGCGGGTCGATGAGCTTCCCGGCGGTCGCGGTGATCTTCCTGACCGCCAACGCGGCCGGTTCGGCGGTGCCGACGCCGGGCGGGATCGGCGCGGTCGAGGTGGCGATCTTCGGTGCGCTCAGCCTGGCCGGACTGCCGGCGGCCACCGCCACCTCGGCGGTCTTCCTGTACCGGGCGCTGACCTTCTGGCTGCCGGTGCTGCCGGGCTGGATCGCGTACAGCTACCTGCAACGGCGCGGCAACCTCTGAGCAGAGCCTCTGAGGAAGCACGACGGGCCGGCTCCCACCTCGCTGGTGGGAGCCGGCCCGTCGTCACACAGCCTCTAGTGCTCCGGCTTCTAGTACACCGGCTTCTCGGGCTCGATCTGGTTGACCCAGCCGATCACGCCGCTGCCCAGGTGGACCGAGTTGCTGAAACCGGCCGCCTTGAGCACGGCCAGCACCTCGGCCGAGCGGACACCGGTCTTGCAGTGCAGCACGATCTTCTTGTCCTGCGGCAGCTTCTCCAGCGCGTTCCCCATCAGGAACTCGTTCTTGGGGATGAGCACCGCGCCCGGGATGCTGACGATCTCGTACTCGTTCTGCTCGCGGACGTCGATCAGCAGGATGTCCTCGTTGTTGTCCTGCATCTCCTTGAGCTGCTTGGGCGTGATGGTCGAACCGAGGGCCGCCTCCTGGGCCTCCTCGGAGACCACGCCGCAGAACGACTCGTAGTCGATCAGCTCGGTGACCGTCGGGTTCTCGCCGCAGAGCGCGCAGTCGGGGTCCTTGCGGACCTTGACCTGGCGGTAGTTCATCTCCAGGGCGTCGTAGATCATCAGCCGGCCGACCAGCGGCTCGCCGACACCGGCCAGCAGCTTGATCGCCTCGGTGACCTGGATCGAGCCGATCGAGGCGCAGAGCACCCCGAGGACCCCGCCCTCGGCGCAGGACGGGACCATGCCCGGCGGCGGGGCCTCCGGGTAGAGGCAGCGGTAGCAGGGGCCGTGCTCGGCCCAGAAGACGCTGGCCTGGCCGTCGAAGCGGTAGATCGAGCCCCACACGTACGGCTTGCCGAGCAGCACCGCAGCGTCGTTCACCAGGTACCGGGTGGCGAAGTTGTCGGTGCCGTCCACGATCAGGTCGTAGCCGGAGAAGATCTCCATGACGTTGTCGTTGTCGAGACGCTCGTCGTGGAGGATCACGTTGACGTACGGGTTGATCTCCTTGACCGAGTCGCGCGCGGACTCGCCCTTGGAGCGGCCGATGTCGGACTGACCGTGGATGATCTGGCGCTGCAGGTTCGACTCGTCGACGGTGTCGAACTCGACGATGCCGAGCGTGCCGACACCGGCCGCGGCCAGGTACATCAGCGCCGGGGATCCGAGGCCGCCCGCGCCCACACAGAGCACCTTGGCGTTCTTCAGCCGCTTCTGCCCGGCCATCCCGACGTCCGGGATGATCAGGTGGCGGGAGTACCGGCGGACCTCGTCTACGGTGAGCTCGGCGGCCGGCTCGACCAGGGGTGGCAGCGACACGGGGACTCCGATGGTCGTCAATACGGTGGTGACTACGCCAACAGTGTCATGCCGGCTCCCTATTCCGAGACAGCATGTCCGCCAGGCGAGACAAGCTCCACCGGATCGTGGGATCGGCCGGACCGGCCCTAGACCCGGCAGGCGGTCTCCAGCCAGATGTCGCCGAGCGACTCCTCCAGCGGGGTGTGTGCCCGCCAGCCCAGTCGCTCGCGGGCGGTGCGGACATCGGCCTGGCGCCACGGGACCGGTTCGCCGGCCGGGTGGGGCGGTGTGAGGTTTGCCATAGACCTGGCCGGTGTCTCGCCGGCGGCCTGGACGGGCAGCGCCACCGGCCGCACCTCCTCGACCAGCGGACCGTCGAAGCCCGAGACCCGGACCAGCAGGTCGGCCGCCTCGCGGGCCCGGACGGCGTGCCCGCTGCCGATGTTGATCACGCCGGTGGCCGCCGAGACCGCCGCCGCCCGCACCGCCCGCGCGACATCGCGGACGTCCACGAAATCCCGGAACGCCGAGAGGTCCGGCATCCGGACCAGGTTCTCCTGCTGCTCCAGGGCCCGGCGGAGCCCCTCGGCCAGTCGGCCGAAGAGCGAGGCCGCCGGGGTGCCGGGGCCGACCACGTCGAAGACCCGCAGCACCGCCGCGTCCAGCCCGGAGGCGAGCACCAGTTCCGTACCGGCCAGCTTGGACACCCCGTACGGGCCGATCGGCCGGGGTTCGGTGCTCTCCGGGATCGGGGTGCCCACCGGGACCGGGCCGTACTCGGCGGCCGAGCCGATGTGCACCAGCCGGGCGGGCTCGCGGCTGCGCCGGATCGCCTCGCAGACGGTCGCCACCGCCAGCGAGTTGGCCCGCACCAGGGTGCGCGGGGTGCCGTAGGTCGCACCGGCGCAGTTGATCACCACCTGGGGCGCCACCGCGTCCAGGAACCGGGCCAGCGCCCCCGGGCTCCCGGCCGCCAGGTCGAACCGGATGTCGGCCGCATCCCGCCGGCCGAGCACGGTGACCTGCAGATCCCGGTCGAGCAGCAACCGGTCGGCGACCCGGCGGCCGATGTAGCCACCGGACCCCAGCAACAGCACCCTCATGGGGCGTCCTTCCACGAGACAGCAGAGCACGGGACAACAGAGCGCGGCACAACAGAGCGCACGACAACGGAGCGCGGCACAACAGAGCGCACGACAACGGAGCGCGGCACAGCAGAGCGCAGCAGAGCAGGGACGGAACAGGACTCACCGGCCATCAGCGGTGGGCCCCCGGAGCGGTGACGGTCAGCCAGGCGCACGGGAGCAGCAGCACGGCCACCGCGCCGGCCGCCAGGGCCGTCAAGGTGCCCGACGTGGTCGCCCAGTCGGGCAGGGCGCCGGCGGAGCGCAGGGCCACCAGGGCGATCCCGAGCCCGGTGGCTCCGAGCAGGCCGGCCGCCGCCAGGGCCCGGCGGCCGCAGCGGCGCAGCGTGGCCGCGGTGGCGAGCAGCAGCCCGAGCGCGGCCTGCCCGCACCACTGCGCCGGTCCGGCCTGTTGGACCACCGAATGCAGCAGGTCGGCGCCCTGACCGGCCGGCCCCGGGCGCGGGGCCACCGCGGTGAGCACGGCCAGCGCGGCGAAGCTGGTCCCGGCCAGCGCGGCCAGCTGCAGCCCCAGGGCCACCGGCAGCACCGGGCGCATCCGACCCCGGAACTCGGCGATCGTCACCGCGGAGCGCAGCTGCACCCGGCCCGCGTGCCGCACCCAGCGCGCCGACCAGTCGGCCGGTCCGACCGCCACCCAGGCCGCCACGGCCAGCACCAGCGGCACCTCCACCGCGCCGGGCGGTCCGGCCGAGCCGAGCACCGTGACCAGCGGGAGCAGCATCGCCCCGAGCAGCCCGACGCCGGTCGCGGCCCGGCACCGCCGACCGGTCGCCGTACCGTCCGACCCGGTGGGTGTGCCGGACGTGCCCTCGTTCGAGGGGCTGCCGCCGGCCGGCCGCCTCGGCACCCGGGCGAAGAGCTCCTCGGCCAGCGAGAAGACGTCCGCGTGCCGGTACCGCCCGGCCGTCGCGGCGCCGACCCCGGCCGCCTCCAGCGCGGCGGCGATCTCCAGTGGGTGCGTCGCCCGCTCGCAGACATCGCGGTGTGCCGCCATCAGTTCCCGGACCGGATCCGCCACCGAGGCCGGGACTTCGTCTTGACGGACCATCAACTCGCCTGCGCCATCGCCTCGGCCGAGCCGGCACCGGTCTGCGCCGCCGTGGGGCTCGGCGTATCGCCCGCCACCCAGTACTCGGCGGGCCGGGTGAACGGGCGCGGCAGCGCGCCCGCCCGGCGCTCGGCGGCGGGGAAGGCCGGCCACTGCGAGACCAGTTCCAGATAGATCTCCCGGAACGAGGCCACCACCGGTTCCACCGCGAACCGCTCCTGCGCCCGCAGTCGGCCGGCCAGGCCCAGCCGGGCGCGCCGCTCCTCGTCCCCCAGCAGGGCCAGGCAGGCGACGGCCAGCGCGGGCGGATCGCAGGGCGGTACCAGCAGGCCGGTCGGCCCGACCACCTCACGGGCCACGCCCACGTCGGTGGCGACCAGGGCCCGGCCGCTGAGCATCGCATCGGCCAGCGGGCGCGGCTGGGGCAGCGAGCGGGCCGAGAAGACCGCGACCGTGCTGCCGGCCCAGACCTCGGCCAGCAGGCGCGGCTCGGCGCTGAACTCCACCTGCTCGCTCACCCCGAGCCGCCGGGCCACCGCCGCGCAGTGCTCGCGGTAGCCGGGCAGCCCCTCGGGCCCGTGCATCCGCAGCCGGGCGCCGGGCAGTTCGGCGCGGATCCGGGCGAAGGCGTGCAGCATCGACTCCGGATCGGCGGCCGGCTCCAGCCGCCCGGCCCAGACCAGGGTCGGCTGGTCCGGCTCGGCGCCCGCGGCCGGGCGGGCCACCGCGGGCAGGCCCTGGTAGACCACCCGGATCCGCTCCGGCCGGGCCCCGCAGCGCAGTTGCCACTCGCGGTCGTAGCCGCTGCCGGGGGTGAGCAGCGCGGCCTGCCGGTAGGTCTCGGCGGTGAGCAGCCGGAAGAAGCTCAGCAGCAGCGCCCGGACCGGCCAGCGGTACGGCGCCTGCCGGTAGCCGAGGTACTGCTCGCGCAGGTGCAGCCCGTGCTCGGTGAGGACGAACGGCATCCCGAACCGCTCCTTGGCCACCAGGGCGGGCAGCGCGGCCGGGCCGCCGCCGACCACATGGCACAGGTCGACGCCGGCGAGGCCGCCCGGCCCGTCGCCGTACCAGTCGGCGGCCAGCGGGCGCAGGCACTGCTCGAGAAGGTCTCCGGCGACCAGCACGTCCCGGACCAGCGGCTGTCCGGCGGCGGTGTCGGCGCCGGGCGAGCGCCAGACCCGCTCCAGCACCGCGTGCGCGTGGCTGGAGGCCAGGAAGGCGGGCAGTGCGCCGTCCTCCCGGGCCAGCGCGGCCAGCCGGTGCAGCCCGACGGCGAAAGCCTCGTGCTCGCGCGGCAGTACCAGGGCCTGGACCAGTTGTTCGTAGGCCCGCGCGTAGTGCCGGCGACGGACCGCGCCGGGCCCGCGACCGGCAGGGCGCGGGCCGCGCAGCGCGAGCGTGCGGATCCCGGGGTCGGGCCGGTCGGTGGCCGAGGAGGCCCCGGCCAACAGCACGAACCGCTCGAACTCGTGCTCCGGCAGCCCCTCGGCCAGCCGGTCGCACCAGCCGGGCTCGCGCCCGACTGCGGCACGCTGCGGGTACGAGTGAGTGCCCTCGGTGAGCAGAGCAATGCGCACGACGACCTCCAGAAGCAGAGCGAACGGGAACGCCGAAACGACGCGGGTGCGAATCAGCGGACGACCAGCGGACCCAGGGACCTAGCGAAGAGCGCACGGCGACAGGCACGGCCCGTCGCACCTCACCGGGCACCCCCACGCCCGGGCCGAATGGGGGGCGCCTCCCAGCCGGAGGCTGAGGGAGGGCCGACCCCGCCCACTGCGCACATCAGTCACACACTCTCGGGCGCCCCCACGCCCCCCACATCTGTTCGGTCCGACACCTAGAAGGTAGAACGGAATCCGCCCCGGCATCGCTCACCTGCGCATCCGCCACCTGAAGGAGTGAATGCCCGTAACCTCGGCTGACCTCTGACGTTCGGTCAGTCCCCGACCTCGCGCAGGAACTCCCGTACCGAGCGCCCCACCTGCGCCGGGTGCTCCATCATCGCCACGTGCCCGGACTCCGGCAGCACCAGCAGCCGGGCGTCCTTGAAGGCCGCGCAGGCCCGCGCCGCCGAGCGGTACGAGACCAGCTTGTCGCGCAGCCCGTAGACCAGCAGGACCGGCACCTCGACCCGCTCCGCCTGCCGCCACAGCGCCTGGTCGCCGCGCTCGGTGTAGGCGGAGACGATCCCGCGCGCGGAGCCGACCAGCACCTGCATCGCGTACGGCAGCCCGATCCGCCGCCGGTACTCGGCGACCGCCAACTCGCGCTTCTCGGCGGGGATCGCGCGGGCGTTGCCGTAGACCAGGTCGAGCAGCCCGTCGGTGGCCTGCTCCACGCTGCGCCCGTCGGACGGGATCCGGGCCAGCAGCCGGGGCACCCCGGGCACCGCGAGCAGTCCGGTGGGCAGCGCCGAGCGCTGCGGCGGCAGTTCGGGCAGCGCCGGCGAGATCAGCGTCAGACTGCGGACCAGGTCCGGGCGCAGCGCCGCGAGCCGCACCGAGACGGCTCCGCCGAGCGAGTTGCCGAACAGGTGCACCGGGCCGCGGCCGGTCGCCTCCAGGTAGCCGATCACCGCCCGGACGTGCCCGGAGACCGAGAGGTTGCCGTCCAGCGGCGGGGCCGACCAACCGAAGCCCGGCAGGTCGATCGCCTCGCCGCGGACCACGCCGTCCAGGTCGGCCATCAGCTCGGTCCAGTTGTCGGCCGAGCCGCCCAGACCGTGCACGAAGAGCGCCTCGGGCAGGCCCGCCACCGCGTCCGCGGTCGGCCCGGTCACCGACAGCACCGCACCCGGCACCTCGACCACCCGGGTCTCCCAGAGACCGGCCGGGCGTTCGCCCGGACCGCCGTCCGCACCCTCGCCCGGCTCCGCCCCGGCCCGCTCCTGCTGCTCAGTGCTCATGGGAGAAGATGGTAGTGAGACTCTGGCGCCGGACGGGGGCCCGCGCCGTATTGTGGGCACCCAACAACCCGAGAGCTGCGCTTTTCCCCCTCCGGACGGGCGCGCCGAGGGTTACTCGAAAGTAGAATCAGCCGCCCTGCCATCAACGCCAAGTGAGGAGCGCCGTGACGGCCATCCAGGAGGCCCAGGACCGCCCACGCGGCGCCCGGCTGCCGCGTAGCGCCCGCCGTGAGCAGCTGCTCGGAGCCGCGCAGGAGGTGTTCGTCGCCCAGGGCTACCACGCCGCGGCGATGGACGACATCGCCGAACGCGCCGGAGTCAGCAAGCCGGTGCTGTACCAGCACTTCCCCGGGAAGCTGGAGCTGTACCTCGCGCTGCTGGACAAGCACTGCGACGCCCTGGTCGAGTCGACCCGGGCGGCGCTGGACGCCACCACCGACAACAAGCAGCGGGTGGCGGCCACCATGCAGGCCTACTTCGACTACGTGGCCAGCGAGTCCGGCTCGTTCCGGCTGGTCTTCGAGTCCGACCTGACCAACGAGCCCGCCGTGCGCGAGCGGGTGGACCGGGCCGCCGACCTGAGCGCCACGCTGGTCAGCAAGGTGATCGCGGAGGACACCGACCTGCCGGAGACGGAGGCCAAGCTGCTGGCCGCCGGAGTCTGCGGGCTTGCCCAGATCACCGCCCGCTACTGGCTCTCGCAGGGGCGCGAGATCCCGCGCGAGGAGGCCGTCCGGCTGGTCGCCAGCCTGGCCTGGCGCGGCCTCAAGGGCTTCCCGATGCACCCCGGCGACCAGCCGATGGCGCCCGGTCAGGGGTTCGCCGACAGCTGAGCCCGGCAACGGATCCGTCGCCTCGGCTTGCTCTAAGGTGAAGCCGTACGGCGCGGCAGCCGGGCTCACCTGGCCGACCGTCGCGCGTGGAGGCTGCAACCCCGGAGGGACGGAAGCCGTGGAGGTCAAGATCGGCGTGCAGAACGCGCCGCGAGAGATCGTCATCGAGAGCTCGCAGACCGCGGACGAGGTCGAGAACGCGGTCGCCAAGGCGCTGGACGGCACCTCGAAGCTCTTCTCGCTGACCGATGAGCACGGCCGCCGCATCATCGTCCCGGCCGAGCGGCTGGCGTACGTCGAGATCGGCGAGCAGGCGGTCCGCAAGGTCGGCTTCGGCACCATCTGAGCGGACCGAACGAAGCCCGTCACTGCCTCGAGCAGTGGCGGGCTTCGTTGTTTCGGCACCGTTTCCGCGCCGACGGCTTCGGGTATGGGTGGGCCACCGCGGTCCCCCCGCCGCGGCTCCGCACCAGTTCCGGGAGGCCGACCGTGCCCCTGCCCGTCGAAGCCGTGCTGTTCGCACTGATCGGCCTGCTGGCCGCAGCCGCCGCGCTGGTCCTGGTCCCGGAGTACTACCCGATGTCCCGCGGGCTGACCATCGGCACCGCGCTGGTCTCGGCGCTGCTCAGCGGTCTGGTGATCCGCTTCACCCTGGCGGGCGGCGAGCCGGCGGCCACCCTGGTGATGACGGCGATCTGCACCGGGCTGCTCACCTCGGTGCCGGCCCGGCCGGACCTGGCCGCCCAGCACGGCAGCCACCGGCGGCACCGGCGGCACGCGGCCTGACGAGCAGGGGTCGGCCTGAGCAAGCGCTTGGCCAGGCCGTGCTGGCTGAGCAAGCGCTTGGCCAGGCGGCACTCGCTGAGCAAGCGCTTGGCCAGGCGGCGCGCACCGAGCAAGCGCTCGCTCAGGAAGCCAGGCCCAGCGCGCTCATCCGCTTGGTGTGCGCCTCGGTGATCCGGTTGAACATCTTGCCGACCTCGACCAGGTCGAAGCCGCGCACCTCCGCGCCGCCGACCAGCAGGTTGGAGAGCGCGTCGCGCTCGGCCACCACCCGCTGCGCCTGACTGAGCGCCTCGCCCATCAGCCGTCGACCCCAGAGCGCGAGCCGGCCGCCGACCCGCGGGTTCTCCTCGATCGCCTGGCGCACCTTGTCCACCGCGAACTGCGCGTGCCCGGTGTCGCTCATCACACTCAGCACCAGGTCGCGGGTGTCGTCGTCCAGCCGGACCGCCACCTCGCGGTAGAAGTCGGTCGCGATCGAGTCGCCGACATAGGCCTTGACCAGGCCCTCCAGCCAGTCCGAGGGCGCGGTCACCCGGTGGAAGGACTCCAGCGGCTCGACGAACGGGGTCATCGACTCGGTCGGGTCGGCGCCGATCTCGGCCAGCCGGTCGTGCAGCAGCTGGTAGTGCTGGAACTCGGCCGAGGCCATCCGGGCCAGCGCGGCCTTGTCGGCCAGGCCGGGCGCCAGCTTGGCGTCGTCGGCCAGGCGCTCGAAGGCGCTCAGCTCCCCGTAGGCCAGTGCGCCCAGCAGGTCGAGCACGGCGGCCCGGTAGTCCGGGTCGGCCGAGCAGGTCGTCCAGTCACCGATCGAGCCGACCTGGCCGGCCTCGCCTTGAGTCTCCATGGACCGTCACTCTAGACCGCCGTGACCTGCCGTCGAGCTCCACCTGCGGCCCCCGGTGCGGCCGTGTCAGGCGCATCACGTGTTCGAGTCGGCCGCTGCCGGTACAGTGGTACAGGGACCCGTATACCCGCACGGTTCGCAGACCGCGCGGGTTCGCTTCGTCCGGATCATTCCGGTTCGCGGCGCCAGGGTCTCACGTACGCGGATGCCCGGTCGGAGAGCCGATCGGCTCCGACCTTGGCTTGGACCTCAAGCCAGGCACCGCATCAGTGGCCGAGCGAGGGCCGCCGCGGACCGCGCCGCAGGGCGCCGGTCCCGCGCCGACCCCTCAAGGGAAATCTCCCCCACGCCTCGGGACGCCGCAGCCCAGCCAGGGCCGGCGCCCGCGCGCAGCAGGGACCGGCGCGGTCGTGCACGACCTCGTAACTGACGGGTCCTCGGACCCGGCACAGTCACGCGGCTGCCCGCCGTCCACTCGCTCTCGGCCCGCCACACGGAAGAGGCAGCACCCTGTCCACCACGACTGAACCCACGAAGACCACGTTCCGCGAACTCGGCATCCTCCCGGAGACCGCCGAGGCGCTGGAGTCGGTCGGCATCATCCACCCGTTCCCGATCCAGGAGATGACCCTCCCGGTCGCGCTGACCGGGCACGATGTCATCGGCCAGGCCAAGACGGGCACCGGCAAGACCCTCGGCTTCGGCCTCCCGCTGATCGAGCGCGCGATCGTGCGCGCCGACGTGGACGCCGGCCGGGCCACCGAGGAGCAGCTCTCCGACAGCCCGCAGGCGCTGATCGTGGTCCCCACCCGCGAACTCTGCACCCAGGTGACCAACGACCTGCAGACCGCCGGCAAGGTCCGCAACGTCCGCGTGCTCGCCATCTACGGCGGCCGGGCCTACGAGCCGCAGGTCGAGGCGCTGAAGAAGGGCGTCGACATCGTGGTCGGCACCCCCGGCCGGCTGCTCGACCTGGCCGGGCAGAAGAAGCTCGACCTCTCCAAGATCCGGGCCCTGGTGCTCGACGAGGCCGACGAGATGCTCGACCTGGGCTTCCTGCCCGACGTCGAGAAGATCCTGACCATGCTGCCCGCCAAGCGGCAGACCCTGCTGTTCTCGGCCACCATGCCGGGACAGGTGATCAGCCTGGCTCGTCGGTACATGAGCCAGCCGACCCACATCCGGGCGGCCGCGCCGGACGACACCGGCCACACCGTCGCCTCCGTCGAGCAGCACATCTTCCGCGCCCACTCGCTGGACAAGGTCGAGATGGTCGCGCGGATCCTGCAGGCCGAGGGCCGCGGGCTGGCGATGATCTTCTGCCGCACCAAGCGGACCGCCGCCGATGTGGCCGACCAGCTGACCCAGCGCGGCTTCGCGGCCGGCGCCGTGCACGGCGACCTCGGCCAGGGCGCCCGCGAGCAGGCTCTGCGGGCGTTCCGCAGCGGCAAGGTCGACGTGCTGGTCTGCACCGACGTCGCGGCCCGCGGCATCGACGTCGAGGGCGTCACGCACGTCATCAACTACCAGTGCCCCGAGGACGAGAAGACCTACCTGCACCGGATCGGCCGGACCGGCCGGGCCGGCGCCTCGGGCACCGCGGTCACGCTGGTCGACTGGGACGACATCCCGCGCTGGCAGCTGATCAACAAGGCGCTGGAGCTGGGCTTCAACGAGCCGGAGGAGACCTACTCGACCTCCCCGCACCTGTACGAGCTGCTGAAGATCGTGCCCGGTACCAAGGGCGTGCTGCCGCGTTCCGAGCGCACCCGGGCCGGACTGGCCGCCGAGGAGGTCGAGGACCTCGGCGAGACCGGCGGGCGCGGTGCGCGCACCGGTGGCGGCCGGGGCGGCGAGCGCGACCGCGGTCGTGGCGGCCGTGGCGGCGAGCGACCCGGCGGCGAGCGCTCGGGCGAGCGTTCCGCTGAGCGCTCCGGCAGTGACCGCCCCAATGGCGAGCGCGGGAACGGGCGTCGCTGTGCGGTCGGCGAGCAGGCGACCGAGGAGCGGTCGGCCCGGGCGCCGCGCAACCGTCGGCGTACCCGTGGCGGCTCTTCGGTCGCCGAGGGGACGGCGCCGGTGACCGGTGCCGTGTCGGGCGGCGCTGGCGCAGACGGTGCTGGGGCGGCTGTCCCGGCGGCCGGTGTGCCCGCCGGCGGGGACGGCGAGACGGCGGCGCCGCGTCGGCGTCGTCGGCGCTCGCGTGGCAACGCGGCGGTCGAGGCCGCGACGACGGCGAGTGCGGTCGAGGCCGTGGAGGCGGCACCTGTGGCTGTCGCCCCGGTGGCTGCTGCTGTCGCTGCCGTCACCGAGGCTGCTCCGGCGCCCGAGGCGCCCGCGACGGTGACCGTGCCGAGCCAGGCCGGTGCGCCGGTCGAGGAGAGCGCGAGCCCCGCACCGAAGAAGGCCACCCGGACCCGGAAGACCGCCGCGAAGAAGGCGGTTGCCGAGGACGCGGCTGTCACCCCGGCCGAGGCCGTGACCGAGGCTCCGGCCGAGGCTGCGGCCACCGAGGTCGCGCCGGCCCCGCGCCGCCGCGCTCGCAAGGCGACGACGGCCGTGGCAGAGGCTCCGGCCGAGGCCGAGGCCGAGGCGGTTGCGGTGGCGGTGGCCGTGGTCACCGAGACCGCGCCGGCCCCGCGCCGCCGCACTCGCAAGGCGACGACCGTGACCGAGGCTCCGGCCGAGGTGGCGGCCCCGGTCGCGGCTCCGGTCGAGGAGGCCACTGCCGAGCAGCCGGCCAAGAAGACCGCCACCAAGCGGGTGCCCGCCAAGCGGACCACCAAGAAGGCTGCGGCTGCCGCTCCGGCCGAGGCGGACATCGCGACCGTCGCGGACATCGCGGAGCAGCCGGTCGAGAAGGCTCCGGCGAAGAAGACGACCACCAGGAAGACCGCGGCCAAGAAGACCGCCGCGGCTGCCGAGGCCGTCGTGGTCGCCGAGGAGGCGCCGGTCGCGAAGAAGGCGGCTGCCAAGCGGACCATCAAGAAGGCTGCGGCGGCTGCCGCTCCGGCGGAGACCGAGCCGGCTTCGGCCGAGGCCCCCGCCAAGAAGGCCACTCGGACCCGGAAGACCGCCGCCAAGAAGGCGGTCGCCGAGACCGAGGTGCCGGCTGAGGCTGCGGCCGAGGCAGCACCGGCGCCGCGCCGCCGCACCCGCAAGGCGGCGGTGGCGGCCGAGGCGACCGACTGACGGAGCATCACCTGACGAGGGGTGTGGCGGACAGCCCACCCCTCGTCGGCTGTCCGGCGGGCGACGAGCGCTTCGCGATGACGGATTCGCGCCGGCCGATTCTCGGTACCGGCTTCGCGATGGTCGATGGCGGACGACGGATGACGGATGACCGTTGACGAATGACCGGTGACAGCTGACAGATTTCAGATTCTGTTAACTGTCACCGGTCATCGCGCTTCGCCCCCACCCCCTACCCTCAACTACAGCTCTCGCCGACCGCAGCCGAGGAGGACTCCCCCTGATGAGCACCCCGCCCTTCCTCGCCCTCCCCGCCTGCGCCACCGCCCTGCGCCTGCCCACCAGTCGCGGCAGCTTCGCCGTCCTGCGCGCCGAGCCCACCGGCCCCGCGCGCGGCACCGCCCTGCTGGTGCCCGGCTTCACCGGCAGCAAGGAGGACTTCATCGCCCTCCTCGAACCGCTCGCCGCCGCCGGATTCCGCACCGTCGCCGTCGACCAGCGCGGCCAGTACGAGACCGGCGGCCCCGCCGACCAGGCCGCCTACGCGCTGCCCGAGCTCGGCCGCGACCTGCGCGCGATCTCCGACGCGCTCACCGAAGCCGCCCCCGGCACCCCCCTCCACCTGCTCGGCCACTCCTTCGGCGGCTATGTGGCCCGCGAAGCCGTCCTCGCCGGCGTCAACGCCCCCGCCAACACCCCCACCGCCCTGCCCTGGTCCTCGCTCACCATGCTCTCCACCGGCCCGGGCCCGATCGACCCCGCCGAGGCGGCCCGCACCAAGATGCTGATGGACGCGCTCGGCAGCGTGGACTTGGAGACCATCTGGCAGGTGATGCAGCAGTTGGAGGAGGGCAGCGGCGACCCGGCCGGCAAGCCCGCGCCCCAGATCGCCGAGTTCCTGCACCGCCGCTGGTTGGCCAACCTCCCCCAGGCCCTGCTGGCCATGGGTGAGCGCTTGCTCAGCGAGCCGGACCGCACCGCCGAGTTGGCGGCCGTTCCGCTGCCCAAGCTGGCCGTCTCCGGCGTGCGGGACTACGCCTGGCCGGTCGAGGAGCAGTCCGAGACCGCCGCACGGCTCGGCGCCCGGTACGTCCGGATCGACGGCGCCGGCCACTCCCCGAACGCGGAGCGCCCGACCGAGACGGCAGCCGCTCTGACCGAGTTCTGGTCCTCCGTCCAGTCGGCCTGAACGCCCAGCCGACCCGACCGTCGGTAGACCCGAGCGCCGGTCGATCACACCGCCAGCCGGCCCGAACGCCGGTCGACCAGAGCCCCAGTGAGCCTGAGCGCCGCCGTGGCCGCACGCTCTGCCGGGCCGAATTTCATTAGGTCCGGTAATATTTGATTCAGACCGGGAATGAACGCCCCGCCCGCGCGGTTCTATCCCGAGAGTCACCACGCGTCACCGCGCAGCCAAGTAACCAGGACTTCACGAGCGGGCAACTGCCAGGAAGCCGCTCGGCGCGACCCTGATGAACGAGGGCCCAGCAGTCTTCCCCCAGTCGATGGCCGGGGGGTGTCCAACCAGAGGCTGCAACGAGGGGGGACAAGTGGCACTGACCCAGGCACCACCGTCGGTACCGATGAGCACCACCCCGCCGCCCCGGCTCCCGCCGGGACCAAGAGAGGAGAGGCCCATGCGTTTCGAGATTCTCCGACTGGACGACCAGCAGGGCTCTGCCGTCGATCGTGTGATCGTCGACGCGGAGACTGTTCGCCGACTCGTGGAGGACGCCGCCCGTACCGGCGAGCGCCTCTACATCCGCCCGTGCCAGACCGTCTGACGCCACGTCCGGTCCGCTGCGGTCGCAGGCTCGCTGACGCCCCGTCACCCACTTGCCGGTGACGGGGCGTCAGCGTATCCGCGCCTGCCCCACCGGGCGCACGCGGCGTACCCGGCGCGCGCACCCGCGAGCGCGC